>CAJFTW010000147.1 GCA_904420025.1 Candidatus Pseudolachnospira avium
CCTGTGGGGGATGGACGGAGCCTGCCTTTCCGGCACCTGGCTCCAGGGAGGCGTGTATCCGGAAAGCTCGGCCATGGCGTACCTGGTGCTGAACCGGGCGGCCCTGGATGCCTTCCGGAATGAGCGGCAGATCCCCCTGGAGGCCCCGGAGGCAGTGGATTGGCTGCGCGCGGAGGTGGAGTTTAGCGGCGGAGCGGCGCCCTCCGGGGCGGGAACCGCCGGGGAAAGCGCTTCCCTGTCCGGTGGAATTTATTCGGAGGCGGCCCTGTCCGGCACCCCGGTGCGGGTCTGCGGGGTGTTGGAAGACGGTTTGGAGGAGCCCCGGGCGTATCTGAGCGGGGAGCAGGCCCGGAGCCTGCAGGGGGCCCAGGGAGGGGCGGAAAGCCCCCAGACCCTGTGGCTGCGGCTGACAGACGCGGGAGCCCGTGGACCGGTGGTGCGGGAGCTGGCGGCCCTGGGGATCTCAGCGGAAGGGGAGGACGCCCGGGAGGCGGACTGGGACGCTCGGGAAGAGCGGCGGAACTTGTACCTGGGGGCCGGGGCAGCCATCCTTCTCTGCGGCTCCCTGGTGTTCGGGTATCAGGAAAGTTTGGAGCGGCAGCGGGAGGCCCCTGCACGTCAGGCCCTGGAAGAGCAGGGGATCCCCCGGTGGAGGCTGCGGACGGTGGCCCGGATCCGGTGGATTCTGCTGGTGGCGGCCGGCGGTGTTCTAGGGGCGGCAGCGGCTTGGCTGGTGTATTTTTGAGAAGCAGAGCGCAGGTATGACCTGGGAAGAGAAGGTTATGTGTTATGTCGGCCTGTTTTCGCGGCACCCTCAATCATGGGAAATATTTCATTTTACGGAGAAATAGGCGGAAATGCCTATTTCTCCGTAGGCACAGCCCATTTCCTACGGAGAATATGGCAGGAATGTTTATTTTCTCCGTAGGCACAGCCCATTTCCTACGGAGAATATGGCAGGAATGTTTATTTTCTCCGTAGGCACAACTCATTCCCTACGGAGAATTTGGAGGAAATGTTTATTTTCTCCGTAGAAGTAGGAAAACAGAGAGGACGAATTGTGACGGCAGCAAGTCGTAGATTGTAATCGTCAGTCTCGTATACACCTCCGTGTTTTGAACATTCATTGTTTGTCATATATGGTTTTCGCACCGGCATCGCTAAAAGAAATGCTCACCTCACAGGCGGTATTTCCGGTTCCCTTTTCCAGCGCTGGGGCGTTCTTTTGCTGTTCCTCCAGCCATTGGGCAATCCGCACGGGTGAAAAATGGAGTGAGCCAAAGATTTCCGGATCCGGCAGCAGGGAAACCTCCATTCCGGACGGGTGGTCAGAGGCCTGGCATTGGAGCGCATCCTGGGCAATTCCCCGCACATAGCGCTGGCGGTAGGCGTTCCCATTCCGGTAGACGGTTACATCCATTGTCTGGCAGAGGGAACCGGCCACCTGCAGAGAAGGGCTGTTCAGATCCTCCATTCTCTCGTAATCCAAGGGGGTGACGGGGGAACCGGCCAGTGTCCGGGAGAAGATCTCCTGATTTTGGGCACTGTGATCCGAAAGGGGAAGCCCCCGCCCGTTGTCCGCCACCTGGATGCGGTTGTCTGGGAAGAGCCGGAGCCGGATCTCCGTGCAGTGGCCCTCCCGGGCTTCCTCCAGGGATTCCCGCAAAAAGGCAAAAACAATCTGGTGCATGTCTTCCCACAAGGTTTGAGGTGTTTTCATTTGGACATCTTCCTTTCTGTTGTTTGCCGTGTGCTCCACGGCATATACCCGCCGGGTGTTTCGGGAACGTTTGGGCTCCCGGGGGATGGTATAAGAAGGAACGGTATAGGAGGTCAGATACTTTTTTACCGTCTTGGGCGTGGAGCCGAACAGCTTTGTGAAGGCGCGGGTGAAGCCCTCGTGGGATTCAAAGGCGTACTGCAGGGCAACGTCCAGGACCTTTTCACCGGCCATCAGGTCTTTCATGGCGTGCTGCAGCTTCCGGATACGGATATAGGTGGTCACGGAAATTCCCATGGCCTCCGAAAACAGCGCACTGAAATGGAATGGGCTGTAGCCGGCCAGGCGGGCCAAATCCGCCAGGCGGATTTTTTCATAAATATGCTGGTCGATATACTGTAAAGATGCTTCCAGAATTTCCCGGTTCATGGCCCTCCTCCGTTTCCGCAGGCAGCGCTGCGGCTCTCGGTTCGCTTCTTATGGGTTACAGCTTTTATTATAAGGTAAAAAAGAGGAGAATTCTTGACGGGATATAGGAAGGGAAGAGTTCCCGGCGAAAGAAAAATGGTTTGTAACCGATTGAACAAGAGAATGAATGATTTTATAGAACTGCTGGGTTTCAGCCGGTTGAGTGTCCAACGGTTTTTCTGGTAAACAGTTTCAATGGTCAAAAAAGACCATCCATATTCCCACTGCGGTCAGGAGTGCACCCAGGACCCTTCCGATGATTTTGGACTTTTGGTATCCCATAAGGACGATTGTTTCCGGGGTAGTCAAAGGGAGGAGGAGGACAACCATGCCCATCAGCGCAATTCCAGCTCCCATCACAAAATCATGATTGGCCAGGACACCGCACAGCATAACCAAAAAGCCAATCAGCATCCCTGCGGCAAAATATTTGATTTTAGAGCGGTCTTTGTCAGTTTGCTCTTGGTAATGGAGTTCACATGAATGACAACAGAAGTCACCATGGGCGAGAAGCTTCTTACCGCAATATCTGCATTCCATATAAATTCATCCCCCTTAAAAAGCAATCCTTGCCGCCTCAATTCCATAAAGAAAAGGGCTGCTGCTTCCTATTCGATCTGTGCGGCAGCCCCCGATTTTCCTTATTTGCGCTTACAGGTTTTCCTGAATCACCTTCACGCAGTTTTCCTTGGTCAGCCCGTAGGCTTCCTTCAGGTATTCCAGCGTGCCCACCTGGCCAAACTGGTCGTTGACGCCCAGCCGTTTCAGGCGTACGCCGCAGCCGGCTTCCGCCATGGCCTCTGCCACGGCGCCGCCCAGGCCGCCAATGACGCTGTGGTTCTCAAAGGTTACCACCAGCTTCTTGCCGGCGGCTTCCCGGCAGACCAGCTCCGCGTCCAGGGGCTTTACGGTGAACATGTCCACCACCTCCACGGAGATCCCCTGCTGGCCCAGCTCCTCAGCGGCGGCCAGGGCGTCATGGAGCACCTCGCCCATGGAGATCAGCAGCACGTCCGTGCCCTCCCGGAGAATGTTGCCCTTGCCGATGGTAAAGGTGGAGCCCTCCGCGTAGAGGTTGGGGGTGTTCTTCCGGTTGGCCCGGATATAGTGGACGCCCTTTAAGGGGACCAGCTCCCGGATCAGCCAGGCCAGCTGGGCGCCGTCCGCCGGGTCAAAGACCATGGCCTCCGGAATGGTTCGCATGACGGCCACATCCTCAAAGGAGGTGTGGGTGCCGCCGTTGGCGGCTACGCAGACGCCGGGGTCCGAGCCGTAAATGTTCAGGGTGTTTTTGGCGTAGGCGCCGGACAGGTAAATCTGATCCAGGGAGCGGCGGGCCGCAAAGGGGGCAAAGGTGTGGACAAAGGGCACATAGCCCCGCATGGACATGCCGGCGGCGGCGCACATCATGTTGGCCTCGGAGATGCCCATGTTCAGGAAGTTGTCCGGATGGGCTTTCTGCACCTTGCCGAATTTGGAGGCTCCGGCCAGGTCCGCGTCCATCACAAAAATCTTGGGGTTTTCCTCAATCAGCGCGTTGAGGGTGTCCGCAAACACCGTACGCAGCTCTTGATCTTTTCCGTCGATTGCCAATTTCCACATGCTTACATCCCTCCGTTCTCTTTGAGCCAGGATTCCAGGCGGGCAATGTCCTTGTCCGTCTCCGCGTCGGCCTCCGCGTTAAACTTGGGCGCATGGTTGTCCACCACAGCCTCCCAGTACGGGGAACCCTGCCCCTTGGTGGTGTTCAGCACCACGCAGACTGCCTGGTTCTGAACGCCCTTCACTTCGTTGATGGCGTTGTCAATGGCCTCCTCGTTGGAGCCGTCGCAGCGGACGGTGTAAAAGCCGAAGGCCCGCATTTTTTCCGCAATGTCAAACTGCCGGATAATCTTGTCCGTCCAGCCGTCCAGCTGCCGCTTGTTCTCATCAATGAAAACAATTACCTCGTTCAGCTTGTGGGAGGCAATAAACTGGAAGGCCTCCCAGCACTGGCCCTCGTTGAGCTCGCCATCCCCCACAATCAGGTAGACCTTCTGGGAGGATTTTTCCAGGCGGAAGGTGTAGCCCAGGCCGGCGGCTACCGAGGTGCCCTGGCCCAAGGAGCCGGTGGTGGCGTCCACGCCGGGGGTTTTGGTCCGGTCCGGGTGGGAGGGCAGGCGGGTGCCTCCCTCGTTGAGGGTAAAGAGCAGTTCCTTGTCAAAATATCCCTCCTCTGCCAGGGTGGCGTAGAGGGCAGGGCCGGCATGTCCTTTGGACAGGACCAGATAATCCCGCTCCTCCCAATCCGGGTTTTTGGCATCGTGCCGAAGGTGGCGGGTGTACAGTACAGACAGCAGCTCAATAATGGACATGGCGCCGCCCAGGTGACCGTAGCGCCTCCATTTCAGCATCTTCAGGACATCCAGCCGCACCTGGGCGGACCGGATTTTGCATGCCTGCAGTTCCTTTTTTTCCATGGTTGACCTCCAGTTTCTTCTATTGGTGAAAGCGCTGCAGCCAGAGCGCCGCAGGGCAATCAAAACTGCACTAACTATACTATAGCATGGATTGGCCATCAGGAAAACCCCTTTTTCAGAAGTCACCGGCCGGTGAATAGGAACGCGCGGCAGCGGCCAATATAAATAGGGAAGAATCTTCCCTTTTGGCGTGGAACATGGTATAATGGCCGCTGAGCGGACATGATACCATGTCCCGCAGAGTGGCGATTATACCGGCGAGGGCATCTCGGATGAATTATGTGATTTTTGATCTGGAATGGAACCAGTGTCCCCAGGGAAAAGAAAAGGAAAACCCCAAGCTCCCCTTTGAGATTGTGGAGATTGGCGCTATTAAGCTGAATGAGAATAGGGAAGAGATCGGAAGGTTTCAGGAAGTGATCCGCCCGCTGGTCTATCGTCGCCTGCATCATCGGACCAAAGAAGTCATTCATTTGGAGCAGGAGGAGCTGGATCAGGCCCGGACCTTCTCCCCGGTGGTACGGGATTTTCTGGCCTGGTGCGGGGAGGACTGCAAGTTTGTCACCTGGGGCAGCCTGGATCTCAGCGAGCTGCAGCGGAATATGGATTACTATCATATCCGGAATCCACTTCCCAATCCGCTGTTTTTTTATGACCTCCAGAAAATGTTCAGCCTGCTCTACGATGACGGCAAAAGCCGGATGTCCCTGGAGCAGGCGGTGGAGTTCCTGGGCATTGAAAAGACCATCCCCTTCCACCGTGCCTTTGACGATACCTATTACACGGCGGAGGTCATGAAGCGGATGGACCTGGCCCAGGTGGAGCGGTATGAGTCGGTGGATTATCACCGGCTGCCGGCCAGCCGGAAGGAGGAAATCTATCGGGATTTCGGCACCTACACCAAATTTGTGTCCAAGACCTTTGCCAACAAGGAGGAGGCCATGGCGGACAAGGTGGTCACGTCCATGCGCTGCAGCCGGTGCGGCCTGCCGGTGTGGCGGCGGATCCGCTGGTTTTCCGCCGGGCCCAACACCTACCTGTCGCTGGTCCAGTGCCCCCGCCACGGCTATGTGAAGGGGAAAATCCGCATTAAGAAAAGCGGGGACGGGCGGATTTTTGTGGTGAAAACCATGAAGCCGGCAGATGAGGAGGCCGTGAAGAAGCTCCGGGAGAAAAAAGAACAGATCCGCCAGCGGCGGCGGGAGAGAAGAAAACGAGGAAAGAGATAAGGAGAGTGTCAGGATGAAGAAATTGGGAGTGTGGCTGCTGGTATCCATGATGGCCGTGTCTGCCGTGCGGCCCGCAGAGGCAGCCGTGTGGCCCGAGGAGGCCATGGCGCAGGCGGACACGGTGCGGACGGAGGAAGAGGCATCGGAGGTCCTTTCCGTGGAGGTCCAGGCCCGTAGTGGGAGTCCGGTCCAAGACTATGTGACGCGTCTGTATCAGGTGGTTTTGGATCGAACGCCCCGGGCGGATGAGGTGAGCGATTGGGAAAGCCGGCTGGTAAGCGGGGCGAACACCGGCGCGGAGGTGGCGGCCGGCTTTGTGTTCAGCGATGAGTACCAGCGGAAGAACACCTCGGACGAGGCCTACGTGGACATGCTCTACCGGACCCTGCTGGGCCGGGAGCCAGATGCAGGCGGCAAAGCGGACTGGCTGGGCTGGCTTTCGGTAGGCATCAGCCGCAGCGGCGTGTTTGCCGGTTTTGCCAACTCGGCGGAATTCCAGCGGATCTGCGATTCCTACGGTGTGGAGCGGGGCTCCTTTACCTCCGGGGAGATTGTGGACCGGAACTATGACGTGACCGCCTTTGTCAGCCGGATGTACACGGTGGTACTGAACCGCAGCTGGGACCGGGGCGGCCTGTACGACTGGACCGGCCTGCTGCTGAACCATGAGATCAGCGGCCGGGACCTGGCCCGGGGCTTTTTCTTCAGCGCAGAGTTCCAGCGCAAGAATGTTTCCAATGAGGAGTTTGTGCGGATCTGCTACCGGACCTGCCTGAACCGGGAGCCGGACGAGGAGGGCTGGAACACCTGGATGGGCCAGCTGCAGAGCGGCGCCAGCCGGGAGTCGGTGCTGGACGGCTTTATAGGCTCCCGGGAGTACACGGCCCTTTGCCAGGAGTACGGTATTGAGCGGGGCAGCATTCCCTCCGCGGTCAGCTCCCGGCAGCAGCGGGTGGCGGACATTGCGGAGAGCAACAGCGGCACCGTGGCGGCGGTCCATGGCAAGTGCGCGGCCTGGGTCTCCGGCGTCTATGAGGCGGCGGGGGTGGGCTACCCCGGCGGCAACGCCATCGACTACTGGCATTACTGGAAGGACTCCGGCTCCACGGATCTCTCCAACATCCCGGTGGGGGCCGCCGTGGTGGGCAGCGGCTCTACCAGCAGCAGCGGCCGGACCTACGGCCATGTGGGCATCTACCTGGGCGGCGGACGCATTGCCCACAACGTGGGCGGCAACCACGTGACCATCTCCTCCCTGGAGGAGTTTGCGGATTACTACTGCGAGGGGAACCTTTCCCAGTGCCCCTACAGCGCCTATCGGGGAATGCAGGGGATCCTGGGCTGGGTGTGGCCCAACGGGCAGGCGCTGAACTGACCGGTTTCCGGAGCCATCTGTGCCGGAGGTAAAGCTGGAAATCCGGAGCAGTGCCAAGGGGGATACCGGAAAACGCTAAAAACCCGGGCCAGATTCCTCTTGCCAAATTTCCAAAAGTTTGATACACTGAACCCACGTAAGGGAGTAGTCAGCACGGGCGTGCGGCGATGCCAACACACTGGATTGGTTCCTGGCATCACCTTAATTGACGAGACTTATCTGTACAGACAGGTAAGCCTCGTCTTTTTTACTGTGAAAGCCCGGTCTCAAAGCAGAGATGGAACGGGCTGCTCGCAGACCGGGCCGTCTATGCTTTAGAGACGCTAACCTGTATGAGCAAGTAGGCCGAAGGCCGGATTGCGAATGCAGGAAGGATTGCGGGAGTGCGTAGCACGGAGCAATCCGAGGGCTTTCATGGTTGGTGATGCCCGCGCTAGCGGGCATGGGTGTTTGCGCGATAGACCCGGCAGCTCCCGATCAAAAGCGTTGTGGGAGGTTACAGATGAGAATTTGGGAATTGGCATTGATTGCGGTGGGACTGTCCATGGACGCCTTTGCGGTGGCAGTATGTAAGGGCCTCTCCACCCCCAAGGTGGAGGGGAAGCACGCATGTATTGTGGGACTCTATTTTGGAGGCTTTCAGGCGCTGATGCCCCTTCTGGGCTACCTGTTGGGCAGCCGCTTCCGGGTGTGGATTGAGAGTGTAGATCACTGGATTGCCTTCATTCTGCTGGCCATGATCGGCCTGAATATGATCCGGGAATCCCGGGGAGAAGCGGAGCAGGTGGACGCATCCCTTTCCGTGAAGGCCATGGTGCCTCTGGCGGTGGCCACCAGCATAGACGCCCTGGCAGTGGGCATCTCCTTTGCGTTCCTGAATGTGAAGATTGTGCCGGCGGTGCTGCTGATTGGCGTGATCACCTTCGTCCTTTCGGCCCTGGGCGTGAAGCTGGGAAATGTTTTTGGCATGAAGTACAAGTCCAAGGCGGAGCTTTTGGGCGGCGTGGTGCTGATTCTCATGGGACTGAAGATCCTGCTGGAGCACCTGGGCATTCTGGGCTAGGGAAGCGGGTCAAACAGCTTCAGCGGCGGAATTTCCAGCGCCCGGCAGAGGTTAAAGAAGGTCTCCATGGTCAGGCCCCGGACCCGGGTGCGGGATTCCAGAGAGCTGAGAAAGGAGCGGCTGATGTTTGCCCGGTGGGCCAGCTCCTCCTGGCTGAGCCCGGCCTTCTGCCGGTAATATTTGATGTGGGCAAACAGATCCAGGTAGGAGTCTACATTTTCAAAATGGATGGTGCCGCTTTTCTTGGAGGACTGAGGGGATTTGGCCATAGCGCGTTTATCTCCTGTATGATGGGAAAGCTGTATGGATAGGCTACTCCCCTATTGTATTCAAATTTCTAGTTTTCATAAATAAACAGAGCGCACACAAATGTTAACAGAGCGTTACATTTGTTGCGTTTAGCTATGCTAGGGCCGGAAACGGCCCCGCTTTTGTCGCAAAATTTGCGTAGGATGATCGGTTTTCGTTGCGCAATCCGGGGCCATTCCCCCTACGCGGCAGAGTGCGGCCCTCTCTGGCAGGAAAAGAGTAGCGGCCGTGCATAAAGTGTGCTATGGTAGAGAAAGAAAAAAGTGAAGGGGATGGTTTACAAAAACGAGCGGTTCCTTCCTTCTCTCTTATAGAATTTGCAAATTCCAATCAGATTGAAGGAGGAAAACAGTATGAATTATCAACGTGGAGACAAAGGGACCGTGATCCGCTGCGCACAGCACGCGCTGCACCTGATGCGGGTCTACCGGATGGACATTGACGATTCCTTCGGCCCGGGCATGGAGCAGGCAATCCTGGACTACCAGGCAGACCGGGAGCTGGAGGAGACCGGAACCCTGAATGACCAGACCTGGGAGTGCCTGAAGTCGGACGTGCTGCCGATCCAGCGTGCCCTGAAAAACAAAGGGTATTACAACGGCTCGGTGAACGGGATTGCCCTGACCAGCACCTACGAGGCGTTCCTGGAATTCCAGGAGGATAACGGCCTGGAGGTGGATGGGTTCTTCGGACCGGCCAGCCGCCAGGCCCTGTACGGAAGCAGCAGCGGCAGCTCCAGCGCCAGCGGGGACAATGCCCTTCCCTACGAAAGAGGGGACCGGGGGAGCAATATTCTGGACCTGCAGGCGGGCCTGACCGTCCTGTGCTGCCACCCGGGAGACCTGGACGGCTCCTTTGGCCCCCAGGTGGAGGAAGCGGTCCGGGTATTTGAAAACAAATATGGCCTGGAGGAAAACGGCGTGTTTTCCAACAGCGATCTGCGGGAGATGCAGACCCAGCTGCGCCCCGTTCAGCAGGCGCTGGTGGAGGCGGGCTATGAGCTGCGGAATGTCACCGGAGCTCCGGACGAAAGCTTCTACCAGGTCCTGCGGGAGTTCCAGCGGGACCAGGGGCTGGTGGTGGACGGGCAGGCGGGCCCGGCAACCCGGGCGGCCCTGGGCATTGCCAAGGTTTACGGAAACGACGATTTTCCGCTGAGCCGGGGCAGTAAGGGCTACAACGTGCTCTGCCTGCAGTACGCCCTGCGGATGGTGCAGATTGACCCCAACGGGTTTGACGGCTCCTTTGGCGGCGGCTGCGAATCGGCAGTGGAGCGCTACCAGGAGCGGAAAGGGCTGGAAACGGACGGCGTGGTGGGCACCAACACCTGGGAGGCTCTGCGCAAGGACATCCGGCCCATCCAGGAGGCCCTGATCAACAAAGGCTATGACATTGGAGGCTCCGCAGACGGCGTTGCCACCCCGGACACCTACAATGCGGTGCTGGCGTTCCAGGAGGACAACGGCCTGGAGGTGGATGGCCTGGTGGGAACCAGCACCAAGGCAGCCCTGGGCATTTCCAGCGATGGAACCGTCAGCAACATTACCTCCGCGGCGCTGCGCCGGGGGTCCAAGGGCCAGCTGGTCCGCTATCTGCAGAAGGTGTTCAACTATCTGGGCTACAGCCCCTCCATTGACGGCTCTTACGGCCCCGGCATGGAGGAAGAGGTAAAGCAGTTCCAGACGGATCACAGCCTGGAGGTGGACGGAAAATTTGGCCCGGCCAGCTGGAGCAAGCTGTTTGAGGTGTACAATCCCGGCTCCGGCACCGGCGTCCAGAAGCTGCTCAGCGTGGCGGAGCATGAGCTCTCCCTGGGCTTTGAGGAGGATACGGACAGCGACAACAATGCGCTGAACATTACACCCTATGGCCAGTGGTATGCCAGCGGCATGAACGGCCAGGCCTGGTGCGCCATGTTTGTGACCTTCTGTGCCAGAAAGGCCGGCCTGGCGGACACGGTGGTTCCGGTCTACTGCTATTGCCCCACCGGCATGGAATGGTACCGCTCCCGGGGACGGTTCTTTACCCGCGGCAGCCATTATGTCCCGAAACCGGGGGATACCATTTTCTTCTACAGCTCGGATCTGGGACGGGTGGCCCACACCGGCCTGGTGGCGGAGGTGACCGATGATTACGTGTACACCATTGAGGGCAATGCGGCGGACGCGGTGCGCAAACGCTACTACAATCGGGACGACACCAGCATTGAGGGCTATGGCTGCAATCAGACCGCGCCCCAGATGGAGGTTCGCCCCAAGGAGGAGGTGGACGAGGAGGTAAAGGCCATGTTCCGGAGCCTGCTGGGCTTCCACGGCTTCACCTACCTGGGCGGAGCGGCGGATTCTGTGGAAAACCAGGTATATATCTCCAGCGCATCGGAAAATGTGACGGCCCAGACCGGCCCGGGAACCGGCAGATCGGCCATGGGAACGGACGCCCGGTATTATACGGTGACGGATGGGGAGTATGATGAGATAACGGATGGTCCTGTCCTGCAGCGCTATAAGCTGAATATTATGTTCCACTCCGAAGGGGATAAGCTGACGAATCTGGTGCAGGATATTGGCGCATTCCTTGGAAATGGCACCCTGGGAGTCCGTGCGGAGCGGGAGGGCGATTGGGCCGTTGTGAAGATTCTGTACTCCTTTGCCTATGAGAATACGGAAGGGGACACTGCCTATAAGTACCTTCTGGTCACCCATAAGATCACCCTTACCTCCTACGAGGAAATCCTGCTGGATATGACGGCGGTGAACGATGTGTGGAGCAATGCCAGCAGCCAGTTCCAGACCGATCCGTCCACGGAGCTGAATTTTGCCATGAACCGGATGTACAGCGGCCAGGAGTATCGGGACGGCTCCCTGACCTGGAATGAGTTTATGTACAGCGAGGTGACTATGTTCTACTTTGCCTCGGATGGGATTTACCGGGCGGCAATGATACGGGAAATTCTGGAAAAGCTGTATATTCCAACAAATCCAGAGTGGTATCATCCAACGTCTGTTTCTGCAACAGGAATGGTGCGGTACCCGCTCTACCGTGATCCTGTGCTGCGGGTATACCTTTCCTGCGGGCCAACGCTTACGTATGACACACATGCCAACGTAGTCGTTCCTTTGGACATTCAGGGGGGATTCATTCTTGATGAAAATATTTGGAAAGAGGCACAGGCCCTGCTGACAGCCGGAACTGAAAACAGCGCTGTCTCAACGATTGCGATGGGGGCAGAGAATGTGGCGGCTACTATTTATACGGGGAAGATCAGCATTGGGGTTACGCTTGCGCCCCTGACCGGCAGTGTGGACATTGGCTTTGAGATTGCGGAGAAGACCTTTAGCCCCTATCTCAGCGGAAACTATACCATCCAGATTACCATGGAGTTCAGCTCGGATGCGGGAATACATGAGGATTTGGAGAAGGCACTGGGGCAGTTGTATCCGGCTTATGCACAGAATCCGGATATGCTGGTTGACCCGGGGAAGATTGTAGCATTGTCCCTGATTACTTTTTTAGTGGGGGCGGCCCTTGCCACTCCAAGTACGTCTCTTTTTGCTCTGGGTGTTATTCTGGCCATTGATGTTTTTACAGGTACACCAGAGCAAAATATGCAATAGCACAATGGCTGAGAGTGGGAATCTAAAGGTTCCCACCCTCAGTTTTAAACTATTAATATTTTTGGAGTATTTTTAATGCAGAAAGGGTATACGATGCAGTCCTATAAAGCACAACGGTATTTCTTTGTGTATCTATGGTGGGCTTTATATTTGTCTCTATATATCATTACAGTGTTTGTACAGAAACTCTCCTTACCATGCGCCCTTTTAAATGTTTTTTTAGGGATTATAGTATATTTCCCATATATTGCTATTGGTAGATCTTTTAGACGAAAAATTTGTATGCGGGAATTACGATTTTTGGACGAGATTATATATTTAAAAGAAATGAATTATTATAGCAGGGAAGAAAAGTGGAGAAAACAGCGTCGTCCGGCTTCCTATATTATACAGGCCCAGTGGTTTGACGGTCGGTTTGAGGAAGCGTATGACACCCGAAAGCAGTTTCCCGAACGGGAACTCATAATGGGGAAAGAGGATTTTCTGATACATGGCTGGAACGCCTTCCAAGGAGGAGATATAGGGGAACTGGGCAGGATAATTGGCCGATGCCCAGATTCCGCAGAGGGACAGGAAGCGGCTTATACACAAATCTTAAAGAGCTGGCAGGCGATTTTGGAACGGAATTGGGATTTTGAATGGAAACCTTGCGGCACCACCGGCGTTCTGGGGCTTGATATTCACAACGCCTATTGGGCTGGGTTCTGGTACATGGCCAGTGGGAACCGGGAGAAAGCCGTGGAGCAATTTCTCTATGTATGGACCAAAGGGGACAAGACCCAGCTGGCGGAGAAGGCCCGGTATGCCCTGGAGGGCTGGGGCGTGGCGCTGCCCGAACAGGAAGCGGTACCCCGGAAGGCTTTCCGCTGGTGCGTGGTGCGGGAGACGGCAATCTTTGTAGTCACGGTTAGCCTCAGTTTGATTCTGGGAAGCTTTCTGTAAAAACGCTGGGCTTCGTTCTGCTTCCTTGAAGGAAACCTCAAAAATGTGGAAGGGAGAAAATTCTTTGAACCGTTTAAAATTCATTTGGGCCTGGATTTTTATTCCGATTGTATTGGCAGTTATCTACTCTTCCGTTTTTACGAGAGGCAGGTATGTGTATGTGGTTTTATTTTTGGGGTTAGAATTTGCCTCTTTGGTGATTTGGGTCATTGCCTGGAGGCATATTGTGCGAGAGATGTGTTTTGCGGAATTGCAATATCCGGCCGTGATTCGGTGGATAACCGGAAAAGCAAACTGGAAATCGAAGCCCGAACAAATTGTATCCGTAGCTTCCTTTCAATGGATGAACGGCCAGCTGGAAGATGCTTACCGTACCTATCAGCAGCTTCCGGAACAGGAATTGGGAAAAAACAGAAACAGGCCAACCGATTTTATTCGCCTGGTAAATGGTTGGAAATGCTTCCAGGACGAAAATATAGAACAATTAGCTTACTGGTGTCCGGCGGGAAGCGCTCCTACCATTCTACATGGTTGGCTAGCTCTTTTACGGAAGGATAAAAACTTTTCCCCGGAATACCGAAAACAGTCCGGTGTCTTGGGGGTTGACCTTCACAATAGCTATTGGAGCGGGTTCTGGTACATGGCCAACGGGGAACGGGAAAAGGCTATCCCTAAATTCCTCTATGTGTGGGAAAATGGGGATCGAACCCAGTGGGCAGAGAAAGCCCGGTATGCCCTGGAGGGCTGGAGAGTGGCTCTCCCGGCGCAGAAACCGGCCCCCAGAAAAGCGTATAAGAAAGGGCTGATTTTTTTGACAGTACTTACGGTCTGTATCGCAGGGCTTTATCTGCTTCTGGGGAATCTGCTATAAGCCACCCTGCGCTTCTCCTCAGAATACTGCCGCATGCGGCAGCTAAGCATGAATATTCTTAAAGAAATCACTCCTAGGCTCCACCGGCAGCCGCAGCGGGTAGCCCAGCCGGATTAACTCCTGGAGCTTGATCAGCATCAGGTTGATCTCAGAATTCATGGCCTGTGCCATCTGTACCACGTCATAACCATTCCGGGCATACTCCAGGCATTCCTCCGTGTCAATCAGTACGTGGGCGGCAAAAGCGTTGGCCACGTACTCGGTGGTATTGTGCATCCGAAAAAGCTCAAATTCCTGTAACCCCCTGCCTTTGGCCAGATCCCTGTGGTAAATGTCGTGCCCCATCTCATGGCCGGCTACCATCTGGGTCAGGTATTCATCCATCCGGTTGTTGAGGAGCATAATCCGATGCCGCCACCGGAAGGTATACATACCCAATAAGTTTTGGAAACGGTCCGTTTCTACTACATGAATGCCGGTCTCCCGGGCCAGAACAAGCGTATTGCGGGTTCCGTATCTCTGTACAAGCTGTTCCGTCTTTTTATAAATTCCGCAAGAATCGATCAAGTGTCTTCAAACCTCCCTGGAACAAAACATGAAAGCGGATTTTCAGAACCAGAGCAGAACTATTCTGTCGGTTTCCGATATTTTTTCGGGGTATATTTTTTGTTCTCCTGTTTGGTTTCCCAGTAAATATCCATCATGGCCTGCATGACGCCATCCCGGTCTTCTTCGGACAGTTCGCCGCCGGCAAAAAGCCCCCCCAGCTCGTCAACCAATTCCATGGCCTGCCGTTTTCCGCGCGGGCCATATTGCTTTTGGGCTTCGGAGATAAAATCATCGTTTTCGTTATGAAGGTAATCCACATTAATTCCCAGAATTCCGGCCAGAGTGGCGTAGACTTCCCGGTCCTTCGGATAGGTCTTCCCGTTTTCATAGTTGCAGATTGTGTTTAGCCCCAGCCCGGCTTTTCGGGCCAGTTCCGCCTGGGTCAGCCCCTTTTCTAACCGGTATTTGCGGAGCTTTTCGCCAAATTTCATGCATTTCCTCCTCTCACAGTTGCCGTGTTTCCCACGGCATCCAGTTACACCCGGAGGGTGTTTCACAATTGCCGTGCTTTTCACGGCATCCAGTTACACCCGGAGGGTGTTTCACAGTTGCCGTGCTTCCCACGGCATCTAGTTACACCCGAAGGGTGTCCTTTGTTTAAAAATAATTGGTAATAACAGGAAAAAATCATTGACACTCACAAGTGAATTGTGTATAATGAATTCAAAAGTTATTTATAAATTGATTTTAAAATAATTTGTGGAAAAAGTCAAGAGGTTTCTTGCTTGAAACGTACTGGAAAAGCAGACTGCATGCAGAACCGGATAGGAATGGAGGAAGGATTGGTGGAAAAAGCGGAGCGGAAACAGATTGTGCGGTGTCCGTGCTGTAACTGGCGGCTTCTGGATACCGTAACGCCTGCAACAGGGACCATTGAGATAAAGTGTTCCCGCTGTGGCCAGGTGGTGGAGATTGATTTGTCTTTGTACCGGTATATAAACTACCGGGCAGAATGGGCGGATCGGCAAAAGAAACAGGAGAAAAGAAAAGGATAAGACAACAGAATAGCGGGCGTACCGAGCCGTGGAACCGCCAGCCTTGCAGGCTGTCTGCGTTACCCAATAGCCGGACATCCAGTGGGAAAGGGAAAATCCCGTATACTGGATGCCCGGCTGTTTTGTTATCGCTTCGGAAAGGGGTAACGTGGTTATGAAAAATTTGTATGAGATGGTAAAGTGTGCCCAGGCCGGGGAAGCGGAGGCGATGGAAGCTTTGGTGGAGCGTTTTATGCCCTTGCTCCGGAAGCATGCCAGAGAGCTGGGCTATGAAGATGCGCTGGAAGATTTGATTTTGTTTCTGATCGAAACCGTGCCGTCTATACCGCTGGAGCGGATCGGGCAAGAGAATATCGGCGGCCTGGTGCGGTATATCCAGGCTGCGGTGTGGCATCAGCTGCCGAAATTGAGAAGACGCCAAAGAGAGATGATGGGCTACTTGGAGGATTTACCGCTAGAGGTGGAAAGCCCCCGCAGCTCTTTGGAAGAGGAAGTGAATTTCCGGCTTTGGCTGCGTCCGCTGACAGAGAAACAGAAACGGATTATTCAAATGAGCTATCTGTATCAGCTTTCGGATCAGGAGATTGCGGGAATTTTAGGGATCAGCCGCCAGGCGGTTTATAAGATCCGGCAAAGCGCCATCAAGAAATTGAGGAAAGAGTGGCAATAGAAGGGAGTGCGGGATATGTTAAGAGAGGCAGAAGCTTTTGCGGTTTCCGCCGTTTGGTCCGGTTTCCAGCGTTGGTATCCGCTGGCGCTTGTGTTTGGCATTGCCATGGCCTGCGATTACATTTCGGGCATTCTGGCGGCCAAAAAGGAAGCACTGGAAAACCCGGACAATGCGGAACTGGGCCTTAGCAGCAAGAAGGGAATCAAAGGGATTATCAAAAAATTTGGTTATATTTTATTGGTGGGAACCGCGTTTACGGTGGATTTCCTGCTTCATTATTACGCGGAGCCCATGGGACTGGAGGAACACTCTACTTTTTTTGGTGTGCTGACCCTGATATGGCTGACAGCCAATGAGCTGTTATCCGTCTTGGAAAACCTGGGAAGAATGGGCGTTCCCATCCCCTCCCGGCTGCGGCGGATCATCCGGGATCTGCGGGCCAAGGGAGAGGAGGGGGAGGAGAAGAAATAAAGCAAGGATGCGGTTAGACGGTAAAGAGTACATAGAGAACGTACAGGCAAAAAAGAGTAAACACCGTTGTGAAGAACAGAGGATATGTAGGCGGCTTTTTTTCGTAGGGGAAGGGGCCTGGGGCCCCAGGGTATTCTTTCAGGTCAAAATCATCCAAAATGAAATGCCACCCATCCGGCAGCGGATAGACGTTCACACGGGTGGATGCCAGGTCGTTCTGGATGGGACGCAGGTAGGGCTCGCTGGTGATCCGCCTGGGGATGGAAGCGCCAGGCTCCCGGTATTCCACCTGAAGGATATAATGGTAGGAGTACCATAGCATTCCCCGGCGCGTGCGGGAGGGGATGTCTTTTCGGTGGATTTCCACAATATTGCCGGGCAAAGGCGCGATTTCTTCCATAACCTTCCGGTGCGCCTGCCTGGCCTTTGCCGCCTTTCGGAACTGCTGGATCGGGAGCTTAAAAAGAAAGAAACAGGGCCATACATAGAGAAGAAGCGCAGGCTGAAAACCGGAGTCAGCTAGGATACGGACGATGAATGAGCACCATACAGCGCCAAAGAGCAGATTGAAATAAATGCCATTGGCCTCCTCTGAAGCGGGACGGGGTTTTCTTCTTCGCATACAGGCGTAATATTCCTTTCTCCCCAGATAGGGTACGGCCCCCCTGCTCAAATGGGCAGGAGGGCGCTGGCAATGTTGAAATAGATCACCAGGGACACAGCGTCCACAATGGTGGTGATCAGCGGGGAGGCCATGATGGCCGGGTCCATGCGGACTGCCTTGGCGGCCAGCGGCAGAATGCCGCCGATGGTTTTGGCCATCAGCACCGTAAACAGCATGGTGAAGGCCACGGTCAGGGCGGTGGCGGTCTGGCCGGGGTAGGTGATGATCAGCCGCACAAAGTTCACAGCGCTGAGCACGGTGCCTACCACCAGGCTGACCCGCAGCTCCTTCCAGAACACCCGGGGCAGATCCCGCACCCGCAGCTCATGGAGGGCCAGGCCGCGGATCACCAGGGCGCTGGACTGGCTGCCTGCGTTGCCGCCGGTATCCGTGAGCATGGGGATAAAGGTAACCAGCAGCGGGAGGGAGGCGAAAGCAGCCTCGTAGTGGGCCAGAATACCGCCGGTGAGCATGCCGGAGATCATCAGCACCAGCAGCCAGGGGATCCGGTGCCGGGCCATCTCCCAGACGCTGGTTTTCAGGTAAGGCTTCTCCGAGGGGGCCATGGCGGCCATCTTCTCAAAATCTTCGGTGGCCTCCTGGTCAATGACGTCCATGGCATCGTCCACGGTGACAATTCCCACCAGCCGGTTTTCCCCGTCCACCACTGGCAGGGAGAGCAGGTCATAGTGGTTCAGCAGCCGGGCTGCTTCCTCCTGGTCGGTGCCGGTGGTTACGGAGATGATCTGGTCCTCCATCACATCCTGCACCAGCTTCTCATCAGCGGAGAGCAGCAGGGTGCGGACGGTGACTACGCCTAAAAGCCGCCGCTGCGGGTCGACTACGTAGCAGGTGTAGATGGTCTCCCGGTCCTCGCCGGTGGCGCGGATATGACGGATGGCCTCCGCTACGGTCATGGTGGGGCGCAGGTCTGTAAATTCCGCGGTCATAATGCTGCCGGCGGAATTTTCCGGATACTGGAGAAACTGGTTGATCAGCCGGCGGTTTTCCGGATCCGCGTTCCGGAGAATCCGCTTTACCACGTTGGCCGGCATATCCTCCAGCATATCCACGGCATCGTCCACGTACAGGTCATTGACAATTTCTGCCAGCTCCGCGTCCGAAGCGGCGTGGACAATCCACTGCTGGGCCTCCGCGGTCAACTCCGCAAACACATCCGCTGCCGCCTCTTTGGGCAGCATGCGGAAGACCAGGACAGCAGATTCCCGGTCCAGCCCGCTCAAAAATTCAGCCAGATCCACCTGGTTCAGGTCGGCCAAGGCCTCGCGCAGTTCCTTGTAGGAACGGTTCTGGAGCAGCTCCTGAAGGGCTACCGGATTGTAGATACGATTCATGTGTGTTTCCTCCTTCTGAAATGTAGTGGGAGGACGAACACGGAAACACAAAAAGGCCGCGGAAGCTCCGCGGCCGGAAAAGACAGTATTCAGCGTGCATCAAAAGAAACGCTTATCCGAATCCAAAAAAGACAGGCGGAAAGCATCTGTGCGCGGAAATTGAATACGGCCTTTGTGGCTGCGGTTTCCTACTTCGTCCAACTGGGTCCAAGACACTTCCCCCTTTCTTTTTGTTATCATTTTGAGAGCATCCAGTAATACCAAAATGGTGATTTCTGGAAGCCCGCTGTTATTATACCGGAGATTGGGCTTTTTGGCAATCTTTTTGTAAAAAAATTTATCTAAACCTGCATGTCCGCTGGCGCGGGCACCACCAATCATGAAAGCCCTCCGGATTGCTCCGTGCTGCGCACTCCCGCAATCCGGGCTTTCAGAGTAAAAAAGCAGCAAAAAAGAAAATGGAGAAATACACAATATATACTTTTTACAAAAAACTTACCCCAATTTTACGAAGGGCCTGTATACTGTGCGCTGTGTATAACAAGCCATTGCCGCAAACTGGGAATGGTATCCTGAGAGAGGAGGAGTAAAGCAATATGTTGGGAAAAACGCAGAGGCTTTTCCCTGTGGCACTGGCAGCGGCTGTGATTTTGGGGGCCCCTGCCGTTGTGCGGGCCGAAAGCGCCAGCGCAGATGGCATGACAGTGGAAGCGAATCTGGAGGAGGGATGTTTTGTTTTGGAGGTCAGTGGCATTCAACATCCGGAAAAGGATCAGCTGTTGACTTTTACGCTGATGCAGGAAGCGGGGCAAGATACCGCCCAACTGGTATATGCGGATGCGGAGTATGTCAATGGCCGGGAAGAAATTTCTTTGTCCTTCCCTCTGGAAGTATCCAGCCTGGAAGAATGTGTGCTGACGGTTCAGAATGAGGCAGGAGGCCAGAAAGTGGTTCTGGACTTTTCGCCTGAGGAGACTAAGCCGGAGGAGAGCAGCCCGGAAGGGACGGAGCCGGAGGAGAGCAGCCCAGGGGAAACAGAACCGGGAGAAACCAAACCGGAGGAGACCAGCCCGGCGGAGTCTGAGGCAGAAGAGACACAGCCTTCAGAGACACAGCCATCCGGCGGTACAAATCCCTCCGCTCCCACGCAGGACAACGGTGCGGGAACATCATCTGGGGGAATGGAAAATCCACCGAAAACAGGGGATGATAGCCGAATGGGAATTTATGGGGCGATTTGTCTGGCGGCTGCTGCGGGAGCCGTGTTGATAGGCAAGCACCGGAGATCTGTCAGCAGAGAGGAGAAAAGAGATGAGTAAATGGAAAAAAATGATACGCCGGGCAGGAACGCTTCTATTGGCGTTGGTTCTTATCCTGCTTTCCGCTTCTCCGGCGGTTCCCGCGGAGGCTGCGGAGCCTGCGGACGGGTATGTTTTTACAGAGATCACGCCGGAACAGCTGGCTTCCGGTGAGCAGTATGTTTTTGCTATTCCAGGGATAAAAAGCGCAAAGGGGGAGGGGACCTATGCCCTGGCCTCTGGGGACGCTTCCCAGCCGCATCTGCGGGATTATCTTCTTTTTGACGGGCAGACAGCTACCCTGGATATGATCTGGACGGTGGCATCCTGTGAGGAAGGCTATAGCCTGCAGGCAGCGGACAGCGGCCGTTATCTGAATATCCGGATGGATGAGGCCGGCAAGCTGTGGCTGGAGATGGCAGATGCTCCACAGGCCCTGGACCTGACGGCGGAAGGAGACCGCATGGTAATCAGCCGGACGATTGGGGATACCGCGTATCGCGTCCGCTATACCGGAAACGATGGCAGCGGCTGGCAGGCAGCTGCCCCGGAGGCCACCAGCCAGTTTGTCCTGTACCGGGCGGAGAAGAATGAAACGTCCCAGGATCCGTCCGGAGAGCCGGTGGAAGAGGCTATTTCCGCAGGTTCCTTCGCGGATATTGTTTCCGGCGGAACGTATATTTTTGCCATTGAGGGGATCAACAGTGAACTCAAAGGCTCCGGGACCTTCGCCCTGGCATCCGGAGATGCTGTCCAGAATGACAAACGGGATTATCTCCTTTTTGACGGGAAAGAAGCCACCCAGGATATGGCCTGGACTGTGGAAGCAGTGGAAGGCGGCTACAGTCTTCGGTCGGCAGCTACCGGTGCGTATCTGAACATCGTCCAGGAAGAAAATTCTCTGAAACTGTGTATGGGGGAGGCGCAGGCACTTCAGCTGCTGGATAACGGAGATGGAAAAGTCTTGATTACCCGGGAGATTGAGGGGGAGCCGTATCGCGTCCGCTATACCAATAGCGGCGGAGGCGGCTGGCAGGCGGCAGCATGGGATGCGGTGAATACCAGCCAGTTTGGCGTCTGGATTGTGGGGGAGGCGTCAGAGCCGGAACCGGAGCTGGCGGTAGAACCGGTTTCCCCTGCGGATCTTCAGATGGGAGAAACCTATGTGTTTGCGATCGATGGGATCAACAGCAGTGATCAGGGGAGCGGTACCTTTGCCCTTTCTTCTGAACCCAATGAGAATGTGAGCCCGCAGCTGCGGGAACATGTGCGGTTTGACAAGACCACGGATACCCTGGAAAAATCCATTGGCTGGGTGCTGGAGGAAAGCGGGGACGGATATGCCCTGCGTTCGGTCCGGGACGGCTTGTATCTGAATATTACGCTGGATAACGGGAGCGGCAGCCTGGAACTGGGGGAAAAGCAGACGCTGCAGCTGACGGCAGATGGTAACAACGTGGTAATATCCCGGGAGATTGACGGAATCCAATATCGGGTGCGCTTTACCAACGGCAACGGCTGCGGCTGGCAGGCAGCTGAAGCAACGGAAACCAGCCGGTTCCAGATTTACCATGTGACAGGGGAGCTGCCGGAAAAACCGGAGGGGTCGGACACGGAACTGGCCGTGAAAAAGATTTCCTCCCAGGACATCCAGGCAGGAGAGACGTATGTGTTTGCCATTGACGGGATCAACAGTAACGATCAGGGAGCCGGGACCTATGCGGTCTCTTCCCAAAGCAATGGAAATGTGAACCCGCAGCTGCGGGAGCATGTACAGTTTGATAAGACCACGGGTACCCTGGAAAAATCCATTGCCTGGGTGGTGGAGGAAAGCGGGGACGGATATGCCCTGCGCTCGGTGCAGGATGATCTGTATCTGAACATTGTACTGCGCAATGGCAATGGCAGCCTGGAACTGGGCAACCAACAGACGCTGCAGTTGGCGGCGGACGGAGAAAACCTGGTGATTTCCCGGGAGATCGATGGAGTCAGCTACCGGGTACGCTTTACCAACCTGTATGGCTGCGGCTGGCAGGTGGGTACGGCGGAATCCTCCAGCCGATTCCAGGTATACCATGTGACCGGAGAATGGCCGGCAGAGCCGGAGGTGCCGGATGAGGAGCCGGAACGGGATGAACCGCTGATGACCATTGCCGCGTTTTCCGATTTCCATGTGGACTATGGAATGCAGAACCAGGATCAGATTATGCGGGAAACCAATCTGGAAATGCTGAAAACTATAAAGGAAAAAGAACATCCGGATGTGGTGCTGGTCGGGGGGGATACCATCAGCAACAACGGAGGCCAGCCCTGGGATGAGGCGACCTACCAAAAGGTGGTAAGCCAGCTGACAGCGGCCCTGGGGGATGTCTCGGACACGGTGCTCTATGTAAACGGCAACCATGACTATGAAGTGGGGGGGACTGCCTTTAACTCCGGCGCCTTTATTGACACGGAAATGCGGGCAAAGGTAGGAGCGTACGCGGACGTCCTGTATGAGTCGGAGGATCGGGAATCCAATCTGCTGGCGTACTATTACAAGATTGACGGTGTCCATTTTGTTGGCCTGAATACGCCTTACAATGGAGATAAGACCGTCGGCGGCTATCTCTACACGCCGGAATCGGTAGAATGGGTGGCGGATAGGCTGGCGGAAATCGGAACCGATGAACCGGTGATTTTCCTCAGCCACTATATGCTGCAGGATTCCCGGGGGATTTCAGAATCGGGCAAGGGGCTGAGCAACGCCAATGGTATGAATGACCGGCTGAAAGAAATTCTCTTACAGTATCCGAATCTGATTCAGCTCTACGGCCATGACCATGGAGCTCCGTTTATTGAGTCGGATACCTTTGAGCGGATTACCGCCTATCAGAAGGATGGAACGGTGCTGGAATCCCGGACGGCGCGTCCCAGCGGATTCATCTCCTCCTTTATGGGATCTCTGAGCTATTATAACAACCGTTTTAACGGCGGCTGGCTGTCCGCGGAGCAGCCGAAAGTAGTGCAGGCTCTGATGGTCTACGTGTATGAAGATCATGTGGAGCTGGAGATGAAGAATTACGGGGAGGAAGAGGGCGCGCGCCGGTATCCTTTCTCCTATTCGCTTTCGTTTGTGAAGACGATTTCTTCCAGCGTATACGCCGTGGAAGAGGAGGCTGTGACGGGGATCCCCCATCAGACCACCATGGGTGAGTTTGTGGAAAACCTGGATCATCCGGATCAGATTGTGGTAAAAGATTTTGAGGGAAACCAGATTACCGACCCAGGGCGAGTGCTTCGCAGCGGTATGACGGTGGAGCGCGTCATAGACGGACAGCCTATGGATGAAAAGGAAATCCGGCTGAACCAGGCAGCGGAGGATCCCAACCCGTATCAGATTACGGGGGTAACGCTGGAGGATGCGGACGGGCAGACCGTACATGCCATGCGGATGGCCAGCCGGATTGCTTCGGTAAATATCCAGAATAATGGGCAGAGCCAAAGCGGCGTGCTGTTTGCGGGAGTATACGGGGAGGACGGCAGCCTTCTGGGCCGGCAGACTGTGCCGGTAACCGGCACCGGGCGGTATACCCTGTCGCTTTCCCTGGAGGATTGCCCGGAAAATGCGGTTTACCGCATCTTCGTTATGGATTCTTTGGAGAATGCGGCTCCCATCTCCCGCCTGGTGACCAGTGATGATGAGCACTATCTGCTGGATACGCTGAGCGGGGATGCTTCCTCAGAGCTGGTGGCCGGCGTGGATCAGCGGGACAATAAAGTAGTGGTGTTCCGGCAGGATGCGGAGGACTGGAACAGCGATGATGCGGTGGTGTGGGAGTGGCAGCCGACAGAGGCAGCCGGCTTCACCGGAATTTCCTATTATACCAACGCTTCCGATGCCAAGCTCCGGTACAGCGATTTTTACGGCGGATATGTGGCGCTGACCACCTCCTCCGGCGGTTTTGTTGGTGTCATTGACTATGAGACGGGAGAGCGGATTTATTCCCGGGATGTGTCGCCGGAAAACAATTCCCATGCCATTGAACTGCTGCCGGACGGCAATGTGGCAGTGGCGTCCAGTACGGGCAACACGGTGACAGTTTATGCCGCCAGCCAGGGGGACGGCAATGGATACTATCGCCAGTATACCCTGCGGGATGCCCACGGACTGCTGTGGGATCCGGATCTGGAAGTGCTCTGGGCGCTGGGAGGCTCTCAGCTGGAAGCTTTCCGGCTGGCGGGCACACAGGCAGAGCCGGAGCTGGTCCTGCAGGAGGATATGGTTTTTGACCTTCCCACGGAAGGAGGGCACGACCTTTACCCGGTATACGGCTCACCGGATGAGCTGTGGGTGACGACCGTAAGCGATGTGTACCACTTTCATACGGATACCCAGGAATTTACAACGGACTATGCGGAATACGCGGCCTTTGATTCGGCGGAAAACATCAAGGCGGTGGGGAACCAGCCGTTTTCCGGAACCATTGTCAGCATTACGCCCAACGGTACCATGGCTTCCTGGAACAGCAATACCATTGACCTGTATCATCCCCTGGGATCGGGATATTTTCACGAACAGAAAGTACACAGCTCGGACGCGTATTATAAGGCAAGAGTTTGGTATGCCCGCTATCAATAAAAGCGTGGGATTGGATGGATTCAAGCAGAGATATTAGGAAGTAGTAAAAAGCGTGTATAAATAAAAGAAAGCCGCTGCCTTTGACAGGCTGCCCATTCTGTGGGCAAATGACCCGAGGCGGCGGTTTTGTTTTTCTATATTTTTGAAAAAAATGCTTGACATTTACGCATATATCAGGCATAATAAAAATACAATACTTCTTTTTTTATTCAATTTATTTTCGTAAAAACGTTTCTATTTTACAGATTTTCTTTTGAGAAAGAATTCCCGCAGAGCTGTATGGTGGCAGAAAAATTGGCCGGATGAGGCAGAGAGAGGGGGGATGGGATTGCTTGACGGATATTAGATGGGCCGTGCTGGTGACCTGCGCGGCGTTGGCCGCTCTCTGGGACTGGGAACTGGGGCGGATTCCCAACCGTCTGCTGGCGGTGTGTTTTCTGCTGGGCTTTGTCCTGGAACCGGATCCTCTCTATTTTCTTCGGGGGGTTCCCCTGATTCTTCTTAGCTTTCCGCTGGCCGGCTTGGGCATGCTGGGCGCCGGAGATGGAAAGCTTCTGGGCGTCATGGGCTGCTATCTGGGTTTTTTCCCTGCTTTACAGGCTTTGGCGGTTGCCGGGTTGCTGGCGGTGCTGGCATCCCTCTGTATCCGGAGGCGGAGAAGGGCGTTGTTCCGCCGTCTTTCCGGTCTGTTTCACTATCTTTCCCTGTTGTGGAGGCAAAGGAGTGTGGTCCCTTATGCCCTGCCGGAGGCAGAGGGGCGGATTCCCCTGGCGGTGCCGCTGTTGGGCGGGCTGCTGGCAGTGTTGTTCTGGAAGGGGGCTTGCGGAGCATGAGAAAAAAACGTCTGGCGCTGCTGGATCCGGACCCAGCCTACACATCCCGGTTTGCCGGATATGGAAACCAGAGGGATTCCCTGCTGGTGGAGATTTTTCCCTTTACGGAGCGGCAGGAGCTGGACCGCTTCCTGGAGCGGCAGGCGGTGGACGCGGTGCTGGCGCCGCCGGGGGAGGCGGAATCCTTGGAAAAGCAGGTGGGGCAGGTGCTGGTGCTGGCGGAGCAGAGGCCAGCACCGGAGGATGCCCGTGCCATTTACCGGTACCAGCCCTGTGGGCAGATTTTGCGGGAGGCGGCGGCGCGGATGGGCCAGGAACCGGTGCCTGCCCCAGTGGAATCCTCTGCCCGGATCTATGGAGTCTACTCCCCGGTGCACCGGTGCTATAAGACCACCTTTTCCCTGATCCTGGGGCAGCTTCTGGCGGAGCGTGGGGCAGCGCTGTATTTGAACCTGGAGGAGTATGCCGCCTTTCCGGCCCTGCTGGAGAAGGAATACCGGGAGGACCTCTCGGACCTGTTTTACCGCCGCCGGGTGGGCCAAGAGGAGCAGCGGCCCCCGGATGGCATGGAATATCTGGGGAAGCTGGCCTATTTGCCCCCGGTGTCCTGCCCGGAGGATATACGGGAGGCGCCTCCCCGGGAGGTGGCGGCGCTGATCCGGGAGCTGGGGGCCGGCGGCGGGTATGATTTCCTGGTCATCGACTGCGGGGAGGCGCTGGCAGACCCGGTGCCGGTGCTGGAGCTGTGCCAGCGGGTCTATATGCCGGTGTGTTCGGACCGGGCATCCCAGGCCAAGGCGGAGGCCTTTGAGCAGTATCTGCGGCAGCTGGGGCGGGAGGCACTGGGCGAGCGGATCTGCCGCCTGTCGCTTCCCTACTATCCCTGGCTGGCGGGAGGCTGCCGGGATTACCGGGGGCTGCGGTGGACAGCTTTTGGCAAATATGTGCAAAACCTGTTGCGGGAGGAGGAGAATGTGTGGAAATCCAGAGGGAATTGCAGGAAGCCGTGATGGCGGAGCTGGATCTTTCGGAGGAGATCAGCGACCAGGAGCTGCTGGCCCGCATTGACCGGGTGCTGCTGCGCCAGGGCCGCCAGCGGTCCCTTTCCGTGGGGCAGCGGGCCGCCTGCCGGAAGCAGCTGTTTGACTCGTTCCGGCGGCTGGATATTCTCCAGGAGCTGGTGGAGGATGAGTCCATTACGGAGATTATGGTAAACGGGACCCAGGCGGTGTTCCTGGAAAAGGATGGCCGGCTGCGGTGCTGGGACCGGCGCTTTACCTCGGCGGAAAAGCTGGCGGATGTGATCCAGCAGATTGTGTCCCGGGTGGACCGGGTGGTCAACACCTCCTCCCCCATTGTGGATGCCCGGCTGCCGGACGGCTCCCGGGTCCATGCGGTGCTGCCGCCGGTGGCGCCGGACGGCCCCATTCTCACCATCCGGAAATTTTCCAAGGAGCCTCTGACCATGGAGCAGCTGCTGTCCTGGGGGAGCCTTACGGAGGAGGCGGCGGATTTCCTCCGGCAGCTGGTGGAGGCTCGGTACAACCTGTTCATCAGCGGCGGTACTGGCTCCGGCAAGACCACATTCCTGGGAGCCTTATCCCGGTTTATCCCCCCCACAGAGCGGGTGATTACCATTGAAGATTCGGCGGAGCTGCAGCTGAAAACCATCCCCAACCTGGTGCGCCTGGAGGCCCGGAACGCCAACCTGGAGGGGGAGAATGAGGTGACCATCCGGGATCTGATCCGGGCCAGCCTGCGGATGCGGCCGGACCGGATTCTGGTGGGGGAGGTGCGGGGCAAGGAGGCCCTGGATATGCTCCAGGCCATGAACACCGGCCATGACGGTTCCCTCTCCACCGGCCACGGGAACAGCCCACGGGATATGCTGGCCCGGCTGGAGACCATGGTCCTCATGGGCGGGGAACTGCCGGCCGCCGCGGTGCGGGGGCAGATCGCCTCGGCCCTGGACGTGATGGTGCACCTGGGCCGGATGCGGGACGGAAGCCGGAAGGTGGTGGAGATTGTGGAGGTGCTGGGGGATGAAGAAGGGAAAATTCAGTGCAGTCCGCTGTTTGCCCTGGATCACCGGGAGGGCAGGCTGGAGCGGGTTGGGCGGCTCCAAAACCGGGGAAAGCTGGAAGCCGCCGGATTATAGGACCTACTGCCTCTCTGCGGGGGAGGTACTTCTCTTTGGGCTTCGTGGAGTGGCATTGGCCGCCGGCATTGCCTGGCTGTTTTACCGGTCCGCCTGGGCGCTGCTCCCTCTTTCCCCGCTGGTGGCCCTGTCCCTGATGGCAGGGCGGAACCAGCGCCGGGAGGAGCGGAGGCGGCAGCTGGCGGTACAGTTCCGGGAAGGGCTTACGGCCCTCTGCGCCGCCCTCTCTGCCGGGTATTCGGTGGAAAACGCCACGGCGGAGGCGGCCCGGGAGCTGCGCTCCATGTACGGGGAGGAGGGGCTGATGGTCCGGGAGATGGAGCTGCTGGGCCGGAAGATCCGCATGAACTGCCCGGTGGAAAAGGCCTTTGGGGAGCTGGCGGAGCGCAGCGGGCTGGAGGACATCCGGCAGCTGGCGGACGTGTTTGCCATTGCCAAGAGAAGCGGAGGGGACCTGGTGAAAATCCTGGGAAAAACCGCAGGCACCCTCCGCACCCGCTCCCAGCTGCGGGAGGAAATTTTGACGCTGATGGCGGGCAAGCGGCTGGAGCAGCGGATTATGAGCGTCATGCCGGCGGCGGTGCTGCTGTATGTCAACCTGGGGAATCCCGGTTTTACCGATCCCTTGTACCAGGGGATCGGCGGGCGGTGTATCATGAGCGTTTGCCTGGTAGTGTACGGCCTGGCGGTGCGCTGGGGCAGCCGGATTGTAAACGGGGCCTTGCAGGAGGGGATCTGAGCGGAATGGGAAGGAAAGCGGAGCAGTGGCTGGCGGATGTGTACTATGGAATACGGCGGCGCCTGGGCAAGGAGGCGGTGCCGGAGGCCCGGAAGGCCCGGCTGCGGGCGGTGTATCCGGGGGAGCTTCCGGAGAAGAAGGCCCGGGAGCTGGATGGCAGACGGCTGCTGCAGGCGGTGCTGTGCCTGGGTGTCTTTGGCCTGCTGACGGCAGCGGCCCTGCTGGCCTCCGGGGACAACCGGGTCACAGAACTGGCCCGGCCGGAGGAAGGGGCGGTGCGGACCTACCGGCTGGAGGCGGAGGGGGAGTGGGGCGTCCTGGAGCTGGAGGTGCCGGTGGAGGGGCGCCGGACCACACCGGAGGAGCGGGAGCAGTTGTTTGCCCAGGCAGAGGAGGAAGCCCGGCGGCAGGTGCTGGGGGAAAATACTTCTCTGGATGCCGTGTGGGCACCGCTGGACTTTCAGGCCACGTCCTCCGTGCCGGGGATGATGGTCTGGTGGACACCCCAGGATCTGCAGCTGATCGGAGGGGATGGCACCCTGCAGGCGGAGGAGATTCCGGCGGAGGGGATCCCTACGGTGCTGGTCCTGTCCCTGTACTGGGAGAGCGGCTCCGGGGAGGCGGAGCAGCGGCAGCGGGAGGTGCCGGTGCGCCTGGTGCCGGGGGAGCAGACCGGCGCGGAGGCGCTGGCAGCCCGGGCGGAGCAGCAGATCCGGGAGGCGGACCAGGAGGCGCGGGAGGAGGACACGTTTTCCCTGCCGGAGCAGGTGGACGGGAAGCCGGTGGTCTTCCGGATCGCCGGGGAAAGCCCGGTTTCCTGGGAGCTGCTGGCACTGGGGGTGCTGGCGGCGGCCTTCCTGTTCTTCCGGGAGGAGCAGCAGCTGAAGGAAGGGTTTCAGCGGCGGAACCGGCAGCTTCTCCTGGATTACGGGAGGCTGGTGGAAAACCTGTCCGTCCTCATGGGAGCGGGGCTGCCGGTGCGCCGGGCCTGGGAGCGGATTCTCCGGGACAACCGGAAGAAGGAAGGGAGGAGCTTGTATGAGGAGATGGCCCTGACGCTGCACGCCATGGAACAGGGCGTTCCAGAGGAGCAGGCCTACGGGGATTTTGGAAGGCGGTGCGGGCTCCCCCCGTATCTCCGGTTGGGGAGCCTCCTGGAGACCAATGGCCGCTCCGGCACCAAGGGGCTGGCGGCTCTCCTGGAGAGGGAGGCAGCGGATGCGTTTCAGGAGCGTCTGCAGATGGCCCGGCGCCAGGGGGAAGAGGTTTCCTCCCGGCTTTTATTCCCCATGATTGTGCTGTTTGGCCTGGTGCTGGCCTTGCTGATGATACCGGCAGTTCTGACCTTTTAACCCCGCCGGGCCGGCGGGGGAGCACAGAGGGGGTGAATCCATGGAGTACACCTGGAAACAGTTTTGGCAGGAAGAAGAGGGCGTCGGCGTTGTGGAAATTTTGTTGGTCCTTGTGGTCCTGATCGCTCTTGTCCTGATCTTTAAGACCCAGCTGACAGCGCTGGTCAGCAACATCTTTACCAGCATTTCACGGAAATCCCAGTCTATTTACCAGTAAACCCGGATGGCGGGGGCGGCCGGCGGCAGCCGGCGTCCCCTGCCGTACGCCCCGCAGGGGGAGAGACAACGCAGGAGGGGGGTACCATGCGGAAGAGAAAGGCCATACAGAAGAGAAGGGCTGTACAGGAAAGAAGCGCTATGCGGTGGGACGGGCAAATTACAGTGTTTCTGTGTCTGATTCTGACGGTAATCTTTTCCCTGCTGGGGGCGTGCCTGGAATCCGCCCGGGGGGCAGGGCTGCGCTTCCGCATGCAGCTGGCGGCCAACTCGGCCCTGCAGTCGGTGTTTGCGGAATTTGACCGGGCCCTCTGGGAGCAGTACCGGCTCCTGTTCTGCCCTGCCGGGGACCGGAGTGGAGCCCTCCTGGGGGAGCGGGTCCAGGCGTACGCCGGCCTCCAGGGGACGGAGGGGGGCCTGTGGGGCAGCGACTGGATGCGCCCGGAACCGGTCTCAGCCCAGGTCTCCGGGCTGGTGTTTGCCACCGACCAGTCCGGCGTGGTCTTTGAAAAGGCGGTGCTGGATTATATGGAAACCGGGGCAGTGGAGATTGTCTGGGAAAAGCTGCAGGAAACCCTGGAGGGGGACGGCAGCGAAGCCGCAGATCCCCTCCAGGAGGCCCGGGACAGCGCGGAAAAGGGGGAGTTTGACTTTCGGGAGGTGGAGGAGCAGTACCAGGAATGGGAGGGGCAGGCGGCGGAAGTCCTGGAGGAGAGCCAGGAGACGGGAGCGGATGGGGGGACTCCGGGGGAGGCTGCGGAGTCCCCTGCCGGGGAGGGCAGCCCGGCAGAGCCCTCCGGGGAGCAGGGGGATGCCGGAACATCCGGCGCCGGGGAAACGGCCCGGGAGAGCATCTTACCGGAGGGGAACCTCATCGAAGGGGTGAAGGCCCTGTTCTCCCACGGTGTGCTGGCCCTGGTGCTGGAAAACCCCGGTGAGCTTTCCCAGGAAGCCCTGGGAGACGGCTTCCTTCCCTCCCGGATGTCCGGGGAGGAGAGGAGCAGGAGCGACCCGGCCAGCCCCCTCTCGGAGGAGGATGGCGTCCAAGGCATGGTGGATACCCTGCTGTTCCAGGAATACCTGCTGCGGTTCCTGGACTGCTATACCTCGGAAAACCCGGGGGAGGGCCTTCGGTACCAGCTGGAATATGTGGTGGCGGGAAAGGAAAATGACCGGGAGAACCTGACCTCGGTGGTGCACCGGCTGCTGTGGGTCCGGGAAGCCATGAACCTGGCCTATCTGGCCACCGATTCCTCCAGCCGCTCCCTGGCCAGCTCGGCGGCGGCAGCCCTGGTGGGCTGGACCGGCCTGCCGTTTCTGGTGGCAGGGCTCAGCGCACTCATCCTGGCGGCCTGGAGCTACGGGGAGTCCCTGGTGGACGTCCGCTCCCTTCTGGCCGGGGAGTGTGTTCCGCTGCTGAAGGACGCGGAGAGCTGGCGGCTGAGCCTGAACGGCCTGGTCAGCCTGTCCGCCTCGGTGCGGACCGAGGAGCAGAAGGAGGAGGGGCTTTCCTACGAGGATTATCTGCGCCTGCTGCTTTTGACGGTGGGGCAGGAGGAGAAAAGCTACCGGGCCATGGATGTGATCCAGCGGCAGATGGAGCAGACGGAGCCGGGCTTCCGTCTGGACCAGTGTGTATTTTCCTGCGAGGCCACCGTGCAGGGGGAGAGCGGCCTGCTGTTTACACCGCTGCTGTTTCTGCCCCGTACCCAATGGGGGAGCAGCGGATACGCGCTGGAAGCCCGGACACGGTATCAATATTAAGAAAGGAGGTGCCGCCAGATGTCCTTCCTGCGGATAAATAGGAATACCACTGAGCTGTTTGGAAAGGAGCAAAGACAATCTCTCACATTATATTCCCCAAGACCCTTGACAAGAAAAATTCTCCCACAGGCCGCAGGGAGGATTTCTGACGGCATCGCCCTTCCCGCCAGCCTGACGGTGGAGGCGGCCCTGGCCCTGACGCTGTTCCTGCTGGCGGTGTCCTGCTTTTGGGGGCTGTTTCCGGCCATGCAGCTGAGCCTGGAGCTGCAGGCGGCGCTGGAGCAGACGACAGAGGAGATGGCGGCAGCCGCCTACGGGGTGGGTAAACTTTCCGGAACAGGGGAGAGCGGGGAGGATGCGGGAGAGCTGCTGCAGCTGGCCGCCGGAGGCGTTTCCCTGGCCTACGCCCACCAGCGGGTGATTCAGCTGGTGGGGGCGGAGCGGCTGGCAGAATCCTGTGTGGTGGGAGGCAGCGGCGGCCTTTCCTTCCTGGGCTCCACCGTGCTGGAGGAGGACCGGGTGGACCTGCGGGTTTCCTACCGGGTACAGCTGCCTTTCCCCCTGGGAGGCGTGGGTTCCCTGCCGGTGAGCCAGCGCAGCTGCCGCCGGGCCTGGACCGGCAGGCTTTCGGCGGAGGAAGGCTCTGGGGAGGCGGAGGCCGGCGCGCAGCTGGTCTATGTGGCAGAGTATGGGGAAGTGTACCACACCACGCTGGACTGCACGTACCTGCGGCTTTCGGTGACAGAGGTCTCCCGCGGCGGCGTGGAATCCCGCCGGAACCAGTGGGGGGAACGGTATACCGCCTGCCAGCGGTGCGCCAAGTATGCGGAGGATACACCGGTGGTCTGGATTACCGGGCAGGGGCGGCGGTACCACGCCGACCGGGACTGCGGCGGCCTGGCACGGAATGTGGATACGGTGATGGTGGGGGAGACGGCGCTCCCTCCCTGCAGCCGGTGCGGAGGAGGCGGCGGATGAAGGAGGGATTGGTATGGATTCTATTGGGAATTTTTGCCTGGCAGGATCTGCGGGAGCGGCAGCTGCCGCTGGTTTGGCTGGGGGCGGCCCTGGCGGCGGGGGTGGGATACCGGCTGGCCGGGGGCTGGGAGCAGGTGCTGGCCCTGCCGGGCTGCCTCCTGCCGGGGGCCGGTGTGCTGGGGCTCAGCCGGATCACCCGGGGAGCCATTGGCAGCGGGGACGGCGGGGTACTGTTGGCGGCCGGCTGCTTTCTGGGCGGCTGGGAAGCCTTTCAGCTTTTCTGGGGCGGGCTGGTGCTGGCCTCCCTGGGGGCCGCCGTATGTTTTCTTCAGGGGAACGCCAGGGGGAAACGGCTTCCCTTTGTCCCGTTCCTCTGGGCTGCCTGGTCCCTGGGCATGCTGGCCCGGCTGGCAGGGCTCTGAAGTGCCCGGGAAGCTTTACGGTGGAGGCGGCTTTGGTTATGCCGCTGGTGCTGGGAGCGGTGTTTTTTGTGATTCTGTATACCTTCTGGCTCCACGACCGGGTGACGGCAGAGGCACTGGTGCGGGAGGAGGTGGAGCAGGTCCGGACCCTGCCCGGGGAGGAGGCGGAGCAGCGGTTGGCCGAAGGGGCGCGGCAGCAGCTGCTGTGGGTCCCGGTGCAGGCAGCCTCCCTCCGGCAGGAGGGGGAGACGGTGCAGGGAAGCCTCCAAAGCCGGGAGGCAGCGGTGGGCTTTGGCTTCCGTGCCGCGTTCCAGGTGGAGGCCAGCCGGAAAAACCTGGATCCCCCGGCCCTGCTGCGCCTGTGCTGCCTGCTGCTGGAGTAGGGATGCCCTGAAAAACATGGCAGAATGAAGGAAAGGAGGAGCCCATGGAAGTCCGTTACCGCAGGGAGTTGAGCGAGACATTTTTGATTCTGGAGGGGGACGGGCAGCCGGACGTCTATACCGCCCGGATCTTAAAGGAAAACCGGCTGGACGGGGTGGCGGTCAGCCAGATCCACTGGGCGGAAGGGCGGCCGGAATACTGGTTTGCGGTTTCCGGATGCCAGACCCTCCGGCGCCTGTGGGAGAGCCGCCAGCTGCAGGCCGGGGAGGTGCGGGAGCTGCTGCTGGGCCTGCACCGGGGGCTGGAGCAGCTGGAGGATTACCTTCTGGATCTGGACCGGGTGCTGCTGGAGCCGGACCTCCTCTTTGTGCCGGAGGAGGGGACCGGCCAGGTGCGGCTGTGCTGCCATCCCGGCTGGACCGGCAATTTCTTTGACGGGGTGCGCTCCCTGGTCCAGTATTTCCTGAACAAAATGGACCACGGGGATAGCGCCAGCGTGGAGATGACCTACCGGCTGTTCCAGGTGGTGGGAAAAGAGTTTTTCTGCTTTGATGATCTGCTGGAGGCACTGGACCTGCCGGAGGGGCAGGAGGAGAAGGCGCCGGAGGAAGGGGAGCCTTGGGAGCCGGGGGAGGATTTTGCGCCGGAGGGGCTGGCGGAGGAGGGGGAGGAAGGCCATTTTTTCCCGGATCAGTCCAGCCGGAAGGCCCGCAGGCTTGCGAGGAAAGATGGGAAGCTCCGCAGATTTGAGCAGAACCACGCGGAACGGAAACATGCAGGCAGGAAACTTGCGGGAAAAGCATCGGTGCCCTGGGCTGGGTTCCTGGCGATTCCGGCGGTGGCGGCAGTGTTCCTGCTTCTCCGGTATCTGAACCTGTGGCAGCCGCCGGACCAGCTGGCGGCGGTGGGGCTGCTTCTCCTTTCCGTTGCGTTGGCCGGCCTGGCAGGGATCTGGCTGCGCCGCCGTCCGCTGCGCGGCAGGAAAGCCGGCACAAAGGAGCCGGAAAAAGAGATCCCGGCGGAGCTGTGGGAGGGAAAGGACCGGGTGACGGATTTCCTGCCGGGAGCGTTTTCGGAGACCGCCGGAGAGCGGTGCCTGGTCAGCCAGAACTCCCTCCGCCATGATACCATCCGCATCCGGCAGCTGCCGTTTATCCTGGGCAAAATGGAGGATGTCTGTGACTACCCACTGCGGTATCCGGTGATCAGCCGGATTCACGCCCGGCTGGAGCAGCAGGATGGGCAGATCTACCTGGTGGACTGCAATTCCACCAACGGCACCTATCTCAACGGGGTACGCCTGGAGCCCAACCGCCGTTACCCGGTGCAGGCGGGGGATGAGATCATGCTGGCGGATCTGAAGTATCTGTTCCAGTGAGGTATCTCCGGCCGGAATCCCCGTATCTCCGGCCGGCATTCCGCATTTCCCGGCTGGCATATCACATCTCCCGGCCGGTGTTTTCTTGACAATCCACACCGGGAATGCTACGATAACCGGAGACCCTTGTAGACGGGATGTCCGGCCGCACCGCCGGCCGGGGAAAGGAAGGCAAGCTTGGGTATCCGCTACTATTGGAGAAATTATCCGGTGATCACCATTCTGCTGGTGGCTTTGAATGCGATCTTTTTTGTGGGGCCGGACCTGCTGGAGATCCCTTCGGACCTGACAACTGTGCTGTACGGCGGCGGATTGACGCTGGCGGACGTGGAGAACGGGGAGGTATACCGGTTCCTGACTTCGGCCTTTCTGCACTTTGACATCAATCACCTGATGGGAAACATGCTGATGCTGGTGATTATGGGATACCGTCTGGAGCGGATCCTGGGGCATATCCCCTATCTGATCCTCTATCTGGCCAGCGGCGTGGGAGCCAATGTGGTCACCTTCGTCTCCTATTACATGGGAGGCGATTACCGGGTGATCGCCGCCGGTGCCTCCGGCGCCATCTTTGGTGTCTGCGGCGGCATGTACGCGGTGGCGCTGATCGGCCGCCAGGCAGAGGGGATCACCGCCGGCCAGATGATGGCGGTGATCCTGATCACGCTGCTGTCCGGCTATATGTCCCTGGAAGTGAACAACATGGCCCATCTTTCCGGACTGATTTTCGGCTTCCTTCTGGGGCTGGCGTTCTATCTGGTAAAACGGATGAGAAGGCCCCGGAATCCCTGGGTGTAAAGGGCGTGTAAAAAGTCGGAAAAAGAAGTGCAAAATCGGGAAGTTCGGGTTGCGGAACCCCCGGTTTTGCGGTATGATAGGTGCGAAACATGGAAGCTATGAAACACCCTCCGGGTGTAACGGGATGCCGTGAGAAGCACGGCAACTATGAAACACCCTCCGGGTGTAACGGGATGCCGTGAGAAGCACGGCAACTATGAAACACCCTCCGGGTGTAACAGGATGCCGTGAGAGACACGGCAACTATGAAAGGAGAACCAACGATGGAACTGTTTATTGATACCGCTAATATTGAGGAAATCCGGAAAGCCAACGATATGGGTGTGATCAGCGGCGTCACCACCAACCCGTCTCTGATTGCCAAGGAAGGCCGGGATTTCAAGCAGGTCATCCAGGAGATTGCCGGTATTGTGGACGGCCCCATCAGCGGAGAGGTGAAGGCCACCACGGTGGATGCCCAGGGTATGATCGAGGAGGGCCGGGAGATTGCGGCCATTCATCCCAATATGGTAGTCAAGATCCCTATGACGGTGGAGGGCCTGAAGGCCTGCAAGGCACTGACCAAGGAAGGGATCAAGACCAATGTGACCCTGGTATTTACCGCCAACCAGGCGCTGCTGGCGGCCAGGGCCGGTGCTACGTATGTATCCCCGTTTTTGGGGCGGCTGGACGACATTTCCATGCCGGGGATTGACCTGATCCGCACCATTGCGGAGATGTTTGCGGTGCAGGGCATCACCACCAAGATTATTGCCGCCAGCATCCGGAATCCCATTCATGTGACGGACAGCGCACTTGCCGGAGCGGACATCGCAACGGTTCCTTATAAAGTGATTGAGCAGATGACCAAGCATCCGCTGACGGACCAGGGCATTGCCAAGTTCCAGGCGGATTACAAGGCTGTATTCGGCGAGTGAGGAAAAGACACAAAGAAGGGGTAAGCGAAAATGAAAAAGATTTGGATGTTGGCACTGGCACTCCTGGCCTGCGGCATGATGGCCATGGGCTGCTCCTCCAATGAGGAGACCACCGCGGAGGAGACCACGGCGGAGGAAACCACCGAGGCGACCACGGAGGAGGAGACCACGGAGGAGGAAACCACCGAAGCGCCCACCACGGAAGAGGCTACGGAGGCGGAGACTACCGAGGCGGCTGCGAGTAGCGCTGCTGCCGGCGAGGCCTCTGCGTATCTGGCCTGGGGCGCAGAAGAGTGGAAGGCGGCTTCCGATGAGGAAAAGCTGGCCGCTGCGGAAGAGGTTCTGGTACAGGTTGGAAACGCCATGATGGAAGGCTTTGGAGAGATGATGGAACTGGCTCAGACCGATCCGGATGCTAAGGCAGAGCTGGATGCTCAGATCGCCGATATGGTTACGCAGATTGACAGCTTCTTCGCCACGGATATGGGCCTGACCCTGCAGGATCTGGTGGACGCTTCCATTTCTATGGTAGGCACGGAGGATACCACGGCTGCAGAATAACAAAAAAGCGAAAAAGGGACCGTTTTCAAAAAGGGGACCGGAAGCCAAGGAGCTTCCGGTCCCTGTTTTTGCGGTGCGCATCGCGTAATCGGATAGAGGGAGGAACTTTCCCTATCCGATCGATAAGCCCGGCAAGCGCACGTTCTACTGCTCCGCCATCCAGTCCTCCATGTAAGTCTCAATCACGTCAAAGGGCGCCGGGCCCAGATCCAGCAGGAACCGGTGGAACTCCTTCAGCTCAAAGGAATCCCCCAGGGTTTCTTCCGCTGTGTCCCGCAGCTCCTCAAATTCCAGCCAGCCGATGACATAGGGCAGGTAGGCCCCGGGCTCCGCCACCACATAGTCAAAGAGGGTCTGGGCGGTGGCCTCATCCCCCAGGCCGTAGGTGGCCAGGAACTCCTGCAGCTGCTCCAGGGTGTACCCTTCGTAGTTGACGTACAGGTCTGCCAGGGCGGAGAGCTCCAGGGAGAGGGCGCTGTTCAGCTGCTGCAGTGCCACGGCGGATTCGCTGGCGTTTTCATTGTAGCCGTAAGCCAGCTGCTCCACGTAGGTGGCCCACCCTTCCGTGTAGCCCACAAAGTTCAGAACGTGCCGCAGAGGGCAGGGGTTGGTGCGGTTAAAATACACGGTCTGATACAGATGCCCCGGATAGCCCTCATGGGCCAGGGTGGTGTAGAGGCCGCCGGTGCTGCTGCTCCGATTGATATAGATTTTGTTGTCCGTGTCGGCGTCAATGGGCGGCGTCAGGTAGAACGCGGGGCTCATGCTCTCCTCCAGGGACTCGTGGACATAGTTGATGGTATAGCTGGTGTCATCCAGCTCCGGGAAATCCGTGAGGATTTTCTGCTGCAGGTCCTCCAGCATCGCCTCCGGCTCGGTGAAACCAAAGTCAAAGCTCTCAAAGCTTTCAATCCAGTCCTCATCGGACTGGGCCACCATGGCCAGCGCAAAAATGTCCGAGGACATCTGGTCGGACAGCTTCTGGATCATCTCCTCCGGCGTCCAGGAGGAGCCGGTGTTGGAGGCGGCCAGGTAGGCATAGTATGCTTTCCCTTCGGGGAAAGCGGCCAGCCCCCGGTCGTTGGTGCCGGTGCCCTTGAGGCCGGTGAGGCCGTCGGCCAGCAGCCGGTAGGCGGGGATGACGCTGTTCTGCACCGCCTCGGCGTTCCGGGTCTTGTAATCCTCCCGCTGTTCCTGGGTTAGCCCCTCCAAGGCATCTACCTTGTCGTCAAAGACCGAGAGCAGATAGTTGTTTTCCGGGTCTGCAATAAAGCTTTCGCAGGAGGCGATGACCGCGTCGGCGGTGGTGTCCGAGAAGAACAGGCCCGCCTCGGATTTCCGCTGTTCAAACTCCAGGAGGGAGGAGAAGTAGTCCGGCAGGCATTCCAGCAGCTGCAGATAAACCTCCACATCCTCGGCAGAGTAGAAGGTGTATTCCGCCAGCAGCACCGGCAGCTGGGCCTGGATGCCGGTGGTGGGGCCCAGGGCTTCCTGGTAGAGCTCAAAGTCCGTACCTTGCAGCTCTGTGGTCAGGTATTCCATCAGAATGTCGTAGGTCAGCTGCTGGCTTTCCGTCAGATCCTCGTAGGAAAAAGCCGAGAGCTCCGCCCGAACCGTCTGCAGCTCTTCGCAGGCGTCCTGGAAGGAGGAGGCGCTGAAGGTTCCGAAGGTGATGGGCGTCTCGGTGATGCCATAGGCCTCCGGGTCCGTCAGGGTGTAGTGGAGAGAGATGGTGTCAGAGGACACGGTGTCCCGGAACAGCTCCTCGGTGAACTGGTCAAAGGCCTGCTGGGTCTGCTCCTCCGGGAAGGTGGCCTCCGAAGCCGTGGTCTCCAGGGCAGTGCCGCTTTCTGCCGGGGCGGAGGAAGCCTCCGTTCCGGAGCCGGCGCCGTTGCAGCCTCCCAGGAGCAGGAGCAAGGCCATCAGGCAGGCGGTCAGGGAAAGAAAATGTTTTTTTGTATGCTTCATAGATCGTCCTTGTGCCTTTTCTTCTATTCTATACAGCCTGTTTCCCATTTAGTCGTGCGCTTTTTTCAGCTGTGCCAGCTTGCGGATGAACGCCGGCGTGGTGCCGCAGCAGCCGCCGATGATCCGGGCCCCGGCCTGGACCAGCACGCCTATATGGCGGGCAAAGTCATCGGGGGACATGGGATAGACGGCCTCTCCCTGGGGGGAGATCACCGGCATGCCGGCGTTGGGCTTGGCGATAATGGGAACCTTGGCCACGGAGCACATGGTGGACACCACGGCCTCCAGCTGGTCCGGGCCCACGGAGCAGTTGACGCCCACGGCGGCGGCCCCCATTTCCTGGAGGGTCTCCACCATCTCCAGGGCGCTGCCGCCGTAGAGGGCGGAGCCATCCGCCTCCAGCGTCAGGGTACACATCACCGGCAGGTCGCAGACGTCCGCGGCGGCGTCCAGAATGGCCATGGCCTCGTCCACGCTCAGCAGCGTCTCCGCCACCAGCAGATCCACACCGGCCTCCGCCAGCAGCTGTACCTGCTCCCGGTAAATATCCAGCAGCTTCTCATAGGTCATAGGGCCGGCCGGCTCCAGCATCTGGCCGGTGGTGGTAATATCCCCGGCCACCAGGGCCCGGCCCTCCACCGCGTCCTGGGAGATGCGCACCAGCCGGGGGATCATATCCTGGATCTGGTCCGCCAGGCCAAAGCCCTCCAGGCTGAAGCGGTTGACGCTGAAGGTGGGGGCATAGACCACCTGGCTTCCGGCTTCCACGTAAGCCCGCTGCAGCTGGAAGAGTACGTCCGGGTGCTCCAGGACCCACTGCTCGGTGCAGATGCCCCGGGGCATGCCGGCCCGCATCAGGTTGGAGCCGGTGGCCCCGTCCAGCAGGAGCAGGTCCGATTCGGTCAGGCGGGCAAATTCTTGCTTGGTCATGAGATTCTCCTTTGCAGTTGTTTTCTTTCATGCAGCCGATCAGCTCCATTATAGCATGGCCCGCCTGAAAAATATACCCTCAGATGGCTCCTTTCTATAGCCTTACAGATTCCTTCCGGTACCCTCAGACAGCTCCTCTGTGATGGCCGCGCTTGCGCACCAGGCCCACGGCCTTGGCAATCTCCAGGATCACCAGCGGCGCCAGGATCAGCCCCAGACCCGCCAGATACAGGGGCAGGGGGAGCCGGATCAGGCCGAAGAGGGTGGATAGGGGGGTAAACAGCACCACCAGCACCAGGGCGGTGGAGGCCAGGGCTGCCCGGTTCAGCTGCCGGTTGGTGAAGAAGCCAATCCGGAACAGGGAATGCTCGGAACGCATGTTGAAGGCCTGCACCACCTGGGAGAGGGCCAGCACCAGGAAGGCCAGGGTCTGCCCGCCCTCCAGCTGCCCGGTAAACCGGCGGCCCAGATAGAAGGCAGCCAGCGTCAGAATGCCGAACAGAAAGCCCTGGAGAATAATCTGTACGCCAAAGCCGTGGGCAAACAGCCCTTCATCCCGGGGCTTGGGGCGCTGCTCCATAATGTCCTTCTCCACCGGCTCCATGCCCAGGGCAATGGCCGGCAGGCTGTCCGTGGCCAGGTTGATCAGCAGCAGCTGCATGGACAGCAGCGGAGACTGATGCCACAGGAGCATGGCAATGAACACGGAGAGCACCTCGCCGATGTTGGTCCCCAGCAGGAAGCCCACCACCTTCTTGATGTTGGCGTAAATGCCCCGGCCCTCCCGCACCGCGTCCACAATGGTGGCAAAGTTGTCGTCCGTCAGGGTCATATCCGCGGCGCCCTTGGCCACGTCCGTGCCGGTGATGCCCATGGCGCAGCCGATATCCGCCGCCTTCAGGGCGGGCGCGTCGTTGACGCCGTCCCCGGTCATGGATACAATCTGGCCCCGGCGCTGCCAGGCCTTGACAATACGGATTTTGTTCTCCGGGGAGACCCGGGCATAGACGGAGATGTGCTCCACCGCCGCGTCCAGCTGCTCCTCGGTCATGGCGTCCAGCTCCGGCCCGGTGATGGCCTGATCCCCTTCCTGGAAGATGCCCAGCTCCCGGGCAATGGCGGAGGCGGTTATCACGTGGTCCCCGGTGATCATCACCGGCTTAATGCCGGCCTGGCGGCAGACGGCCACAGCCGCCTTGGCCTCCGGGCGGGGCGGGTCGATCATCCCCACCAGGCCCAGGAAGGTGAGCCCGCCTTCCAGCTCCTCCGGCGTGGGATTTTCCGGAATCTGGCCGATCTCTTTGTAGGCCACGGCCAGCACCCGCAGAGCATCCCGGCTCATGGCCTCCTGCATGTGGGAGGCGGTCTCCAGGTCGCCGGAGACACAGAGAGGGGCCATGCCGTCAAAGGCGCCCTTGACGATCACCACATTTTTCCCGTTGATCCGGTTGATTGTGCTCATCCGCTTGCGGTCCGAGTCAAAGGGGATCTCCGCCAAACGGGGGAAATCCCGGTTCAGCTCCTCCCGGGGCATGCCGTTTTTGTGGGCCGCCAGCACAATGGCCGTTTCCGTGGGATCGCCTATGTGCTGCTCCTCCCCGTTTTGGAACACTATGTTGCCGTCGCAGCACAGGGCGCCGTACTGCAGAAGCTTCCGGATGGCAGGGCTGTTTTCCGTGCCGATCTCCTCCGGGGAATCGGTGCCGGAGCTCCAGGCCTGTACCAGGGTCATGCGGTTCTGGGTCAGGGTGCCGGTTTTATCCGAACAGATGACGGAGGCGCTGCCCAGGGTTTCCACGGCGGGGAGGCGGCGGATAATGGCGTTTTTCTTGGCCATCCGCTGGACGCCAATGGAGAGGACGATGGTCACAATGGCCGGCAGCCCCTCCGGGATGGCGGATACCGCCAGGGAGACGGCGGTCATAAAAATCTCCAGGGCCGGAATGCCGTTGGCCATGCCCACCACAAAGATGACCGCGCAGGCGGCCAGGGCCAGTACGCCCAGGTATTTGCCCAGCTGGGCCAGCTTTTTCTGCAGGGGGGTCTGGGAGTCCTCCGCCTGGTTCAGCAGGTCGGCAATCTTGCCCATCTCCGTGTCCATGCCGGTGGCCGTGACCACCGCCTCCGCCGTGCCGTTGGTAATGCTGCAGCCGGAGAATACCATATTGCTGCGGTCCCCCAGCGGCGCGTTTTCCTCGGAGAGAATAGTGGCATCTTTTTCTGCCGGGACTGACTCGCCGGTGAGGGCGGATTCCTCGCTTTTCAGGCTGGCACTCTTTAGCAGCCGGGCATCCGCCGGGACAAAGTCCCCGGCCTCCAGCCGGATGATGTCCCCGGGCACCAGCTCCGCCGCGTCAATGATTTTTTCCGCCCCGTCCCGCAGGACACGGGCGTGGGGGGCAGACAGGCTTTTCAGTGCGTCCAGGGCCTTCTCTGCCTTGCTCTCCTGGATGACGCCCATGACGGCGTTGAGGATGACAATCAGCAGGATCAGCACCGGCTCAAAAAATTCTTTGGGCTCCCCTTCCACACAGGCCACCACAAAGGAAATAATGGCGGCGATAATCAGGATGATGATCATCACATCCCGGAATTGCTCCGCAAAGCGCTGGAGAGTCGTTTTCTTTTTGCCTTCCCGCAGACGGTTCTCCCCGTATTGGGAGCGGAGCTCCGGGATCTGGCTTTCCGGCAGGCCCCGGGCAGGGTCCGTGCGGAGCTCCTGCAGGACTTGCGAAGTGGTTTGGCTGTGAGCGTTCATAGGCTACCTCCTCCATGGGATTTCATAGTTCGTGGTGCCCGCGTCAGCGGGCATGGTGTTTCGATGGAAAATACGCCGGGAAGAAAAAATTTATCCGGCAGCTTGCAAAAAAATCGCAATTCTGTTACACTGTTTACCAATAAGGGAGTAGTCGGCACCCCCGGGTGCGGCGGTATCAACAATAACGGCCTGGTTCCTGGTATCACCTTAATCGACGAGACTTATCTGCCGCGGCAGGTAATGCTCGTTTTTTATTCCTCCGCTGGCAGAAGTACAATGCCGAAAGGGGAAATGATGATGGCGGACTCCAATCTTACCAAACGGGCGCTGGCGGCAGCTCTCCGGAAACAAATGGAAACGGTTCCCTTTGAGAAGGTGAGCGTCGGGCAAATCTGTGAAGCCTGCGAGATGAACCGCAAGAGCTTCTACTATCACTTTAAAGACAAGTACGATCTGGTCAACTGGATCTTTGACACGGAGTTTATCTCCCTGGTCAAGGAGGCCCGGGAAGCCTCGGATGAGGAGGCCCGCTGGGTGTTTGTGGAACGTGCCTGTGTCTGTTTTTACCAAAACCGAAAATTCTACCGCAGTGTCATCCGGGGAAAGGGACAGAATTCCTTTTCGGATCACCTGCGGGAGTTTATCCTGCCGTTGCTGCAAAACCGGCTGGCCGGGCGGATGGGCCCGGAGGCAGCGGATGATTTTGCGGTCAACTTTTTTGCGGACGCCATTTTGTGCGCCCTGGAGCGATGGCTTCTGGACAAAAACAGTATGCCTCCGGAAGAGTTTGTGGCCCGGCTGAAGCGCCTGCGGCCGCCGGCGCTCTCCCAAAACAGCTTTGGAAAATGTCCGGAAGATGAAGCTGAAACAGAGAAGCGGCTCCCGGCCTGACCGGGTCCCCGCGGATGCACAGGCGGCCATGGGTGTCAAAGAGGGCAGTGCAAGCATCGTCCGAGATCATGGCGTCCACCAGCTGGTTGTCCTGTGACAGCTCCCAGGGGATGGTCCGGAATTCCTGGCTGGCGCGGAAGCCGACCGCTGCCTGGTGCACCGCTTGCCGGAGCGCCGGGGAGCAGGTGGGGCCGGCGGCCAGGACCGTGAAAAACGGTGCGTGCCGCTGGGCCCTGCGGAACAGGCTGCCGCTGCGGATGTCCTCCCAACTTTCCGGGTGATAGGGGGCGTACAGGGAGTACAGCAGGCCCGCATCCCGCAGGCCGGCGTATACGCTGGCGGCCGCTTCCTCCAGCCGGACCACCGGCATTACGTTGGGAAGCCGGATCAGCCGCTCCCGCAGGGGGCCGGTGATTTCCCCGGGGTTGCAGAACAGGAAAAAGGCGCTGTCCGGATGCCGGGCTGCCAGCTCCAGGAAGGCTTGCGGCTGGAGGTCGGCGGCCAGAATCCAGCAATGGATCCCCAGCCCCTCCCCCTCCCGGATGGCGGTGTGATAGGAGAGCCGGTGACGGGCAAAGGTTTCCGGCTCCAGCCGGAAGGTGACAATCCAGGGGATCCGGCAGTGCAGCCGGTCTTCGTTTTCCCGTATATGGCGGGCGCCGGCGGTGCAGCCGTTGTAGCCCAGGTTCATGCCAAAGGAGAGCAGCCGGCTGTCCTCCACGTGGGCGAGGGTATCCCGCACCAGGCCATAGTAGGCGCTGTCCTCTTTCTCCAGCAGGGTCCGGGTGGCCCGGAACAGGCTTTGCTGGAAACGCCCTTCGGAAAATTGCAGGGCCATATCCATCAGGTTCCGGATCCCCCGCTCCGGGTCTTTCCGCATCTCCCGCAGATAGCGTCGGGCCACCGCCTCCACCAGCAGGCGGGATGTGCTCTCTCGCATGGATTCACCTCCTCCCAAATGGTTGGTTCTTATGGGGAAGTATAACCAGAATGGCTGTGTTCTACAAGGGACAGAGTGGGCTGCCTGTCGGAAAAGGTAACAGACAGGCAAAAGTGTTACAAAACCCCAGGGACGCCGGTGCGGAATCCGGGGAATGCGTTGCTTTTTTCCCCTGCGTGTGCTAAGATAGTCCCATCTTAGAAAAACAGGAGGTTCTTTTCAATGAAATATGTATGCGATGTGTGCGGCTGGGAGTATGATGAGGAGCAGGGCTCCCCAGAGAACGGCATTGCCCCCGGCACCAAGTGGGAGGATGTTCCGGAAGATTTTGTCTGCCCTCTGTGCGGTGTAGGCAAAGAGCAGTTTTCCCAGGAATAAAACGCAAAACGTCCATGCCGCGCAGTGTGCGGCGCGGAACAGCGGGGGAGCATTTCCGGGGCCGGGCAGCCGGCGGCGGAAGCTCCTCCCTTTCTGTTTGGGAAGGCAGGAGGGCAGGCGATGGAGGAAGAGCGGATTTATGAGATCCTTTCGGTGGTGGAGGAGATTCCGGAGGGGGCTGTGGCTACTTATGGGCAGATTGCCCGGCTCATCGGCCGGGAACGGAATGCCCGGCTGGTGGGGCGGGTGCTCAGCATGGCTTCCTATTATGGAAGCTACCCCTGCCACCGGGTGGTCAACCATGCGGGCCGCCTGGTGCCCGGGTGGGCGGAGCAGGCGGAACTGCTGCGCCGGGAAGGTGTCCCCATGAAGGATCCGTCCCATGTGGACCTGAAGCGGTGCCGGTGGGAGTGCTGAAGAGGAAGGTGTTTTGGGAGAGGAGGAGCGTATGAAGTGTCCCAGATGCGGCAAGGAGCTGCCCAGGGAGGCAAAATTCTGCAGCGGGTGCGGCATGCCCCTGGAGGGGGAGCTGGCTAAGGCTGCGGCGGGGGAATCCGGGGCACATGTCCCGGGGAAAAAGTTGGGGATCCTGATTGTTGGCGGGATGGTGGCCCTGCTGGTGCTTTTGCTGGTGCTGCTGGTGTTTCTGCTGACGGCGGATACGGAGACCACGCCGGTGGACCGGTATTTTGAGAGCCTGGAGTCCGGGGATGGGGAAGGGCTGCTGGCAGCCTTCCCGGATGCGGTCTGGCAGGAACAGTATCAGACGACGGACCGGCAGGAGGCGGAGGCGGCGGTGCAGGCAGCCCTGGACCGGCTGCTGGATGGCACGTCTCCGGACATTTCCTATCAGGTGGAGGAGCGGGATGCCTGGAGCCAGCGGGAGATCCGCAGGGGCAACGAGAAGCTGGCGGATTCCCTGGGCGAAGGGGATTCCCTGGAGATTCAGGAGGCCTATGACCTGGAGCTGGAGGTGACCTTCCGCCTGGAGGATGGGGAGGGGGTGGACCCCGGCGATTTCCTGGGCTTTCTGGACGGCAACACCGGCGGCTATCTGGGAAGCTATGGGGAAACCCAGCTGGTGGCAGTGACGGTTGTGCAGGCGGATGGGGAATGGTATATTCTGGGCGGGGATATTGTGCCTCCGGCCCAGGATTTTGAGCGGTAGGCTTGACAGCCCCCGGGAATCATAGTAAGATGAAGAAGATGGAAAATCCGGCCCAGGCCGGAACATAAAGCAAAGGCTGTGAAGAGAAGAGTACGCCCCAGGGCAGGCGGCAGAGATCCCCGGCAGCTGAAAAGGGGAGCCAGGCACTGCGGCGGAAGATGGTCTTGGAGCTGCGCACCGACTGCCGGGGACTGGCACAGGCTGCGACGGGAGCGCCCGTGAGCGCGCCGGGGTATCGGAAGATCCTGTACTCCCAGAGGCTTTCCCTGTGAGGGGAGGGCAAAATCCAGGTGGTAACACGAAGCCAAGGCTCTCGTCCCGGAAAAACGGAGGACGGGGGCCTTTTTGTTTCGGCGGGGAATCCAGCCCGGCAGGGTTCGGATCCTTAGAAGGAAGGAGACAATATGTGTAAAGAATGCAAAAAACCTTACTACATTACAACGGCTATAGCCTATACCTCTGGCAAGCCCCACATTGGCAACTGCTATGAGATTGTGCTGGCGGACAGCATTGCCCGGTACAAGAGGGCCCAGGGCCGGGATGTGTTTTTCCAGACCGGTACCGATGAGCATGGCCAGAAGATTGAGCAGAAAGCCCAGGAGGCGGGCATGACGCCCAAGGAGTTTGTGGACCAGGTGGCGGGCACCGTCAAGGGCCTGTGGGATCTGCTGAACACCTCCTATGACAAATTCATCCGCACCACAGACCCGGACCATGAGGCCCAGGTGCAGAAAATTTTCAAAAAGCTCTATGACCAGGGAGACATTTACAAGGGCTACTACGAGGGGCTGTACTGCACCCCCTGCGAGTCCTTCTTCACCGAGTCCCAGCTGGTGGACGGCAAGTGCCCGGACTGCGGGCGGCCGGTGCAGCCGGCCAAGGAGGAGGCCTACTTCTTCCGGATGAGCAAGTACGCGGACCGGCTCATTGAGCATATCAACACCCATCCGGATTTCATTCAGCCGGTATCCCGGAAGAATGAGATGATGAACAACTTCCTGCTGCCGGGGCTCCAGGACCTGTGTGTGTCCCGCACCTCCTTCAAGTGGGGCATTCCGGTGGACTTTGACCCGAAGCATGTGGTGTATGTGTGGCTGGACGCCCTGACCAACTACATCACCGGCATCGGCTATGACGCCGACGGAAATTCCAGCGACCAGTACAAGAAATACTGGCCCGCGGATCTGCATCTGATCGGCAAGGATATTATCCGCTTCCACACCATCTACTGGCCCATCTTTCTGATGGCCCTGGGGGAGCCGCTGCCGAAGCAGATCTTTGGTCACCCGTGGCTGCTGCAGGGGGATGGCAAGATGAGCAAGTCCAAGGGCAACGTACTCTACGCGGACACCCTGGTGGATTTCTTTGGCGTGGACGCGGTGCGGTATTTTGTGCTCCACGAGATGCCCTTTGAGAATGACGGCGTTATTTCCTGGGAGCTGATGGTGGAGCGGGTGAACTCGGACCTGGCCAACACCCTGGGCAACCTGGTGAACCGGACCATTGCCATGAGCAACAAGTATTTTGGCGGCGTGGTGACGGATACTGGGGTAAGCGAGCCGGTGGACGAGGACCTGAAGCGCACGGTGCTGGAGACCGTGTCCAAGGTGGATGAGAAGATGGAAAAGCTCCGGGTGGCCGATGCCCTGACGGAGATTTTCAACCTGTTCAAGCGCTGCAACAAGTATATTGATGAGACTATGCCCTGGGCCCTGGCCAAGGATGAGGCTAAGAAGGACCGGCTGTCCACGGTGCTCTACAACCTGGTGGAGGGCATCTGCATCGGCGCGTCCCTGCTGGAGTCCTTCCTGCCGGAGACCGCGGAGAAGATTGTGGCCCAGCTTTCCACCCAGATTCGTCCGCTGGAGCAGCTGGACGTGTTTGGGCGGTATCCTTCTGGCAATCAGGTCACAGAAAAGCCGGAGATCCTCTTTGCCCGGTTGGATTTGGAGAAGGTTATGGAGCGGGTGAACCAGCTGTTCCCAGCCCATGAGGAGGAAAAGAAGGAAGAGGAGCCGGTGGTGGATCTTCCCGCCAAGCCGGAGATTGACATTGAGGAGTTTGGCAAGCTCCAGTTCCAGGTGGGTGAGATCATCGCCTGCGAGGCGGTGAAAAAATCCAAGAAGCTGCTGTGCTCCCAGGTGAAGGTGGGCAGCCAGGTGCGCCAGATTGTCTCCGGCATCAAGGGCCATTACAGCCCGGAGGAGATGGTGGGCAAGAAGGTGATGGTGGTCACCAACCTGAAGCCGGCCAAGCTGGCGGGGGTCCTCTCTGAGGGCATGATCCTCTGTGCCGAGGATGCGGAGGGAAATCTGTCCCTGATGGTGCCGGAGAAGGAGATGCCCGCTGGAGCGGAGATCCGCTGACGGTGCGGGAAGATTGAGGTGGCTATGATTTTTGATACCCATGCCCATTACGATGATGAGGCTTTTGCCCAGGACCGGGAGGCGGTGATTGCCTCCCTGGCCGGCTGCGGCGTCCGGCGGGTGGTGAATGTGGGGGCCAACCGGCAGAGCACCGAGGCGTCCTTGGCTCTGGCGGACCGGTATCCCTTTTTCCGGGCGGCGGTGGGGGTGCATCCCTCGGATACAGGGGAGTTTGAAAACGGCCAGGCGGATCTGGACTGGCTGCGCCGGTGCGCCGCCCATCCCCGGGCGGTGGCGGTGGGGGAGATCGGCCTGGACTACCACTGGGACACCCCGGAGCGGCCCATTCAGAAAAAGTGGTTTGAGGCCCAGCTGGCGGTGGCCCGGGAGAAGGAACTGCCGGTGATCATCCACAGCCGGGAGGCGGCCCAGGACACCCTGGAGATCATCAAAGCCGCCGGCGGCGCAGATTTTTCCATGGTGATCCACTGCTTCTCCTACCATGTGGAGATGGCCCGGGAGTACCTGAATCTGGGGTACTACTTGGGAATCGGCGGGGTGGTGACCTTCACCAACGGCCAGAAGTTAAAGGAAGTGGTTCAGTATATGCCATTGGACCGGATTCTCCTGGAGACCGACTGTCCGTACTTGGCGCCCATGCCTCACCGGAAGCACCATGCGCGGAACTGGTCCGGCTTCCTGCCCCTGGTGGCGGAGGAGATTGCCCGGCTCAAGGGTATCACCCCAAAAGAGGTGGAGCAGGTGACCTGGCAGAATGCCTGCCGGTTTTACCGGCTGCCGGAGACGCTCGAAGGACTGGAAGGGGGAACCCATGGAGAGACTCATTGACCCCAAGGCCACCATTGCCGTAATCCAGAAGCATCAGTTCCAGTTTCAGAAGCGGTTTGGCCAGAATTTCCTGGTGGATGCCCATGTGCTGGAGAAGATTATTCAGGCGGCAGGGGTGACCAAGGAAGACTTTGTGTTGGAGATTGGCCCCGGCATTGGCACCATGACCCAGGCCCTGGCGGATGCGGCCCGGCAGGTGGCGGCGGTGGAGATTGACAAAAACCTGATTCCCATTCTTCGGGAAACCCTGGCGGGCTGGGACAATGTGGAGATTCTGGAGGGGGACATCTTAAAGATGGATGTGAAGGCCCTGGCGGACCGGTACAACGGGGGGCAGCCCATCAAGGTGGTGGCCAACCTGCCCTACTACATTACCACCCCTATCCTCATGGGGCTTTTTGAGAGCGGTGTGCCTCTGGACCGTGTGACGGTGATGGTGCAGAAAGAGGTGGCGGACCGGATGAAGGCAGGACCTGGCACCAAGGACTACGGCGCCCTCTCTCTGGCAGTGCAGTATTATGCGGAACCGTACCTGGCGGCCAATGTGCCTCCCAACTGCTTTATGCCCCGGCCCTCCGTGGGGTCTGCGGTGATCTGCCTGACGGCCCACCGGGAAAAGCCGGTGCAGGTGGCGGATGAGGGGCTTTTGTTCCGGGTGATCCGGGCCTCCTTTGGCCAACGGCGGAAGACCTTGGCCAACAGCCTCCACAATGCCCCGGACCTGCCCTATACCAAGGAGCAGGTGCAGCAGGAGCTGGAGCGCCTGGGGCTGCCGGCGGGAATCCGGGGAGAGGCCCTGACCCTGCAGCAGTTTGCCCAGCTGGCCAATGGGCTGTATGGCCTGGCCGGAGGTGGGCCGGGGCCGTCCGCTGGGACCGGGGAGGAGCCGGCAGACGGCAGGAAGGAGCGGAGATGAGGAAACGTGCTTTGCGGAAATGGCGGCTGCTGCCTTGGCCGGCAGCCCTGGCCCTGACGCTGGCTCTGGCCGGCTGCCGGGGGGAAGTGACGGCGGAGAGCCTCTACGAGGAGGCGGCCCAGACCTGGCGGAAGGCGGATCGGGTGGCCATGGATCTGACCCTGGAAACCTCCATCAGCCAGAACGGGGGAAGCGTGCAGAACAACCTGGAGGGGACGCTGTACCATCTGGGCAAGACCGGGGAGAATCCCACCCTGTACCTGGACGGGAATATGAACCTGGACCTGGGAAGCGGAAGCCCCATGTCGGTGCCCTTGAGCTATGTTTACTGGGAGGGCTGCCTGTATGCGGATCTGGCGGGGGTCCGGTACCGGCAGAACATGACGCCGGAGCAGATGGAGGCCCAGGCTTACCAGGGGCTGGGGCTGTTTGACCGTCTGGACGCGGAGGATTTCCGGAACCTGACCCTGCAGGACGGGACGGACAGCCGCACCCTCTCCTTCGGCATTGGCGCGGAGAACGTGCGGACGGTGGCGGAGAGCCTGGCCCAGATCCGGTCCTATCAGGAAGCCTACGGGGAGGGGCTGACCATGAACTTTGCGGACGCGGAGGGGACCTTTGTGCTGAGTGAGGAAGGGGTTCCCCAGAGCATGTCCGTGCAGATTTCGGCGGACCTTTCGGCGGAGGGCTTTGCCGCCTCCCTCAGCTTTCAGATTACGGAGACGTACCGTGGGTTCAACGAAGCGGTGGAGGTGACCCTGCCGGATCTTTCCGGCTATGAGGACCTGGGGGATGGCGGGACCCAGGAAACGGAGGGTGAGGCCTCCCCTTCGGAGTCCGGATCACCGGAGGGAGAATCCTCCCCGGCGGAATCCGAAACAGCGGACGGAGAAAGCACTCCGGCCGGGGGTGAATCCCAGACCGGCGAAGGCGCATGAAAACAGCTTGCCCCTCATACAATGCTTATAACAGTGTTGTATGGGGGGCTTTTTATGATGGAGTATCGGAGAGTTATATCGTATCTGTATGAATATCGGGGAGAGGCACAGGGGCACAACGCCGGTTTTGTCCGTCTGGAGGTCCGGAACGGCCAGTGCCGGATCCGGATCTTTCTGAAGGGCGGCAGCGGAGGGCAAAAAGTGGGACGGGCTGCCCTCTTCCGCTGCGGCAGTGAGCCGGGGAGGGTGCCGCTGGGCACCATGCCGGTGCGGGCAACCGGGGCGGAGGGGGTCTTTTTGACCCAGTCCCAGAATGTAGCCGGCAGCGGACTGCCCCTGGGGGAATTCTGCGGTGTGGGCGTGTTTCCGGATGGGAGCGGCCAGGCTTACTGCAGCTTCTGGGATGACCGGCGTCCTTGGGAGACGCCGGCGCAAAAGGAAGAGCAGCCGGAGCCTGTCCCGGAGAGGGCACCGGAGAGGCAGCCGGAGGGGCCGGCCGCCGTGCCGGGGGAACAGCCGGAGCCAAACCCGGAGGATATGCCGGAGGGGAGCACGGAGCCTGCCCCGGAGAGGGTGCCGGGGGAACAGCCGGAGCCGAGCCCGGAGGAGATGCCAGGACCGGGCCCGGAGGAGTCCCCGGAACTGCTTCCTGCGGAGGTGCCGGAGGAAATCCCGGAACCGGGCCTGGAGGAGGTGCCGGGGCAGGGACCGGAAGAATGCCTGGAGGTGGTGCCGGAACGGAGTCCGGTGGAAGTGCCGGAGGAAATGCCCGCACCGCAGGAGGAGGCGGCTGCGGACATGGCAGCCCAGTCCCTGGAGCTTCTGGGCGCCTGGACGCCGGAGACCAGTGTAACCTGGAATCAGCTGTGGAATACATACCCCAAGTATCAGCCCTTCGGGCTGGAGGATCCCTGGGAGGTTCTGCGGATTTCCATTCAGGATATTGGGCGCCTGCCCCGGGAATACTGGCATCTGGGCAGCAATGAATTCCTGATCAGCGGCTACTGTACCTACCGGCACCTGCTGCTGATCCGGGACGGGCAGGAAGAATTGTACTACGTGGGGGTACCGGGGGACAGTATGGCTCAGGACCGGTATATGGCGGAACGGTTTGGATTCCGTCAGTACCGGCCGGCGGAGCAGATTGGATATTGGCTTTTCCGCATAAAGCTGTGAGAAACGGGAGATACTGGATAGCGGTGATGATTGTGAAGGAAACACAGAATCAAGTATGCTACTATGAGCCGGGACCTTCCTTTTCGCCCCGCTCCTTCGCCGCCCATCTGGGCAGCCTGATCGAGGATGTCAAACAAACGGAGGACAAAGGGGGCGTACTGTTCCTGTGCATCGGCAGCGACCGGTCCACCGGTGATAGCTTGGGGCCGATTATCGGCTATAAGCTGGAGCGGCAGCTGGCCTCGGATTGCCGGGTCGTGGGAACCCTCTCCCGTCCAGTCCACGCGGTGAATCTGGAGGAGACGGTGGAGGAGATCCAGAGACGCTATCCGGAGCATGTGATTGTGGCTATAGACGCTTCCATTGGCCGGCCGGAGCAGGTGGGCACCATCTCCCTGGGACGGGGAGGAATCCGCCCGGGGTTGGGGGTGCGGAAGCGGCTGGCCCGGGTAGGGGATATTTTTATCACCGGCGTGGTTGGCAACGGCCGCTGCCGGGAGCCCATGATGCTCCAGAGCATCCGTCTGGGCGCGGTGATGGAGCTGGCGGACGCGATATGCTCCGGCATAAAATCTGTCGAAAGTTTTTGGGAATTCCGGGACAGGAATTGCTAAATTTTTCATCCGGCCTGTGCTACGATACCTCAGAGGATTCTGCGGGCCTTCTCCGGCCCGCAGCTTTTCCGGAATTTGAATGATGGGGTGATGGTATGGCGGAGAAAGGAATGCTTTTACCAAAGAATATGCGGCAGATGGGGGAGAAAGAGGACCGGATCAAAATCTATATGGAGGACTATGTCCTCAGCTATTTTCAGAAGCTGCAGCTCTCATCGGAATCCTGGCGGGTGGGTGTCCTTCTGGGTATGCACCAGGAACGGGAGGGGGTTCCCTGCCTGTTTATCTCCGGCGCCCTGGAGACCCGCGCCGCGGATTTTGCCAATGGCCGCCTGCGGTTTACCGACAGCACCTGGAAGGACATTTTCCGGAGGCGGGAGGAGTTTTTTCCGGGCACCGGTGTCTGCGGCTGGTTTGTCTATGAAAAGTCCGGTGGTATGGTGGACAAGCTCTCGCTGAAAAAAACGTACGAGGAGGCCTTTGCCCAGGGGGATAAGGTGCTGCTGCTCCATGATGACGATGACCAGGAAGCCTTTTATATGCTCTGGAAAGGCGGTCTGGACCGGATGAGAGGGTATTACATATATTACGAGCGCAATGAGCCCATGCAGGCATATATGGAAGCGGAGCGAAAGCTGGAGCCGCCACGGGAGGAAGGCCGGGAGGCAGTGGTGCAGCAGTTCCGGGCCCGCATGGAGGAGATGCGCCGCGGCAGCGGGGCAGACCGGCGGGATAAGCGCCGTCCGTGGATTGTCCGGGAAAGTCCCAAACAGGCCGGCGCCCGGATCCTCACCGGCCTGTTTCCAGCCCGGAAGGAGGAGGGGGAAGAGATGGCAGGGGTGGGCCGGAAACAAGGCGGAATGGAGGAAAAACGTGCACCGGAAAGGATCACCGCGCCGAAACGGACCACTGCGCCGGAAAATGGTACTGCGCCGGAGAGGGAAAAGGCAGCCTCCGAGGGCACCCGGGGATTCCTGTCGGAGAGCGGCTGGAAGCAGGTCCGCCTGGCAGCGGCCTGCGTGGCAGTGCTGTTGGTGGGGGTGACGTTTTTCAATTACCGGGAAAAGCTGCTGGGGCTGGAAAGCGCGGTCAGTGACCTGCTTTCCCTGGAAAACAGCACGGCGGCGGCAGGCGCTACGGTGGAGGAAACCGGGGAGAGCCTGGTGGCCGGTTCAGTGGCGGCTTCTTCCGGGGAGCTTGTTGGCACGGAAGCAGCCCCGGATGGGGAGGCGACATTGGAGGTGACCCTTCCCCCGGAGGGCAGCGCAGCGGCGGAAGCTTCCGGCGCCGCTGCGGAGAATGTGGCTTCCACCGAGGCGGCGCCCACCGAAACAGCAGCGCCGGAGACCATGGCCACCACCGAGGCCGCCGCGCCTACGGAGACGGCAGCTTCGGCGGAGACAGCGGCGCCGGAGGAGACCCGGCCGCCGGAGGAGACTGTGGCGGCTGTGGATCCCCAGTCCGTTCCGGTGGATTCCCGTTATCTGGTGACCAGCGGGGAAACCTTAAGCCAGATCTGCTGGCGGCTTTACGGCACGCTGGAGCCCATGGAGCGGTTCTGTGAGCTCAACGGCATTACCGACCCCAACCGGATCCTCACCGGCCAGTGGCTGGTGCTGCCGGAGTAACGCATAGGAAGAAGCGATTCCGAAATGGGGATATAAAAAGAAAAAGCTCTGTGCCAAGGGTCCGTGGCGTAGAGCTTTTTTCGTGAGAGCATTATAGGTCCTTATGAAGGTTTTGCAGATTATTTCCACGTAAGTCATCAATGAGTAGCTGAATATGTGTCATTTGTTTCTGCGTCAAGCCAGTGGCGTCCAACGTATTTCGTTCTACCCTTCCAGCCAAAAAATCCGTAGTTACGCCAAAATAATCTGCCAAATTTAAAAGTAATTCCCAATATGGGGGAATCCCCTTGGGGGTGGTGGGAATGTATTTGGCCGGACGAATCCATCACATTTCTTTAACGCCGTATATCCGTGTGTTTCTTCCACTTTTACCGCTGGTTCATGGGTTTGGCAGGATAGGATGTTTTTTGGCTGGATGCTGTTATGGGATTCCCTATGGAGGGCCTTTCGCTGTAACCTACCAGACATCAGAGTTCGCACCCCAAGCGATTTCTCTTTTTCCAGTTCAATTATTTGGAAGCGTTAGCGGAATTGTTAAAAGATTATTTTAATGTTGTTTGGGCGGGAAAGAACTATTCAATTGCGGGGATGATTTACGATTCAGGCTTCTAAATAGTTCCGGTACACTTCTGTCCAACATGTTACACTTGCCGAAACAGCATTGCTGAAACCCCACAGGAAAAATTACGGAAAACCGACATCCCTTTCTTTGGCATGGAACTTGCTCAGATATACGTTGAAAGTAAACTTTCATGTCCGCTGACGCGGACACCATGAACAAGGAGGAAGAACCGCGTATGTCAATGATCAAGCTGAAAGATGTGGAGCTGTACTATGAGGAGTACGGCAGCGGAGACCGCTACATTATCCAAGCACAGCAGTTTGTCAGCAGCTATCTGAGCTATGTGAAGGATCTGTGTGAGAAGCAGGGCTTTCACGGCTATATTATCCGCATCCGGGGGTATGCCCCGTCTACCCTGATCACAGAAGATCTGGGAGATACCTGGTACGATGTGTGGGCGCAGGATGTGTGCGATTTTGCCGATGCCATGGGCATTGACAAATTCTTTTACACCGGCCATTCCCACGGGGCCGGTATTGGCTGGCATATCTGCAAGAACCATCCGGAGCGCCTGCGGGGCTTCTTTGCCAGCGGCTGCGGCCCCCACAAAAAGGATGGCCAGGAGACGGGGCATAGCCGTATGCAGACCATAGAGGCGGCCAGCAGCCCGGAGACCTGGCTCCCCTTTGCGGAGAAAAAGGCAGCCAACGGTACCAAGTCTCTGCTGGCCCTTCTGGATGACCCGGAGGAGGGGGAAGCCGCCAGGAAGGAGATCGAGCAGACCAGGGAATTCTGGGTCAATATGCCGGCCATCTCCGCTACCATGAACCCCAAAAAGCCTTTCCCCAAGTGCAAAACCGAGGAGGAGCTGATTGCGGAGCTGGAAAAGATCCACGTGCCGCTTTTGATGCTGGGTGGAACCGCAGACAACGTCAGCCCGCCGGATGTCATGGTTCGCTCCCTGTGCGCGGTAAAGGGCTCCCGGCTGGTGCTTTTTGAGGGCGTAGACCACCAGGATCTCACCAAGAAATGCCGTAAGGAGTATGTGGAAGAGATTATGGCGTTCTGCAGGACTAAGCATTTGATTTAGCAATCAAGGAATGGCAGTAAACCTACATGCCCGCTGGCGCGGGCACCACCGGCCATGAAAGCCCTTCGGCTTGCTCCGTGCTTGCGCACTCCCGCAATCCTACCTGCATTCGTAATCCGGCCTATCGGCTTGCTTGCCCATACAGGTTAGCGTCGCTAAAGCATAAGCGGGCTAGCCTGCAAGCAGTCTGCCCGCTATGCTTTGCGACCGGGCTTTCAGAGTAAAAAGTCCCCCGGAAAACACTTCCGGGGGATCAAGCTTTCCGGGGATAGATGGCTTTTTCATTTGCGCTCAGGCGGTTCAATCTTTTCCTTTTCCATCATCCGGTAGAGGGTAGTCCGGCTGATCCCCAGAAGTTCTGCCGTTTTCTTTTTATTGTAGCCAGTGATGGACAGCGCTTCTTTTAAACTGAGGGGCTGTGGCATATCGGTTTCTTTGTGCTTGTAAAGGGGTGCATTTTCAAGCATATTCTGTCTCAGAATGTCTGCGCCGACACAGTCTGTCTCATTGATCACACCGATCCGGTAAATCATATTTTGCAGCTCCCGTACATTGCCGGGCCATTGATACCGGAGGATTTCTTCTTTCGCTTCCGGGGAAAAAAAGAAATTTTTCCCCTGCCGAAGGGAGGCTTGCTTTAGGAACTCTTCCGCCAGCAGGAGGGCGTCATTTTCCCGCTGGCAAAGCGGTGGTATCCGCAGGTTAAGGACATTCAGGCGAAAATACAGATCCTCCCGGAATTTTCCCTGTGGAACCAGCTCGACCAGGTTTTTATTTGTGGCGGCAATGACCCGAATGTCAATGGGGATTGGATTTTCGTCTCCCAAACGGCGAATTTGGCTTTCCTGCAAAACCCGGAGCAGTTTGCCCTGCAGCGAGTAAGGGATTTCTCCAATTTCATCCAGAAAAATGGTCCCTTTATGAGCGGCTTCAAACAACCCTTTTTTCCCATCTTTGGAAGCACCGGTGAAAGCGCCCTTTACATAACCGAATAATTCGCTTTCCAGAATATTCTCCGGAATAGAGGCACAGTTTACGGCCACAAAAGGGCCGGAGCTTCTGGGGCCGGCACTGTGGATCCCCTGGGCATAAAGCTCCTTCCCGGTACCGGTATCTCCCAGAATCAGGACATTTTCCTGGGAGTTTGCATATTTCAAAGCAAGCTTCAATGTATCGGTAATACAACGGCTGCTGCCCTGAATATCGGAGAGGGTATAGGTAGTCACATTTTCCCGTTGTGCAAGGCGCCGCCGGACAGCCAATTCCGATGCGGCAACCGCATCGGTATCCTGGAAGGTAACTAAGACATAATTCAGCAGTCCATTGCGAAATACAGGTTCTGCGTGATAAAGGAAAAAGCGGCCATTGATCTGTGCAATCTGGTTTTTGTAGGGAACCTGATTCTCAATGCAGTCCATAATTTTGGTAAATTGGGGGCACACCTCCGATACCGTGTTGGGGGAGATGGACATGGCATGGATCCCCAGATAATCGGCGGCCACTTTGTTGAGGACAACCAAGGTCCCGTCTGGCTGAACGGTCATAATGGCATAAATAGAGGAACGGGTTCTGCTTCGATCCTCAGCCCGGTCTGTGCTTAAGAAAGAGCGGGCTGTCTCAATGGCCTGGAGGATCGCTTCCCGGCGCGGACTCAACACAAGGGTCTTCAAACCGTATTTTTCTGCAATGCCCGCTTGGTAGCAGCCGCCGATAAAAACGTCTACATCCGTGAGCGCCTGAATTGTCTCCGGCATCTGCGAAATGGGCGGGTTGGCTTTCCATATCAGATGAATGTTCAGAAGGGGATGGATCCGGTTCAGAAGCTTCATGGTTTTGGTAAATCCCATGACGGCAATTCGGTTTCCTATATGGGAAGCCTGGACAAGAGCTTGAAAGATGTCCTCTTCCTCTATACTCAGAGCAATAACGGGACAGGTAACTGCCCGGCGTACAAATTTGCCAGTGATCCCGAAGGAAATGAAAATTTTTGTGCCCCGTCGTTCCAATTTGCGGGCATCCTCCTCTAAGGTTTCCTGCGTGGTATAAACAAGGCCGCAATCCCGGTCTTTATCTTGAATGACGGTTTGGGCCAATTCATAGATCGGCTTATCCCAGGTAATCAACACAATTTCTTTTGCAATTTCCGTTATGTCTTTCATAAGCTCTTTCCTGTTTAATTTTTTCCCTGAAACAGGAGGACGTTTACAATATCCGCAAACACGTCCTCATAATCCTCCAGCAGTTTTTCGGCCATATCCTTGCTTGCAAATTGCGCCATTTGTTTCTTACAGATAAATTTCCTCCAAATCGTCCAGGCGCAGCAGCACCGGCGAAGCGCCGGAGACCAGCCCCACGTCTATGTCAATCCAGGTATCGGTGCGCAGGATTTTGCCGGCGTATTCACTGCCGTAGTACCGGGTGGGCGTGTGCCCGAAGATTGTGAGAAAATCGGGAAAGTACACGTCGGTCAGCCGGGGCCGGGTCCAGAGCCATTCCTCCGGGGTGTACTGGGAGAGCTTCTTATCCGGCCGGAAGTCCCCCAGGCCGGCATGGCAGAGCAGAAAATCCCGCCCGCCTGCCTCCGTGGTCTCATACAGCGGGGCGCTCTGCAGATATTCCAGGATGCCGGCGGCAGCGGAAGGATCGCTTTGGAGCAGCTTCTGCATGGCTTCCAGGGTAGCCTCCCCGCCGTTTCGCAGGTAAAGCTGCAGGGCGTTCCATTTCTCCGGGCTCAGCCGGGCAATGCTGTGCTCCGTGATTTCCTCAAACACAAAGTCGCAGGCCAGCAGCATGGCCTCGTGGTTGCCCAGGATCAGCTGGGCGTTGTCCTGCACCAGGAGCCAGCGGAGAATCTCCACGCCGCCGTCATTCCGGCGGTCCACCACATCGCCCAGAATATACAGCCAGTCGGCGGTGCTGAAACCGGCTTTCTTCAGCAAGGCCTGCAGTTCCTTCAGAGGCAGTCCGTGCAGATCGGATGTCACATAAATCATAGGCTCCCTCTCCTTTGTCCATTGTTTTCGTCTGTGCATAGGCGCGGAATCTTCCTGCAAAATTGCACATTTCCCGGGGGCTGCAGGAAACGGCCCATTTATTTGCCTTTTCTACAGTATACCATGGAAGGGAGAGGGAGACAATTGTGTGTGCTTTCCCATCGTTCACAAAAACTTTATCCACTTCCCCCCAGAGTATGCTATAATACTACCATGGCTTTCGCCCGGAGCAGCGGCGAAGGGAATGTGTTCACTTTTATGGCAGGCAGGAATCTATATAAATGAGTAAAAATCAGGATGTTTCCCGGGAAATCAAAAAAAGAGAGCTGCGCAGCCGAGTGGTTGCGGAACCGCCGGAGCCCTCCGAACAGGAGTTGGAGGCGATGCAGACGGAGGTTCGGCGCTATCGCCTGCGGCGGCTTTGCATTGGAGCGGCAGTGCTGGGCTGTGCCCTGCTCGTGTTCCTGCTGTGGAATTTTTTCACCAGCCGGATCCATTATGAGACTGCCGAGGTGGTGTGGGAGAAGGAGGCTGCGGGGGAGAGTACTTCCCAGTATGTGGATTTTGGGAGCGGCGTGCTCCAGTATGGCACGGACGGTATATCCTACCTGGACAGCTCCGGAGAAACCGTCTGGAATTATGGCTATTCCATGCGGAACCCTTCGGTGACAGTCAACGGGGACTACGGGGCAGTGGCGGATCTGCGGTCCCAGACCGCCTATATTTTCTCCCTGGAAGGGGTGCAGGGAACAGTGCAGACCAACCTTTCCATTCTGAACTTTACGGTGTCCGCCCACGGCGTGCTGGCTCTGGTGCTGGACGATACGGACGCCAACTCCATTGAATTTTACGACCGGACTGGAATTAAACTGGATATCAGCGTGCGGACTGCTTTGGCTGGAGAGGGATACCCGCTGGATCTCTCCCTGTCCCCCACTGGTACCGGCCTGGCCGTGTCCATTGTCTACATGGACCAGGGAAGCCTCCAGAGCCGGGTGGCCTTCTACAATTTTGACGTGGGCAAGAATGAGGCGGATCGGGTGGTGGGCTATTTCCGCTACGGGGAAAGCCTGTTCCCGGAGGTCCGCTACCTGACGGATGAGCTGGTCTGTGCCTTTGGGGACAGCCAGGCCGTCCTCTACTCCCTGGCAGACCCGGCCCAGCCGGAGCAGATCGCGGAGATTGCCTGCACCGGGGAGGTGCGGAGCGTCATGACCACGGAGGATGCCATTGGCATTGTGGAGGCGGAGGGGGGCAGCTACCGGGTGCATCTGTACAACACCTCCGGGGAGGAGATCATGAGCGCGGAGATCCCTTTCCCCTATTCCTACGGGGAGTTCTCCGGCGATTACCTGGTGTTCTACAATGACACAGAATGCCTGGTGCTGGACTGGAGCGGGCAGGAAAAATTCCACGGCAGCCTGGAAGGCACCACCCGGAAAATCTATTTCCTGAGCCGCAGCCGTTTCCTGCAGTTCAGCAACCAGGGGCAAAAGGAGATCCGATTAAAATGAAATTAAAGACAAAACTGGCTGTTTCCTTCCTGGGGATTGTGCTGGCCCCGATTCTCCTGGTTTGGATTTCAGTGACCGTCATGGAGCATTTTCAGATTCGGGCCCTCCGGGAGATTTATGGGATTGAGGATGCGGACAGCTTCTACTCCTCCGATTCCCTCCAGCTTTTTAATGCGCTGACCCAATCCATGCGGGAAGAGGTAGAGCGGGTGATGGGGGAGGACACGGCGACTCTGGAGGATCCCGCTTATCTGGAAAACCTGAATCAAAGGCTGCTTTCCAAAAACTCCTACCTCATTGTGCGGAAGCAGGAGATGATTTTGTTTGCAGGCAGCGCGGCGGGGGAAGCGATTTATAACCGGCTGCCGCGATATGGCTGCGGTGTCAGCGCTTCAGACCAGGAATGCCTGTACCTGGGAGGAGAAAACCAAAATCTGGTGAGCCAGCAGGATTTCCTGTTCCCGGATGGCAGCGAGGGGAGCCTGTTTATTGTGACGAATGTGGAGCTGGCCCTTCCCCAGCTGAGCAGCTTGGTTACGGATATGGTGTACCTGATTGTAATTGTGCTGATCCTCACGGCGCTGCTGCTGACTATCTGGCTGTACGGGTCCATCCTGCGGCCGCTGGGCACACTGAAGAAAGCCACCCGAGAGATCAAAAATGGAAATCTGGATTTTTCCATTGATGTCAGCGGCAAGGATGAGATCAGTGAGCTGTGCATGGACTTTGAGGAGATGCGGCTGCGGCTGAAGGAAAACTCGGAGGAGAAGATGCAGTATGACAGCGACAACAAGGTGCTGATCAGCAACATCTCCCACGACCTGAAAACGCCCATCACCGCCATCAAGGGCTACGTGGAAGGGATTTTGGACGGGGTGGCCTCTTCTCCGGAGAAGCTGGATAAATATGTGAGAACCATCTATAATAAGGCTAACGATATGGACAAGCTCATTGACGAGCTGACCCTGTACTCTAAGATTGACACCAACCGGATTCCCTACAATTTCACCAAGATCAAGGTCAACGACTATTTCAGCGACTGTGCTGAGGAGTTGGGGGTGGAGCTGGAGGCCCGGGGCATTGAGCTGACCTATTACAACTACCTCACTGAGGATGTGACGGTGATCGGGGATACGGAGCAGCTGAAGCGGGTGATCAACAACATTATCAGTAACTCGGTGAAGTATATGGATAAGAAGAAGGGAATCATCAATCTCCGGATCCGGGATGCGGGGGACTTTGTCCAGATTGAGATTGAGGACAATGGCCGGGGTATCTCGGTGAAGGATCTGCCCTATATCTTTGACCGGTTTTACCGGGCAGACGCTTCCCGGAATTCGTCCACCGGCGGCAGCGGTATTGGCCTGTCCATCGTCAAAAAGATCATAGAGGACCACGGCGGCCGGATTTGGGCCACCAGCAAGGAAAACACCGGGACAATCATGCATTTTGTCCTGAGAAAATACCAGGAGGTACCTGTACAATGAGTAAAATTCTGATTGTAGAAGACGAAGAGAGCATTGCCGAGCTGGAGAAGGATTACCTGGAGCTCTCGGGTTTTGAGGTAGAGATTGAGAACAACGGGACCACCGGGCTGACCCGGGCGCTGAAGGAGGACTTTGACCTGTTCATCCTGGATCTGATGCTGCCGGGAATGGATGGCTTTGAGATCTGCAAGAAAATCCGCCAGGAAAAGAACACCCCCATTCTCATGGTCTCTGCCAAGAAGGATGACATTGACAAGATCCGGGGCCTGGGCCTGGGGGCAGATGACTACATCACTAAGCCATTTAGCCCCAGCGAACTGGTGGCCCGGGTAAAAGCCCATCTTTCGCGATATGACCGGCTTATTGGCAGCAATGTCCACAAAAACGAGGTCATTGAGATCCGAGGCTTAAAAATTGACAAAACCGCCCGGCGGGTCTGGGTCAACGGGGAGGAAAAGCAGTTTACCACCAAGGAGTTTGATCTGCTCACCTTTTTGGCGGAAAATCCAAACCGGGTATTTACCAAGGAGGAGCTGTTCCGGAACATTTGGGATATGGAGTCTATTGGAGATATTGCAACGGTGACGGTGCATATCAAGAAGATCCGGGAAAAAATCGAGTACGATACCTCTAAGCCCCAATATATTGAAACAATCTGGGGGGTGGGATACCGTTTTAAAATGTAAAAATATTAATGATGTTATACGGGAGAGACAAGGGGAGGCGCCCATTTTTGGCGGTCCCCAGGGTTGAATTCTAGCCGCTTCTATGCTATGATTAGCGGCAGGTTTATAAAGGAGAAGATGAATGGCAAAGGAAAAGAAGTTGGTTGAGGCAATCACTCCCATGGGGGAGGATTTCGCCCAATGGTACACCGATGTGGTGAAGAAAGCGGAACTGGTAGAGTATTCCAGCGTTCGGGGCTGCATGATTCTGCGGCCGAACGGATATGCGATCTGGGAAAACATCACACACAAGCTGGATGCCCGGTTTAAGGCAGTGGGAGTGGAAAATGTGTCCCTGCCTCTGCTGATCCCGGAAAGCCTGCTGCAGAAAGAGAAGGATCATGTGGAAGGCTTTGCCCCGGAGGTGGCGTGGGTAACCTATGGCGGCAATGAAAAACTGCCGGAACGGCTCTGCATCCGCCCCACCTCGGAAACGCTGTTCTGTGATCTCTATAAGAATATTGTGCAGTCCCACCGGGATCTGCCTAAATTGTACAATCAGTGGTGTTCCGTGGTGCGGTGGGAGAAGACTACCCGTCCCTTCCTGCGCACAACGGAGTTCCTGTGGCAGGAAGGCCATACGGCCCATGCCACAGCGGAGGACGCGGAAGATTTTACGATAAAAATCTTGAATATCTATGCGGATTTCTGTGAACAGGTGCTGGCTATCCCGGTGCTGCGGGGACAAAAAACCGACAAAGAGAAATTTGCGGGTGCTGAGTCTACTTATACCATTGAGTCTATGATGCACGACGGCAAGGCGCTGCAGTCCGGCACCAGCCATTATTTTGGGGACGGATTTGCCCGGGCCTTTGGCATTCAGTATTCCGATAAGGACAACCAGCTTCAGTACGTGCACCAGACCTCCTGGGGCATGTCCACCCGGATTATCGGCGCTATCATTATGGTGCACGGCGATGACAGCGGCCTGGTACTGCCTCCTCGGATTGCGCCCACCCAGATCATGGTGATCCCGGTGGCCCAGCACAAGGAAGGGGTTTTGGAGAAAGCCATGGAACTAAAGGGACAGCTGGTAGAGGCTGGCTTTTCCGTGAAGGTAGACAATACGGACAAGAGCCCGGGATGGAAATACAGTGAGCAGGAGATCCGTGGCATTCCGCTGCGGGTGGAAGTGGGCCCCCGGGATCTGGAGAGCGGACAAGCCATGCTGGTCCGCCGGGATACCCGCGAGAAGCGCCAGGTGCCTTTCAGCCAAGTGGCGGCGGCGGCAGGGGAGATGCTGGAACAGATGCAGCAGGATATGTACAACCGGGCCAAGGAGCATTTGGAGAGCAGTATCTATACGGCAGCCAATTATGAGGAGCTGAAGGAGCTGGTGGCCACCAAGCAGGGCTTTGTTAAGTCCATGTGGTGCGGGGATGAGGCCTGTGAGCTGAAAATTAAGGAAGAGACGGGCGCCACTTCCCGCTGTATGCCTTTCCACCAGGAACATCTGGGAGATACCTGCGTGTGCTGCGGCCGTCCGGCCAAAAAGATGATCTACTGGGGCAAGGCGTACTAAACGCCTGACCAGAGAAATATACACAGGCAGAAAGGAGCCAAACATGTATCAGGATTTGATGGACACCATCGGGTTTGTGCAAGGCACGGATCCTGAGGTGGGGGGAGCCATGGCCAGGGAGCTGGCACGCCAGCAGCGGAACCTGGAGCTGATTGCTTCGGAGAATATTGTCTCTCCGGCGGTGATGGCGGCCATGGGGTCCGTGCTGACCAACAAGTATGCGGAGGGCTATCCGGGCAAGCGCTACTACGGCGGCTGTGAGGAAGTGGACGTGGTGGAGAACCTGGCCATTGAGAGGGCCAAGAAGCTGTTCGGAGCAGAGTATGCCAATGTGCAGCCCCATTCGGGAGCCCAGGCCAATATGGCAGTGTATGCGGCTTTCCTGAAGCCCGGTGATACGGTCATGGGAATGAGCCTGGCCCACGGCGGGCACTTGACCCATGGGGCACCGGTGAACCTCAGCGGCCAGCTGTACCACTTTGTGCCCTACGGAGTCACGGACGATGGTGTCATTGATTACGATGCCCTGGAGGCCCAGGCCCAAGAGGTGAAGCCCAGGATGATTGTGGCCGGCGCTTCCGCCTATCCCCGGATCATTGATTTTGAGCGGATGGGCAAGATTGCCAAGAGTGTGGGGGCTCTCCTGATGGTGGATATGGCTCATATTGCAGGACTGGTAGCTGGTGGTGTACATCCCTCACCGGTTCCGTACGCGGATGTGGTGACAACTACTACCCACAAAACGCTCCGTGGTCCTCGGGGCGGATTGATCCTGGCCAAGGAAGAGTACGGCCCGGCCCTGAACAAGGCCATCTTCCCGGGCACCCAGGGAGGCCCGCTGATGCATGTGATTGCGGCCAAGGCTGTGTGTCTGGGAGAGGCGCTGCGGCCGGAGTTTAAAGACTATGCGGCTCAGATTATCAAGAACGCCCAGGCCCTGGCGGAAGGCCTGCGGAAGCGGGGCGTCAACCTGGTGTCCGGCGGCACGGATAATCATCTGATGCTGGTGGATCTCCGTTCCCTGGGTATCACTGGCAAGGAGCTGGAGCAGCGTCTGGACTCGGTGTATATCACCGCCAACAAAAACGCCATCCCCAACGATCCGGAGAAGCCTTTTGTCACCAGCGGTATCCGCCTGGGTACGGCGGCAGTGACCACCCGTGGGCTGAAGGAGGATGATCTGGATCTGGTGGCGGACTGCATTTACCGGGCGGCTACAGATTATGAAAACCAGGTGGAGGTGCTGCGGGAGACCGTCACCTCGATCTGCCGGAAATATCCCCTGTATCAGTAAATTGCTGCCTGCCGTATATCATTGGGGCGATTGGCAGGCTTGGAGACAGGCGGTGCGCGGAAAACAGTGAAGGAGCCGCTGCCAATCGGCGCGAAAGCGAAGATTGGGCAGCGGCTTTTTGGCACGAAAAGCCCGACAGGCGGTATGGATGCCGCAAGTGGTAAGTACTGCGTAATCGGATCGGGGAAGGTATTTCTCCTATCCGTTCAGGGAGGAAAAACGCATGATTTTTACAACCTTGTGCTATATAGAACGGGAATGCCAATATCTGATGCTCCACCGGGTCAAGAAGGACAATGACCTGAACCGGGATAAGTGGATTGGTGTGGGCGGCAAGTTTGAGGAAAAAGAAAGCCCGGAGGACTGCCTGCTGCGGGAGGTGAAGGAGGAGACCGGCCTGACCCTCACCCGCTGGCGGCTGCGGGGCATTGTTACCTTTGTCTCGGACCGGTGGGAGACGGAGCACATGTATCTGTTTACCGCGGACCGTTTTGAGGGGGAGCTGGGGAACTGCCGGGAGGGGGATCTGGAGTGGGTTCCCAAAAACCGGATCGGTGAGCTGCATCTCTGGGAGGGGGATCGGATTTTCTTCCGGCTTTTGGATGAGGACCGCCCGTTTTTTACCTTGAAGGTGGTCTATGAGGGGGAAAGGCTGGCAGAGGCGGTTCTGGATGGACGGACTCATTTGGTATAGGAGGTATGTATGGGTGTATTTGACATTATTGGACCGGTGATGGTGGGACCTTCCAGCTCCCACACCGCCGGAGCGGTGCGTATTGGTTACATTGCCCGAATGCTCCTGGGGGAGCCGGTGCGCCGGGCACGGATTGACCTGCACGGCTCTTTCCTTGCCACCGGCCGGGGGCACGGCACAGACCGGGCACTGGTGGCGGGGCTCCTGAAGATGCGTCCGGATGACAACCGGATCCCGGTGAGCCTTCATCTGGCGGAGCAGGCTGGCATGGAAGTGATTTTTGGGCAAGTGGACCTTCGGGATGTGAATCCGAACACAGCCCGCCTGCGGCTGGAGGGAGAGAGCGGGAACCAGTTGGAGGTGGTAGGCTCTTCCGTTGGCGGGGGGCGCATCCGGATTTGCCAGGTGGATGGGATAGAGGCCCATTTCAGCGGGGAAAGCCCTACGCTGATCGTCCGTAACCAGGACCGGCCGGGCTGTGTGACAGACGTAGCCTTGTTGCTCAGCGAGTATGGATTGAACATTGCTACTATGCAGTTATACCGGGACTGTCCCGGGGGGCTGGCGGTGATGGTGCTGGAGTGTGATGAGGAAATCCCTCTTTCGGCCCGGGAGTGGCTGGGCCAGATGGAGGGGATTGAAAAGGTAACCTATCTGAGCCTGAAGGAGGATGCGTAATGGGATTTTCAGCACTGGAAGAGATGGGACGCCGGGCTGCGGAGCGGAATCAGCCGCTGTGGCAGGTGATTTTTGAGGATGACTGCGTATACTCTCAGATGGAGCCCCAGGCTTCCTGGAAACAAATGCAGGATATGTACCGGGCTATGAAGGAGGCGGACGCTTCCTACCAGGAGGAGTTGGTCTCCGCCAGCGGCCTGGTAGGAGGGGATGGCGGCCGGATGGCCCGGCGTGTGGCGCAGGGACGGTGCCTGTGCGGCCCCTTCCTGGGACGGGTTATGGAACGGGCTTTGAAGATGGCAGAGAACAATGCCTGCATGAAGCGGATTGTGGCAGCCCCTACCGCAGGGTCCTGCGGGGTGCTGCCAGCTATCCTGCTGACCTATGAGGAGACGTTTCATCCGGAAGAACACAAAATTTTGGAGGCCCTGTATGTGGCTGCAGGGGTTGGCGGGGTGGTTGCCAGCCGTTCCAGCATCTCCGGCGCCCGGGGCGGCTGCCAGGCGGAAGTCGGTACCTCCAGCGCGATGGCTGCTGCAGCGGTGGCCTGCCTGGAGGGCGGCAGCACGGAGGCTATTTTCCACGGGGCAGCCATGGCGTTGAAAAACCTGCTGGGCCTGGTCTGTGACCCGGTGGCCGGCCTGGTGGAGGTGCCCTGTGTGAAACGGAATGTAGTGGGGGCTGTCAACGCCCTCAGCGCTGCGGACATGGCCCTGGCGGGAATACGCAGTGCGATTCCACCGGATGAGGTGATCGACGCCATGCGGGATGTGGGGGACCGGATGTGCGCGGAGCTGCGGGAAACCGGCAAGGGAGGGCTGGCGGACACCCCCACCGGCCGGGCCGTGCGGGAGCGAATGGAGAAGCGTTCATTGCAGCCTTGACTTTTGTACTTTTACGTGTTAAACTGGAAAAATCATACTGTGCAGGGGAGTTTCCACTGAGACAGAAAAGGGAAAAGAGGAGGAACTGTTATGAAGAAAAGGATAATGTCTGTGCTGGCGGCCTGTATGGCGGCTGCGCTGCTGGCATCCTGCGGATCCGGCTCCGGGAATACCACGGCGGCAGCGGATACCACAGCGGCAGAGGACGGGTCTGCTGCCTCCGGTGAGGCCAGCGGCGGCAGCGAGGAGGGCGGAGCGGCGGTAACCGGCCAGAGCTTTACTGTGGGCATCTGCCAGCTGACTCCCCATGAGGCGCTGGATGCGGCGACCCAGGGCTTTAAAGACCGGCTGACGGAGCTAATGGCAGAGTCGGGCAATGAGGTGAACTTTGAGGAAGAGAACGCCAACAACGACCAGCCCACCTGCTCTACTATCATCAACCAGTTTGTCTCCTCCAACGTGGATCTGATCCTGGCCAACGCCACGGCACCGCTGCAGGCGGCGGCGTCCGCCACCAGCGAGATCCCGATCCTGGGGACTTCCATCTCTGATTACGGCACAGCCCTGGATGACGCGTCCATGAGCACGGTCACCGGCCGGAACATCTCCGGCACCTCAGACCTGGCCCCTCTGGACCAGCAGGCGGAGATGCTGCAGGAGTGGTTCCCGGATGCCCAGAATGTAGGCCTGCTGTACTGCTCCAGCGAGGCCAACTCCCAGTACCAGATTGGCGTGATCAAGCCGATTCTGGAGGATATGGGCTACACCTGTACCGAATACACCTTTACCGACTCCAACGACCTGTCCTCCATTGTGAGCCAGGCGGTGCAGAGCTGTGATGTGATCTATGTCCCCACGGACAACACGGTGGCGGACAACACCGGCATTATCGCCAACGCGGTGATTCCGGCCCAGGTGCCGGTGATTGCCGGCGAGGAGGGCATCTGCGGGGGCTGCGGCGTGGCTACCCTGTCCATCAGCTATTATGAGCTGGGGGAGACCACGGCGGAGATGGCCTACGACATCCTGGTAAATAACGCGGACATTTCCACCATGGAAATCCAGTACGCGCCTACGCTGACCAAGAAATATAACCCGGATATCTGCAGCCAGCTGGGGCTGACGCCGCCGGACGGCTATGAAGCGGTGGATACCAGCGAGGAGTAAAATCATAGGATTTGTGGGGCGGGAGCTTCCGGGAGGGGCTCCCGCCATCAAAAGTATTTGGAATAATCTGGAGAGGGGAATTTTTCTATGGAAATCGCGAATCTTCTGAACGCGCTGCCTGGTGCGGTGGGACAGGGTCTGATCTGGGGGATTATGGCCATTGGCGTGTTCATTACCTACAAGGTGCTGGATATTGCGGACCTGACGGTGGATGGTACGCTGGCCACCGGAGGCGCTGTCTGTATTATGATGCTGCGGGCAGGTTTTCCGGTGTGGGCAGCCTTGCTGGGCGCCTTTGCCGCCGGCCTGGGAGCCGGAATGGTCAGCGGGCTGCTGCACACGCTCATGGGGATCCCGGCTCTGCTGGCCGGTATTCTGACCCAGTATGCCCTGTGGTCGGTGAACCTGCAAATTTTGCAGGGAGCCAACCAGTCCATCAGCGTGGATAAATATCCCCTTTTGATTTCCAGCCGGTATGTGTCGGACGCCATCTGGGTGGTAGCCCTCTTTGTGATCTTGATTATTGCTGTGCTGTACTGGTTTTTTGGGACTTCCCTGGGATGCGGCCTGCGGGCGGCGGGAGCCAATCCCAATATGAGCCGTGCCCAGGGCATTAATGTAAACCTGAACAAAATCATCGGCCTCATGCTCTCCAATGGGCTGGTGGCCTTGGCCGGCGGCCTGTTGGGCCAGTACCAGGGGTTTGCGGATGTGAAGACTGGTATTGGCTCAATCGTCATTGGCCTGGCGGCGGTAATCATAGGAGAGACTATCTTCGGACGGATTTTCCGGAATTTTGCCCTGCGCCTCCTGAGCGTGGTGCTGGGCGCCATCCTCTACTATGTGGTGCTTCAGACCATCTCCTGGTTTGGCATTGACTCGGATTTCCAGAAGCTGCTGACGGCAGTGATTGTGGCGGTATTCCTGGCCATCTCCTACTGGAAGGGGCATTTTGCCCGCCCAGCTAAGAAGCATGGAGGCCATTCTGTGAAGGGGGAGGGAAAGTAAGATGCTGGAGCTGCGGGATGTATATAAGACCTTTAACGCGGGCACAGTCAATGAAAAGTGTGCGGTGGACGGCGTCAGCCTGACCCTGGAGGACGGGGATTTTGTGACGGTCATCGGCGGCAACGGCGCCGGCAAATCTACCCTGCTGAACCTGATTGCCGGGGTGTTCCCGGTGGATGGAGGGAAGGTTATCCTGAACGGGACGGACCTGACGCCTCTGCCGGAGCACCGGCGGGCCAAGTACCTGGGGCGGGTGTTCCAGGATCCGATGATGGGCACAGCCGCCACCATGGAGATTGAGGAAAACCTGGCGCTGGCATACCGGAGAGGCAAGTTCCGGGGGCTGGGCCATGGCATTTCCAATGCGGAGAGGAAGCTGTACCGGGAAAAGCTGGCGGCTTTGGGATTGGGGCTGGAGGAGCGGATGAGCACCAAGGTGGGGCTGTTGTCCGGTGGCCAGCGCCAGGCGCTGACCCTGCTGATGGCCACTCTGCAGAAGCCGGACCTGCTGCTTTTGGATGAGCACACGGCGGCCCTGGATCCCAAGACAGCGGACAAGGTGCTGCAGCTGACGGAGGAGATGGTGGCCCGGGACCACCTGACCACCCTGATGGTCACCCACAACATGAAGAACGCCATCCAGTACGGCAACCGTCTGATCATGATGGACAGCGGACGGGTGGTGGTGGACATCCGGGGCGAGGAGAAGAAAAACCTGACGGTCCGGGACCTGCTGGAGAAATTCCACATTGAGAATGACCGGATGCTGCTGTCGGAGTAGGAGCGTGCAGACGAAGGAACCTTTGTGCCGATGATCCGTATGCGCACAGAAAAGAGAAAAGACGAACAAACTGCCCTGGGCATTCCGGAAGGGAACGTCCAGGGCAGTTTTTCTCGAGTGCGCCTGGCGGCGCACGTTTCTTCCGGTTTTCAACGAATCAAAAGTATGTAGAAACGGCAGGAAGGATTGCTTGGCGGGCGAGTCCCTCCAATCGAAGAAGAAAGTAATTGGACGCCCTGGGGCTATCGTGGTATAGTAGAGAAAACAGGTCACTTACCGGCATGGGAAAGTTGCTGGGGCAGACAGAAGGGAGCGTTTCTATGGAACCATTGCTGGAAAAATTCGCTAAGCTGGGCTGCGATAACGCGCCGGGCCAGGAGGGCCGCCAGAAGACGGTGGAGCTGGAGCTGCGGGGAGAAAAATTGGAAGGGATTCCGGTGGACTTTTCCCACGGGGATGTGGATGCTTTCCCACCGATCCCGGGTGCTCTGACGAACTTTGTGGGTGGTGTGGAGAAAGTCGGCGCCCGCCAAGCCTATACCGAGTACCGGGGAGGAAGGCGTACCCGGGAGGATCTGGCCGGGAAGCTGTCCGCCTTCACCGGAGCAGCCATCGACCCGGAGAAGAATATCATCCTGGCACCCGGCACCCAGGGGGCTCTGTTTTTAGCTGTCGGAGCCAATATGGTTCCGGGAGACAAGGTAGCGATTGTGGAGCCCGACTACTTTGCCAACCGGAAGCTGGTAGAGTTTTTGGGAGGCGAGCTGGTCCCTGTCCAGATGGACTACTGGGGAACCGCGGATCAGGGGCGCGCTGGCCTGGATCTGGAGGGGCTGGAGCAAACCTTCCGGGGTGGTGTAAAGCTGTTTCTGTTCTCCAACCCCAATAACCCCACGGGAGTGATCTACTCTCCGGAGGAGGTGGGCCGGATCGCCGCCCTGGCCAAAGAGTACGGTGTTACGCTGATTGTGGATGAGCTTTACTCCCGCCAGGTGTTTGACGGCCGGAGCTATACCCATCTGTGTGCCCAGGCGGAACGCCCGGACAATCTGGTGACCATTATCGGCCCGTCCAAGACCGAATCCCTCAGCGGCTATCGCCTGGGTGTGGCCTTTGGCACAGATTCCATCATTGATCGCATGGAGAAGCTCCAGGCCATTGTCTCTCTCCGGGCCCCCGGCTACTGCCAGGCTGTCTTTGCCTCCTGGTTTGCCGAACCGGAAGGCTGGCTGGAGCAGCGGATTGCGGAGCACCAGGCAATCCGGGATGCCCTGCTGGCCAAACTTCGCTCCTGCCCCGGCGTTACCGCCCGCACCACGGAGGCAGGCAGCTACCTGTTTCCCAAACTGCCGCCGCTGGCCGTCCCGGTGGAAGACTTCATTCGGATTCTGCGCCTGTACGCCAACGCCACCGTCACCCCGGGCACGGAATTTGGGCCTCAGTTTACCCAGCATTTCCGCATCAATTTCTCCCAGAACCGGGAGGCAGCAGAAGCAGCGGTGGACCGGATTGTCACCATGGTGGAGCGGTACCGGGGGTAAAAGGTTTATTCAATCAGCACACAGCCCACGTAGGTTAAGGTGCCGGGGCCATAGTAGTAAGGGATCTGGTTGGCGGCGCAGACCTCGCTGACCACCATACCCATGGCCTCCATGGCGGAGGACTTTTTGTCCGGGAAGCGGCAGGGGGCATCCGGGTAGGTGCAGACCTTGCAGCGCTTGCACTGGCCATCGCCCAGGATCAGAGCCTGGGGGAACTGCTTGCGGATCTCATCGCTGAACTGGTCCATGTGCTTCCCGTGGTTCTCCGCCAGCTCCATCATCCCCTCAAAATCCATGGAGTCCTCCAGCTGGCCGGTGGTCTGCAGAATCAGCCCTTTTTTATACTGGTGGATCCGTTCGCTGCATTCCTCCAGCGTACCGCAGGCCGGGGGACATACCCAGTTTTTGTTGTAGGACTGGCATTTGTTTTCCGCGCAGGATTCCCGCACCTCCGGGCGGACTTGGATGGTGTCCGCATCCAGATCCCCCACATGGGAAAATCCGCAGGAGAGGGCCAGGTCTTTTAACGCTTGGTAATCGGTCATGGTATGCACACTCCTTATAAAAAATATAGAATGGGAAGGAGGGCAGTCTCGCTGCTCCTTCCCTTTTCTGCCGGCTTTTTTGCAGCAGCCGTCAGATGAGCTGCCACTATTATACGGCAGGGCCGGAAAGTTCGCAATACCTATGAGGCCGTAAGTGGGAGAGCGCCTCTGCTGCATTTCCGGCTCACGGCTGCTTGCCGTTTCCGAACATACATGCTACAATTATAAATGAAACACGAAATTTGCCGGAAAATGAAAAATATGAAAACCTTATATCTCATCGGCGGCGCCATGGGCGTGGGGAAAACGACGGTCTGCCAGATCCTGAAGAAAAAGCTGGACCGGGCTGTATTCCTGGACGGGGACTGGTGCTGGGACGCAGATCCCTTCCAGGTTACCACGGAAACCAAGGCCATGGTGCTGGACAATATTTGCCATGTGCTGAACAACTTTCTCCGCTGCAGTGCCTATGAAAACATTCTTTTTTGCTGGGTCCTCCACGAACCGGAAATTTGGAATGCGATTCTGTCCCGGCTGGACCGAAGGGGCTGCCAGGTGAAGAAGGCCGCTTTGGTCTGCCGGCCGGAGGCCCTCCGCAGGCGGCTGGAGCAGGATATTCGGGCAGGGATCCGGCAGGCAGATGTGCTGGAGCGGAGCCTGTCCCGGCTGGCGTGCTATGGGCGGCTTCCCGTGCAGCGGCTGGATGTGTCAGACCAGAGCCCGGAGGAAACGGCGGAACGTATTCTTTTGATGGAGGGAGTAGGAAACTTCACCTAGTGGAGAGCATAGCTTTTGAGTAACAGAAACGGGTAGGGGGGAAAAGAATGGAGTGGGAAGGAAAGACAGCGGAGTGGGAGCGAGACGAGCCGGCCTACCAGGACAGTACCTATGAGATTGTCTCAATGGTTGCCTACCTGATCGGGGTACCCCGGCGGATTTTTGAGAATGAACACGAGCCGCCTAAAATGGAGATCTATCAGCGGCTGGAGCAAGAGAAGAATGCCCGCATTGTCCGGCATCTCTGTATTCTGCGGACCGCATTGGAACGAAATTACAAAAACATTAAAGAAAAAATTCAGTTTGAGTACAAGAGCCTCTACTCCCTGCCGGAGTATGTGCCTGCGGACAGCATAGCCCAGCTGTGGGAGGACGGGGTTTCCTTCATCAAAAAATCCAGCTCCCAGCCCAAGCATCACATCATAGAAATCAACCGCCTTCTGTCCGACCGGATCAACAACTGCAAAAGCCTGTTCCCGATATGGCTGGACTGGAAGTATGTCCGGGATCTGTTTGTGATGCCCGGCGGCCTGACGGAGGAGGGGGCCCGGGCGGCAGCGGACACCTATTATGCCCATCTGTCCTGGTACCCTTATCAGATGTACATCAACTGGGAGCCCCAGGATGAAGGGAACATTCTGTATAACGATAAGAAGTTCACGAAGCTGCTTTACCAGTGGCACGGGGATCTGTTCACCGAGACCAGCAAGGTCTCCGACGCGGGAAGCCGGGTCAAGGGCGGCATTTACGATTTTCTGTCAGCGGGGCAGAAGATTGTGGTGGTGGTGGACTGTGAGAATTCCGATCCCTATAAGCTCTGTTCCGTGCTGAAAAACCTGGATTATGCCTATACCCAGAAAATCTCCAATATTATCCTGTTTGACGATATACATACAGCGCCCACCTGGAAAATTCTGGAGCAGTTTACCCGCATTCCGGTGGAGCACACGACCATTGGGCGGGTGAAGGAGGGAAAGTCCCTGGTGGACATCCGCCTGACGGCCCGGGCCTGCCAGGAGCACTACCAAAAGCAGGTGGACTCCTTCATCATTGTGTCCAGCGATTCGGATTACTGGGGGCTGATTTCCTCCCTGCCGGAGGCCCGGTTCCTGGTGATGGCGGAGCGGGAGAAGTGCGGCGGCAGCATGAAGGAGGTGCTGGCGGAATCTGGCATCTTTTACTGCTATATAGACGATTTTTACTCCGGCAACGCGGAGGACATTAAGATGAGCGCCCTGTTCCAGGAGCTGCACCGGTACCTGGACCGGTCCCTGCACCTGAATGTCCAGGATATGCTGGACACGGCCCTGCGGGTCACCCGGGTCTCCATGACCAGCTCGGAACGGCAGCAGTTTATGGATAAGCATATCCGCCAGATGAAGCTGGTCATTGCCCCGGACGGGGATGTGCGGATTGAGCTGAAGCGGTGAGGGAGGCATTGCGGTATTCCTGGAAAAATTCCCAGAACTGCCGGGCGGCCGGGGAATGGCGGGCGTGGCGGAGCCGGATCAGAGACAGCTCGCTGACAATGGATTCCGCCAGCGGACGGATGACAATGCGAGGGTTGGCAGTGTAGGAGGCGGCATGGAGCATCATCAGGGAGATGCCCATGCCGTTTGCCACCAGCTCCAGGATGTTTTCCATCCGGGTGCCGGTGTAGGCCACATCCGGCTCAAAGCCAGCCTGGCGGCAGCTTTCCTGGAAGGTGGAAAACAGGTTAGTGGAGGGGCCCAGCTGCAGGAAGGCCTCCTCCCGGAGCCGGGCCAGGGGGATTTCCGGAAGCGCAGCCAGCGGGTGTCCCGCCGGCAGCACGGCGGCCAGCCGGTCCTGAAAGAAGGGGAGCTTTTCAAACAGCTCCCGGTCCAGCTGGTTGGTGCGGGTAAAGGCCAGGTCATAGCGGCGCTTTTCCAGCTCCTCCGGGATCTCCACCGCCTCCTGCTCATGGATTTCCAGCCGGAAGCGGGGGCAGCGGCTGTGGAAGCCGGCCAGGGCTTCGGGGATGCCGTAGTGGGCCATCACCGGGATGGAGCAGAGGCGCACCGCCGGGCGGCTGGAGGGGGAGAAGGATGCGGCCGTCTGCCACAGGGCGGTGTATTCCGTCAGAATTTTCCGGGCGTGGACGGAGACGGCCTGGCCCGCCTCGGTCAGGGAGACGCCCCGGCCGCTTCGGTGTACCAGCACCACGCCCAGTTCTTTTTCCAGGGACTGAATCTGCTTGGAAACATTGCCCTGGGTGGTATAAAGCCGCTCCGCTGCCTCGGAAAAGGTGCGGGACTCCGCGATGGCGGCCAGATAGCGAAGCCGTTCCATATTCATATCCAACTCCTCCAGCCGGCGCAGGCCAGCGCCGGCATTTTTCTGCGAAAAATGGCCTCTTTTCGGTGTTTTGCGCGTTCCAAAGTCATGCTTATTTGTGCAAGCGCAACACGCATGACCTTTTGACGCTTGTATCATTGTATCACCTTTCGGCAGATGTGAAAAGTAAAATATTCCACCTTGGAATACCGGGCGGACAGGTGGAATTGCTTTTGCCCCGGGAATTTCGTATAATGGGGGCAGAAAAAACGGGAATCAGGAGGTATTCCGATATGAACAACCGAACGGATATTATAGACCTGCGCACAGCCCTGGCAGCCCTGGAGCAGATGCCCGGGGAGCTGGTGCAGACGGATGTGCCGGTGGAGCCTTTGGCGGAGCTGGCCGGCGTGTACCGCTACGTGGGGGCCGGCGGCACGGTGAAGCGCCCCACCCGGACCAACGGTCCGGCTATGATCTTTAACCAGGTGAAAGGCCACCCGGACGCCCGGGTGCTCATTGGCCTGCTGTCCAGCCGCAAGCGGGTGGGAGCCCTGCTGGGCTGTGAGCCGGAGAAGTTGGGATGGCTGCTGGGCGAGTGCGCCTCCCATCCCCTAGAGCCGGAGCTGAAGGAGGGGACGGCCCCTTGCCAGGAGGTGGTGCACCGGGCGGAGGATCCGGATTTTGACCTGTACAAGCTGATCCCGGCCCCCACCAACACCCCGGATGACGCGGGCCCCTACATTACCTTTGGCATGTGCTACGCCAGCCATCCGGACACCGGCCGGGGGGATGTGACCATCCACCGGCTGTGCATCCAGGGGAAGGACGAGCTGTCCATCTTCTTTACCCCCGGCGCCCGGCACATCGGCGCCATGGCGGAGCGGGCGGAGCAGCTGGGGAAGCGGCTGCCCATCTCCATCAGCATCGGCGTGGACCCGGCCATTGAGGTGACATCCTGCTTTGAGCCCCCCACAACCCCCCTGGGCTTCAACGAGCTGGCCATTGCCGGGGCGCTGCGGGGCAAGCCGGTGGAGCTGTGTTCCTGCCTGACCATTCCGGAAAAGGCCATTGCCCGGTCCGAGTACGTCATTGAAGGGGAGGTGGTCCCCGGCGTCCGGGTGAAGGAGGATCAGAATACCGGCAGCGGCTATGCCATGCCGGAATTCCCCGGCTACACCGGCCCGGCCAGCGACCAGTGCTGGCTGATCAAGGTGAAGGCGGTGACCCACCGACGGCAGCCCATTATGCAGACTTGCATCGGCCCCAGCATGGAACATGTAAACATGGCTGGCATCTGCACGGAGGCCAGCATTCTGATGATGACGGAGCGGGCCATGCCCGGCCGGGTGCTGAATGTGTACGCCCATGCCTCCGGCGGCGGCAAATACATGGCCGTGATGCAGATCCAAAAGTCTGTGCCCAGCGATGAAGGGCGGCAGCGGCAGGCGGCTATCCTGGCCTTCAGCTCTTTCCCGGAGCTGAAGCATGTGATCCTGGTGGATGACGATGTGGACATTTTCGACTCGGACGATGTGCTCTGGGCCCTGAACACCCGGTATCAGGGGAATCTGGACACCATCTTTATCCCCGGTGTCCGGTGCCATCCTCTGGATCCCAGCTCCAACCCGGCCTACCACCCTACCATCCCGGATGTGGGCATTGCCTGCAAGACCATCTTTGACTGCACGGTGCCATTCCCTCAAAAAGAGCGGTTCCGCCGGGCACGGTTTATGGAGTGCGACCCGGCCCGGTTTGTGCCGGAGCTGTTTGGAAAGAGGGAAGGCGAGGCGTCGGAAGCCGGAAAGGCGGAAAACGTATGAAGCGGCGGCTGCTGATTGGCGTCAGCGGGGCCACCGGCATCCCCATCACCGAGGAGCTGCTGCGGCAGCTGGCGGCCTTCCCGGAGGTGGAGCGGCATCTGATCCTCACGGAGGCGGCGGAGCATGTGGCGGGGCAGGAGGGCACCTGCTCCCTGGAGGAGCTGAAGGCCCTGGCGGACGTGGTCTATGACAACGCCAACCGGGGCGCCGGCCCGGCCAGCGGCACGTTTCCCACCATGGGCATGGTCATTGTGCCCTGCAGCATGAAGACAGTGGCGGGGATTGCCAGCGGCTACAGCGACAACCTGCTGCTGCGGGCGGCGGATGTGACCCTGAAGGAGCGTCGGCCTCTGGTGCTGGTGGCCCGGGAATGCCCCCTGGGCACCGTGCATCTGCGGAACCTCCTGGAGGTAAGCCGGCTGGGGGCGGTGGTGCTGCCGCCCATGCTCAGCTACTACCAGCATCCCCGGTCGGTGGAGGAGCTGACCCGCCATGTGGTGGGCAAGATCCTGCGGCAGCTGGGGCTGGAGCCGGCAGGAGCCTACGAGTGGGAGGGCATGTCCTGGGAGGAGAACCATTGAGCCGGAAAGCGGAATCCTTGGGGGGAAGACCATTGGGCCGGAAAGGGGAACCGGGAGTCCAGGGCCGGCCGGCGGCGCTGGGGGATCCGGCGGAAGCAGCCCGGGGGCCGGCGCAGCCGCTGCGGCTGACCCGCAGGGTGCTGGGGCGGTCCATAGAGGTCTGGGTCCTGCCCCTGGATGACGGCTTCCATGTGCTGGTGGCCGGCGGGGACCGGTCCCATGTGGGAGCCGTGTCTGGCGCCGGGTATCCGGCAGGACGGGCCCGGGATGCCGGGAAGGCAGAGGGAGGGCCGGAGGGCGCCGGTGGCCGGAGGAATACCGGCGCCACCGGTGAATCGGCTCCGCGGCCGCTGCTCCTGCCCCAGACCCTGGCCTTTGGCACCCACAAGGAGGGGGCTATCACAGAAAAATGGGCGGTGGAGCTGGCGGCCTGCTGGGGTGCCCCCTGTACCGTGGCCTGCGGTATCCACTACGAAGGGCTTTCCCGGGAGGGGATTGGCCAGGTGATGGCGGCCTGCGATGGGATTCTGGAGGAACTGAAGAAAGGAATTCGGTAAACCTATATGCCCACTGACGTGGGCACCACCAACCATGAAAGCCCTTCGGATTGCTCCGTGCTTGTGCACTCCCGCAATCCTACCTGCATTCGCAATCCGGCCTTCGGCCTACTTGCTCATACAGGTTAGCGTCGCTAAAGCATAGACGGCCTGGCCTGCAAGCAGCCCATTCCG
>CAJFTW010000148.1 GCA_904420025.1 Candidatus Pseudolachnospira avium
CATTCACATAGAGGTTTCTTATTTCCCGTTCACTTGGCATAGGTTAGTATTTTCGTAATACTTCTTTATGCTCCTCTGCCATTATACAGGGAGATTTTATACAGGAAGTCCAGGTTTTGGGGGAGATTCGCAGATGGTCAGAGAATGGAAACTGGAAGAGTCGTGCGCAGTGTTTGGCCCCGGCCTGAAAGAACTGGAAGCAGCTGTCCACCTGTATGTAAACATTCCATCCGTCCAGATCCAGCTTCAAGAGCCAGGGATGGGCGGGAAAAAAGTCCTACTGGATTTTCTGCAATAAAGGAAACACAAATTCCTGTTATTGACAGACCCCGGGGGAGATGGTAACATGAGATAGGAAGAAATTCGAAGAAAAGGGGTGTTTAATATGAAGAGAATCCAGACGCTGGAAACCCGCGACCTGGCCGCCAGCCGTCAGAACGGTGGCTGCGGAGAGTGCCAGACTTCCTGCCAGTCCGCCTGCAAGACTTCCTGCGGCGTGGCCAATCAGCCCTGCGAGAAGGAAAGCCGCTAAGGCGAAAACGGGAAAAAGAACATGGATGCCGGAGCTTTTCTCCGGCAGAACGATTGCTGAAGAGTCTGCCCAAGCAGACTCTTTTTATCAGACCGAATAAACAGAAGGAGACAATCCCTTGATTCATTCGTATCAATTAAACGGTTACAACATTGTACTGGACGTGTGCAGCGGCTCTGTACATGTGGTGGACCCGGTGGCTTATGACATCATCAACCTTTACGAGAACACCCCGGCGGAGGAAATTGTAACCCGGATGCTGGAAAAATATGGGGACCGGGAGGACGTCAACGAGGCGGAGATCCGGGAATGCCTGGCGGATGTGGAGGAGCTGAAGCAGGCGGGCAAGCTGTTTACCAAGGACATCTATGAGGGACAGGCCTTTGACATGAAGAACCGGAAGACGGACGTGAAGGCCCTGTGCCTGCACGTGGCCCACACCTGCAACCTGACCTGCGAGTACTGCTTTGCCAGCCAGGGGAAATACCACGGGGAGCGGGCGCTGATGAGCTTTGAGGTGGGGCGCCAGGCCCTGGACTTCCTCATTGCCTCCTCCGGCAGCCGCCGGAACCTGGAGGTGGACTTCTTTGGCGGGGAGCCGCTGATGAACTGGGAGGTGGTGAAGCAGCTGGTGGCCTACGCCCGGGAGAGGGAGAAGGAGGCGGGAAAGAACTTCCGCTTTACCCTGACCACCAACGGCTTGCTGCTGAACGATGAGGTGATGGAATTTGCCAACCGGGAGATGCACAATGTGGTGCTGAGCCTGGACGGCCGGCCGGAGACCCACAACCGGCTGCGGAAGACCATAAACGGCCAGGGCAGCTATGAGATTATTGTGCCCAAATTCCAGGAGTTTGTGAAGCGCCGGGGCGGAAAAAACTATTACGTCCGGGGAACCTTTACCCATAGCAACGTGGAGTTTACCAAGGATCTGTTCCATATGGCCGACCTGGGTTTTACGGAGCTTTCCATGGAACCGGTGGTCTGCGCCCCGGATGAGCCCTACGCCCTGACGGAGGAGGATCTGCCGGTGCTCTTTGAGCAGTATGAGATCCTGGCCAGGGAGATGCTGAAACGGGAGCAGGAGGGGCGCCCCTTCACATTTTATCACTATATGATTGACCTGCAGCATGGCCCCTGTATCTACAAGCGGATCTCTGGCTGCGGCTCCGGCACCGAATACCTGGCGGTGACGCCCTGGGGCGAGCTGTTCCCCTGCCACCAGTTTGTGGGGGATCCCAAGTACAGCCTGGGGGATGTGTGGAAGGGCATCACCCACCCGGAGCGGCAGGAGGAGTTCAAGCAGTGCAACGCTTACGCCCGGCCGGAGTGCAAGGACTGCTGGGCCCGCCTCTACTGCAGCGGCGGCTGCGCGGCCAACGCTTACCACGCCACCGGAAATGTGCTGGGAACCTACGAGTATGGCTGCCAGCTGTTCCGGAAGCGGATGGAGTGCGCCATTATGCTGCAGGCAGCAAGACAGTTTATTAAAAATATGTAAAAATCATTTAATGATATACAGAAAATATAAGTTGCAGCTGTGCGGCAGCAAGGAAAAAGTACCGGCTTCCGGGATTTTTCTGCATTTTTTCCGCCGGACCGCTTGACTTCTTTGGGATTTTATATAATAATAAAAACTGCAAGACCATCTCTAAGGTGGTAAAAGAAGGAGGGCAAACCAATGAAATTGTATGAGAACGGTGCGTATCTCATCAATGGCGTGGACCTGGTAGAGGATACCGGGGATGTGGCACAGGCTGTCGCCGCCAAGACCGGCAGCGCTCCGGACAAGGAGGCTGCAAAGAAGGGTACCATGGCGTACGGCATTCTGACCAGCCACAATGTTTCCGGCAACGATCAGGATCTGATGATTAAATTCGATAAGATGATTTCCCACGATATTACCTTTGTGGGCATCATCCAGACCGCGAGAGCATCTGGAATGACCAAGTTCCCGCTGCCCTACGTGCTGACCAACTGCCACAACAGCCTCTGTGCTGTGGGCGGAACCATCAATGAGGATGACCATGTATTCGGCCTCAGCGCTGCCCAGAAGTACGGCGGTGTGTATGTTCCCCCTCATCAGGCAGTTATCCATGAGTATGCCAGAGAGATGATGGCCGGCGTTGGCAAGATGATCCTTGGCTCTGACTCCCATACCCGTTACGGCGCCCTGGGTACCATGGCTATGGGTGAAGGCGGCGGCGAGCTGGCGAAACAGCTGTGCGGCCGTACATATGACATCAAGATGCCGCAGGTGATTGCCATCTACATGACTGGCAAGCCCCGCGTAGGCGTTGGCCCGCAGGACGTGGCTCTGGCCATTGTGGGCAAGGTCTTCAAATGCGGCTATGTGAAGAACAAAGTCATGGAGTTTGTGGGCCCTGGCATTTCCAACCTGTCCGCTGACTTCCGGATTGGCATTGATGTTATGACCACCGAGACCACCTGCCTGTCCTCCATTTGGAGAACCGATGACAAGGTGAAGGAGTGGTATGACATCCATGGCAGAAGCGAGGAGTATTCTGAGCTGAATCCGGCGCCGCTGGCTTACTATGACGGCGTGGTGGAGATCAACCTGGACGAGATCAAGCCCATGATCGCTATGCCGTTCCATCCCAGCATGGCTTACACCATTGACGAAGTAAATGCGAACCTGAAGGACATCCTGCATGAGACCGAGGAGAGAGCCAAAGTCAGCTTCGGCGACAAGGTGCAGTACTCCCTGCAGGATAAGATTGTAGACGGCAAGCTGTATGTGGAGCAGGGCCTGATCGCTGGCTGCGCCGGCGGCGGCTTTGAGAACATTATGGCTGCGGCTGACATCCTGAAGGGCCACTACATTGGCTCGGACAAGTTTACTCTCAGTGTATACCCGGCTTCCACGCCGATTTACATGGAGATCATCAAGAACGGCGCGGCGGCTACGCTGCTGGAGACCGGTGCCATCCTGAAGACCGCTTTCTGCGGGCCTTGCTTCGGTGCTGGCGACACCCCGGCCAACAACGCGTTCTCCATCCGTCACGCGACCCGGAACTTCCCGAACCGCGAGGGTTCCAAGGTTCAGAACGGCCAGATTGCTTCCGTGGCTCTGATGGATGCCCGTTCCATCGCCGCTACGGCTGCCAACAAGGGCTTCCTGACCAGCGCCGAGGGCTTCGAGGGCTTCAAGCCTTATCAGTACCACTTCGACAGCAGCATCTACGAGAACCGTGTGTACGACAGCCATGGCGTTGCACATCCGGAGGTAGAGCTGATCGAAGGGCCCAACATCAAGCCTTGGCCTGAGATGACCGCTCTGACCGACGACCTGATGCTGAAGGTTGTGTCCGAGATCCATGATCCGGTAACCACCACCGACGAGCTGATTCCTTCCGGTGAGACCTCTTCCTTCCGTTCCAACCCTCTGGGACTGGCGGAGTTTGCGCTGAGCCGCAAAGACCCCAACTACGTTCCCAGCGCCAAGGAAGTGCAGAAGGTGGAGAAGGCCCGTCAGAACGGTACCAGCCCCATGGAGGATGCTGGATTCAAGGCTGCCTACGAGGCGGTTCAGAAGCAGTTCCCGGGTGTGGATCCTATGAAGACTGCCATCGGTTCCACCATCTATGCTGTGAAGCCTGGTGATGGTTCCGCCCGTGAGCAGGCTGCTTCCTGCCAGAAGGTACTGGGAGGCTGGGCAAACCTGGCTAAGGAGTATGCCACCAAGCGGTATCGCTCCAACCTGATCAACTGGGGTATGCTGCCCTTCCTGTATGACGGCGACGACAAGGAGCTGCCTTTTGCCCTGGGCGACTATGTATTTGTACCGGGTATCCGCAAGGCCATTGATGAGAAGAACGATGACATCAAGGCTTATGTGGTGAAGGACGGCGCTCTGAAGGAGTTCGACCTGAGACTGGGCGATCTGACCGATGCCGAGAGAGACATCATCAAGGCCGGCTGCCTGATCAACTACTACAGAGACTAAGCAAAGCAAGCTTTGTTGCCCTGGAATCCAGGGAGCAATCCAGGGAGCGCACTTCGGTGCGCTCCTTTTTGTTTAATAGAAAACTTTGATTCCTTTGAAACAAAAAACTTCTCAGGGACTGCGTAGCGGTGGATTAGTTGAAAATGCAACGTAAAATGTGGAAAACTCCGTGGAAAACGCGGAGGAATGTGGAAAAATAGGAAAAATCCCGTTCTGTGGCGTGGATATACAGAGCAGGATTCTTCTTTTATTGAAAAAGATGGAAAAATAGGGTATATTTAAGACATGATATGATATAAGCGTCAAAAGGTCATGCATGTTGCGCTTGCGCAAATAAGCATGACTTTGGGACGCGCAAAACACCGAAAAGGAGCCATTTTTCGCAGAAAAATGAGCGGATTTGAGGTGTTTTAGGATTGCGGGAGTGCGTTAGCACGGAGCAATCCGTGTATCATAGG
>CAJFTW010000149.1 GCA_904420025.1 Candidatus Pseudolachnospira avium
ACCGGGTCTGCCGTTCCGTCATAACGGACCATCAGATAGCCCTCGGACGTGTGGGAGGCGTCCAGGGTGGCCCGGTCATTTCCGTAGGTGACTTGGCCGGATGCCTCCGGGACCAGCACCACCGGGGTACTGTCCCGGTGGCTTTCGGAGGCGGCCTGCCCGCTTTCGCTGGATTCTGGCACGGCAGATTCATCCGGCTCTCCGGCGCCTCCGGCACATCCGCCCAAGAGCAGGCAGGATCCAAGAAACACACACAGGAGCCGCGTGAAAGAATCATGTCTCATGAACGTTCCTCGCAGGAGATCAAGAGATCTCTTTAATGTCAATGTCCAGCTTTACATGGGGTGCCTGCCGTTCCTCCAGGTAGCGGTCCTTCACCCGGTTGATGGCAATCCGGCAGCCGGATTCCCCAGGGACCGTCAGAATCAGGGAGTACTGGGAATAGCTGGACTGGGTGAACACATCATTCCGGCGCAGGTTGCGCTGGATTACATCCCGGAGAATCTTCATTTCCCCCCGCACGGAATCAGTCAGGTGCTCCGGACCTGATACATCGGAAAGGGTCATCAGCACCAGGTACCGCTTGCTTTTGACCCGATGGAGCGACCGCATATTAATTTGGTAGATATTCTTGAAAATATCAAAGTTGCAGTAGAAGCTTCCCCGGGAATTTTTGTCTTCCTTCAGGTTTGCCTCCAGATCCTGGATGTTCAGCTGCCGGCTCTGGGTTTCCCGGAGAATCCGGCTGTAAATATCCGCAAAGGATTCGGACACATCCACACCGTACCGGGCATTGAAAAGGTTCAGCACGGAACGGTAATAGTCCAGGGCCTGATGGGGATGGCCCAGCTGCAGATGGGCATCCAGGATTTCCCGGTAGATGGCCTCGTTCATCAGCTCCTTCTGGTTGGCCTGCTCGCAAAGGTCAATGACCTGCTGATATTCGCCTTTTTCCCGAAGGTAGCGGCATAGATTCAGCACACATTTGACGTATAGGTTTTGATAGTAGACGCTTCGGAACATAACCCATTCGTCCCGATTCTGGGTGGGAAGGAAATTCCCCTGATAGAGCCGGAACATTTCCTGGTAGCAGCGAAGCCGTTCTTCCGGGGAGGCTTCCTTTTGGGCTTGGTTGGACAGCGATTCAAACCGGTCAATATCCGTCACGCAGTCTACCGCCTTGTTCCACATATACGCGTTCCGTTTGAAGAGGATGCAGTTGGCGTGGGAGACGGGGAAAAACAGCGCCAGCTCCTGCCGTGCCCGGTAGACCAGGTTGCGCAGGGCACCGGTGGGGTTTGCAATTTCCTCCTCCGGCCATAGAATATCCACCAGCTTATCTTTGGAGATCTCCACATCCTTGTTGGCAATAAGGTAGGTAATCAGGGTAGTTACCTGAGTACCCTTGCTGGAGCTGGGGATGAACTGGTGGTAGTCATTTTTCATATGAAATTCCCCGAACATTTGAATATGAAGCTGTTCTGATTTCATGAAGTCCCTTTCCTAGTTGATATTGCCGTGCCTTTTACGGCATCCCGTTGTACCCGGAGGCAGCTAAGCCTTTTGCGGTCCCCCATCGCTATTCTAAGCAAGTCGAATTTTAAACTAAAGCTATTATAGCAAGTGGCTTTCAGAAGTACAAGCCCCGCCATGGAATCCGGAAAAAATTTTGAAAAAAATCTCTCTTTGTGACGTTGGTGTGACGGCCATAGGATATACTATACAAGATCAGACTGAAAACAGAAGGTGTGCTTGCACATCGGCCAGTTTGTTTTAGAAATAGATGGCAAATGTTCAGAAGGAGGTTGTTCATGAACAGAAGGGAAAGGAAGTTATGGAACCGCCGGTTCTTGGCTCTATTTCTCGCCTTGTTGATGGTGGTGGGGGTGGCTGTGCCCAATTCCTCCAGCATCAATACATACGCGGCGGAGACCAGCCAGGCGGCGGAGTCTGCCCAGGAGACGGCGGAAGCCGAATCCTCTGGTGTGGAGAGCCCGGCGGAAGCGCCCTCAACAGAGGAAAGCTTGGAAACCCAGGCTACAGAGCCGGAAAGCACCGTGCCGGAGAGCTCCTCGGAGGAGGAAAGCACGGAGGCGGAGGAATCCCAAGAAGTGGTGGGAGAGTCCGCGGTGGAACCGGAGGAATCCCAGGAAGGGCTGAATGTGCAGGAGGAGACCACAGCGGCGAACAGCGGGAGCGCACAGCTGAGCCTGTCGGCCTCTATTTCAACGCCCCATGATGGGTATGTGATTTCCGGGGAGGACATGTCTCTGGATGTCTCCTTCACAGTGCCCCCGCTGGAGACCGGCGGGACATACCAGTCTGCCATTTTGACCGTTACCCTGCCCCAGGGAGTTACGGTGGTTCCGGATGAGATCCGGTCCTCTGTGGTGGAAGGGTGCGAATTGCGGGAGATGGCGAATGGCACGGTCTATTTGGTTATTACCCTGTCTTCTTCCCTGGAGGCTGGGAACGCCTATTCTATTACGGTGCCAGTGCATACGGAAAACTTTGTTCTGGAAAATGAGGAAGAGCTGTCTTTCCCCACCTCTTTCCAGGTGAGCTATACCGATGCGGAGGGAAATGCAATTACCCCGGAACCGATTGATGAAAATCCCAGCACCACCGTACAGGCCAATGACGGCTGGCGTGTGGAAAAAAATGTGGAGACGCAAAATGGGACTACGGTTATCGATCGCGTGACGGAGGATGGCGTAGAATATTTTGAAGTGCAGTACACCATTGACGTGATCAACCAGGCTTCTGCGGAAGACCCGGCGGAGGGGGAAGGCACCGATTATGTGGCCAACCGCACGGGCCGTCTGGCGTTTGCGGATGCCGACCAGGATGGTCAGGCGGATTTCTCCCTGGTGGATTATCTTCCGTCCAACACACCGGAGGACGGCGGAGCCACGGTGGTGTCTGTGTCTACCCGGGGCCGCGGAACCCTGACGGCCGGAACCGATTACACGGTTGCAACCAATGACGCGGGGGAGGCTACCTCCATTACCTTCCGGACGCTGGATACGCTGGATGACCCCAATGGAAACAATCAGTATCTCTATGACGGGGCTCCGGTGGACACCCAGTATACGGTGACCCTCCGCTATCCGGTGGAAGCTTACCAGGTGCCGGCAGATCAGGTGCTGGAGCCCTGGGAGCTGGAGAACACGGCGGAGCTGACGTACACGCTGATTGGGGAAGCGGAAGTCAAGAAAGAAGATACGGCGGAGATCTTCCTGGGTGAGTACGATGGCAATGTGGACTCCGTGGACCTGGTGGTGGAGAAGCAGGTGCAGATCGGCGGAGAAACCTTCTCACTGGGAACCGGCGATTACGGTACCGCTACCTTTGGCCTGTACCGGGAGGAGACCGGAAGCCAGGTGGCCAATGATATTCATGCCCAGCCGGTGGGCAATCCCACGGTTACCGATGCGGACGGGCAGGTGGTGTTTGACGAGCTGCTGGTGGGACGGACCTACTATCTGGAAGAGGTATCCGCGCCGTCTGGATTCGCACGTGCTTTTGACGGGCGTGTGGCGATCACCGTGGACGCGGAGGGAAACATTACGGCGGAGTCAGTCCCTGGCGTAACCATCCGCACCTCTGTAGACGAAGAGACCGGGCGCAAAACCGCGATCATTACGGTGACCAACGTGGCGGACACGGTGGGCAGCCTGGAATTCTATAAATATGGAAAGAACTCGGTGGGGCAGACCTCCGAGCTGGAAGGGGTTACCTTTACCCTGACCAGCAAAGAGGATCCGCAGCGGGTCTACACCGCTGTGTCCGACTCCAATGGCCGTGTGTTCTTCCCGTCCGTAGAAGCGGGGGATTACACACTGGCGGAGACGGATCTGCCGGACAACCTGGAAGACAGCTATACGCTGGCGGCTTCCCGGGATGTGACCGTGGCGGCCAACCAGGTAAATCACCCTGCGTGGAATGATGAGGGCAGCACAGCCGAGCGGCCGGTGTTCCTGAACACCTCCCCCTACGGCCGGCTGACCCTGGTGAAAACCTCCTTAATTAAAGATAAACATGGTGAAACTGTCTATCTGCCCGGGGCTCAGTTTACCCTGTACAGTGATGAGAGCTGCACTACGCCGGTACAGGACAGTACAGGCGCCAATGTAGTTCTGCTCACCGGTAGTTCTGCTCACCGATGGAAGCGGACGGGCCAGCAGCGGACAGATCCCGGCGGGGACCTATTGGCTGTTGGAGACGGCTGCTCCCTCCGGCTATGTGCGGAATGAGACGCCGGTACAGGTGACGATTACCGCCAATGAAACGCTGACGCTGGAGTCGGAGATTGCCAACCAGCCGCTGCTGGATCTGGTGATCAACAAGGTGGGTGTGCTCAGCGACGGGGAGAGCGAGTCGATCTTTACCCAACAGCTGGCGGGGGTGACGTTCCACATCTATGACAGTGAGACGGCGGAGCAGCCCATTGCCACCCTGGTGACGGTGCTGGATGCCACTGGACGTTCCGTGACAGTGCTGGCGGACGAGGACGGACAGCCCACCGGTCAGTCGCTGCAGGTGGCGCCGGGCGACTACTGGTATGAGGAGGTTTCGGCGCCGGATGGCTTTACGCGCCTTGAGGGCCGTTACCAGATTACGGTCTCCAACGAGCAGAGCGAGTTTACCGTGACCAATACCACCATCTACGGCCAGATTAAGGTGACCAAGGTGGATGCCTCTGATCACAGCAAGGTTCTGGCCGGAGCGACCTTTGAGGTGTATGACAACCCGGATTGCACCGGTACACCTCTGGATACTTTTACTACAGATGAAAGTGGTGTGGGCCTGTCCAAACTGCTGCCGGTGGATACCTCCTACTATCTGAAGGAGACGGATGCCCCGGACGGCTATACGGTGATGGTAGAGGTGATTGGCAGTGTGGACAGCAACGGAATGGGCATTGCCGGGGGCAGCGGGATTTCTGTGACGCAGAATGCCCAGACCGAGGTGATGGTGGAAAACGCGCAGCAGGTGAGCATCCGGGTGGTAAAGACGGACTCTGTCTCCGGTGCGCTGCTGGAGGGCGCCAGCTTTACCCTGTACTCCGATGAGGATTGCCAGAATGTGCTGGCCACCGGCACCACCAATGCCAGCGGTGAGCTGGTGTTTGCCGGGCTGACAGCCAACACAACCTATTATATTAAGGAAAACAGTGCGCCGGATGGGTATGTGGCAGACACGGATGCGGTGTACCCGGTGACCACCGCTGCGGCGAACGCCACTGTGAAAATTGTGGAACAGCCGGTTACCAATGACCGCCTGGGTAAACTGGAAATTTACAAGACCACGACCATGGATTCCACAGACGGAACGGGTACGCCTATGGGAGGGGTTTCCTTCCAGCTGTATCAGGCGGTGGAGTCCGCGGACGGTACCTTTACATTTGACGGCAAAAAATACAGCCAGGGCGCCCAGGTTACCGGCAAGACCGGGATGGACGCCGATGGCGCGGTGACTACAGACAACAACGGCCAGGCTTCCATAGACGGGCTGGAGCCGGGGATCTATATCCTGGTGGAAGAGGAGGTGGAAGGCTATCCGGCTCTGTCCCAGGTGGTGGAGGTGAAAGCAGGCCAAAACCAGGAGGGAAGCGATTCCTATCCGGATGCGGTCACAGAGGTGGTGAACCATCCGGATCAGGGCAAGGTGCAGGTAAAGAAGGTCAGCTCCCTGAATTCTAATACGGGTCTGGTGGCTACCTTTAAGCTGTATGCCCAGGTGGATGCAAATACGGAAGGTGCCACACAGGCATCGGATGGTAACTGGTACAGCGGTACGGAATCCGGAACCATTACCACCGGAACCGATGGAACAGGTATTTCTGGCTGGCTGGATCCTGGCACTTATATGCTGAAAGAGACAGCGGTAGCGGATGGCTATGTGCTGGATGACAGTGCACGCTTTGTGACGGTGGCAGAGGGTGAGACAAATCAGACTTACTTTACGACTCCGATTGCCAATGAGCCGGTGGGCAAGCTGATTATCCAGAAGACCGCCGTTATGGACGGCGTGGAGTCTGCCTATGCGGGGGCTGAGTTCTCCCTGTATCCGGTGGTGGCAGGGGATGCCAGCGACTACGGCGAGGGCAAGACAGCCGCTTACACAGGCACCAGCGGAAGCAACGGACAGGTGCAGATTGATAATATTGCCCCTGGTACATATTGGCTGGTGGAGAAATCCATTGACAACTATGCAGCCTATAAGCCGGTGCAGATTACCATTGCTGCCGGCCAAAACCGGACGGATCTGGGGGGCACTGCCGTGGCAGACACGGAGATTGTCAACACCCCGTCCATGGGCAAGGTGCAGATCAAAAAGGTGGATTCGGTGACCGGGGCAGGGTTGAACAACGTTACCTTCAGCCTGTATCCGGAGACGGCGGCCACCAGTGAAAATCCTGATCTGGCGGATTCAGAGAGAGAGTACAGCAATGAGGCTGCCTATACCCTGACCACCGACACCGACGGTACGGTTATCTCGGGCTGGATTACCCCAGGCCGCTATAAAGTGGTGGAGACGGGCTTCCCTGCCAACTATGTGCAGGATTCGACACCGAATTATATTACGGTGACAGCAGCCCAGACCAATAAGATGCTGTATGATACGCCGGTGGCAAATGTTCCCATGGGGCGGATTTCCATCTATAAGACAGCCCGCTTCAACGTGGCCAATGCCAATGGAGAAGCCCAGACGGGGGATGCGGCGGAGTACACCCGCTATCCGCTCAGCGGATCCAAGTTTGAAATTTACTATAAAACGGCGGACAATACCAATGCGGATGGGAGCTGCAACCAGAGTGAGCTGGGCACAGCGGTAACCACCGTGGATCTCTCCAACTCTTCCACGGGAACCTCCAGCTATCTGGCGCCCGGGGAATACTGGGTGGTGGAGACTCAGACGCCGGCCAACTATACGGCGGCGGCTCCTGTGGCGGTGACGGTGGTGGCTGGCCAGACGGTGGCAGCCAACTCCCACCCGGATGAGGAGGGGGTGACGGCCTCCATTGACAACACCACAAATCTGGGCAAACTGCGCCTGTTCAAGTACCTGCGGAATACCGGGGAGCTTTTGGACGGGGCAGAGTTTGAGCTGTACGTGGTTGATGAGAAAAATGGAACCGAGACCACCCTGGACAATGGGACCACGGTGAAATTGACGAAGGTACTGGCCAGCAATTCCTCGGGGGATGACGCTTACATTATGGAGAGCGGCACCTCCGGAGATGGCTCGGCGGTGACCATTGACATAAAACCGGGAACCTACTATCTGAAGGAGATTAGCCTGGAGAAGGCACAGCAAAACTATAACCAGACCATCCCGCTGGAAAACTGGCACTGGGAGACCCAGTGGACCGGTCCCTTCACGGTGAAGGAGGGCAATGAGACAGAGACCGGTGCCATCTACAACTATTATGAAGTGGAAGGCCCGGGGATCAAACAGGATGCTCTGAATCAGGAAAAGCTGGAAGGCGCCTACTTTGCGGCGTTCACCAGCGATCAGGACGCGCTGAAAACCCTGTCGGCTCTGGACGGCCTGGTGGTGGGCAATACCTTCAACGGCTGGGATAGCCTGGCGGCGCTGAAGACAGCCCTGGCCACAGAGGCGGGCAGAACCAGCTTCATGCAGGCAACCGGGGCGGTGGACATTGCCGTATCGGATGAGGATGGTGAGTTTGTCTTTGAAAACCTGGCCCCCTCTGCTACCTATTATGTAATGGAGATTGCGGCGCCGGATGGATACGAGCTGCCTACGGTTATAACCGGTAAGCAAGATGATGTGATTGTCCAGGTTACCACCAACGCCAACGGCGGCTTTGCCGAAAATCTGGAATTCAATGACGTGGCCATGGGACGGCTCCAGGTGGTGAAGTACACCACCCTGGGGAACCAGCACTATGTGGTGGAAGGCGTGACCATTCATGTGTACCGGGCGGTACAAGATAATGAGAATGGCACGTATGTTGCTGCGGACGGCACGACGAAATACAGTATAAAGGATACTGACACGAGCGGCAATCCGATTCCCATTGCCACCGGCACCACGGATGCCAATGGTCTGTACACCTCCGTGCTGCTGCCGGCGGGCGTCTACATTGTGAAGGAAGATATCAACAGCCTGCCGGATGTGGTCGGCGGCCTGGCGGATGGGGAGAGCGGTTACCGGGTCATTGTGGTGTCCCAGAAGAAAGATGCCCAGGACGATGCCATCAATGATATCTATGCAAGCATTGACGATGCAGATGGAAGCAACGGTTTCCACAACAAGGCTGCCTACGGGCGCTTCCAGGTGGCCAAGGTCAGCTCCACGGATTCCACGGATTATGTGGAAGCCACCTTTAAGGTGTATCATGATAAGAATGGCGCCATTGATTACGATAACCCGGTGCAGCTGACGGCAGGGACGGATTATACCATCACCACCAGCGGCAGCGGCCCAGTGGAATCGGAGTTCCTGGAGCCGGGGACCTACTGGCTGGTGGAGCAGTCGGTGGAGACTGGCTATACCAAGGATACCACGCCAGTGAAAGTAACGGTGACGGCGGGAACGCTGGATACGCAGCTGGTGACCAATCCTATTGAAAATGATCCCCAAGGCAGCCTGACTGTGGAAAAGGTAGGGACGGGTGTAACGGGAGAAGCGAATGTCCCGCTTTCTGGCGTAACATTTACTCTATACCGTAGAACAAACAGCAATACCAATAACTATGGCACCAATAATGAGACCATTAATCGGGAAGGCCTTATCGCAGATGATGTAGAAGCGGTACAGACCACCGTAAATGGAACGGCTACATTTTCCAATTTGGATGCGGGCCGGTACTGGCTGGTAGAAACTGGAATCGCTGAGAGCAATCTCTTTTATTCGCTTCCAGATGAAGTTCCGGCATATCCGGTAGTCATTGAAATAGGCACGAATAATACCGTGTATACGGCGGAAGGGCAGGGCGCCATCGTGAATGGCATCCAAGCGGGAAGATTTACGCTGACGAAAACCTTCAATTTGCCGGAAGATGATTCGGCTGTTACGGCTACTTTCCGAGTGGAGAAAAAGACTGGCGCAGACAGCTATACGCCAAATGTCCTGAAAAAATGGCAGAATGGAAATGTTGTTTATGACACTTATGAATTCACTGTATCCGGAGGGGCGCTGTATACATCGGAATACTTAGAACCGGGGACTTATCGGATTACGGAAATTCAGACGACACCTGCCGGTTATCAGATGGCGGAATCCTTTGAGGTCGTCATTTCCAGTGGAACGGTTACCGCTGTGGGAACAGTAGAGAATGTCCTGCAGGGAAGCTTGGA
>CAJFTW010000150.1 GCA_904420025.1 Candidatus Pseudolachnospira avium
CCCAGAAGAAGATGATGTCGTAGCCGGTGACCAGCACGTCCGTGGGATAGAAATATTTCAGATCCTCGGTGTCATCCGGCCAGCCCAGGGTGGAGAAGGGCCACAGGGCGGAGCTGAACCAGGTGTCCAGGGTGTCCGGGTCCTGGGTCAGATGGCGGCTGCCGCACTTGGGGCAGACCTCCGGGGTCTCCCGGGCCACGGTGATCTCCCCGCAGTCATCACAGGTCCAGGCGGGACTCCGATGGCCCCACCACAGCTGCCGGGAGATGCACCAATCCCGGATATTCTCCAGCCAGTGGAGGTAGATCTTGTCAAACCGGTCCGGCACAAACCGCAGCTCGCCCTTTTTCAGGGCCTCGATGGCAGGCTTGGCCAGCTCGTCCATCCGCACAAACCACTGCTGCTTGACCATGGGCTCCACGGTGGTCTTGCACCGGTCATGGGTGCCCACGTTGTGGACATGATCCTCCACCTTCACCAGCAGGCCCAGCTTGTCCAGGTCCTCCACCATCTGCTTCCGGGCCTCATACCGGTCCATACCGGCATACTTGCCGCCCATCTCGTTGATGGTGGCGTCGTCATTAAGAATATTGATCTCCGGCAGGTTGTGGCGTTTGCCCACCTCAAAGTCATTGGGGTCGTGGGCCGGGGTGATCTTCACGCAGCCGGTCCCAAACTCCTTGTCCACGTAGGGATCCGCAATCACCGGGATTTCCCGGTCCGTCAGGGGCAGCTTCAGCATTTTGCCCACCAGGTGGGTGTACCGCTCATCCTCCGGGTTCACAGCCACCGCCGTATCCCCCAACAGGGTTTCCGGCCGGGTGGTGGCAATCTCCACATAGCCGTCCTCCCCCACAATAGGGTACTTGATGTGCCAGAAGTGGCCGGCCTGCTCCACATGCTCCACCTCCGCGTCGGAGATGGAAGTGTGGCACACCGGGCACCAGTTGATGATCCGGGAGCCCTTGTAGATATAGCCCTTTTCATAGAGGCGGACGAAAACCTCCTTCACCGCCTTGGAGCACCCCTCGTCCATGGTGAACCGTTCCCGGTCCCAGTCGGCGGAGGAGCCCATCTTTTTCAGCTGGGAGACGATGCGGCCGCCGTACTCTTCCCGCCACTGCCAGGCCCGCTTCAGAAAGCCCTCCCGGCCCAGGTCGTTCTTGTCAATGCCTTCCTCTTTCAGCTTGTCAATGATCTTCACCTCAGTGGCAATGCTGGCGTGGTCCGTTCCCGGCTGCCACAGGGCCTCATAGCCCTGCATCCGTTTCCAGCGGATGAGGATGTCCTGGAGGGTGTTGTCCAAGGCATGGCCCATGTGCAGCTGCCCGGTGATGTTGGGCGGCGGCATCACAATGGTGAAGGGTTTCTTGGCCGGATTCACCTTGGCCGCAAAATATTTTTTGTTCAGCCACTTCTCATAGAGCCGTGACTCAATTTCCTGAGGACTGTAGGTCTTACTCAGCTCTTTTGCCATGGTTTTGCTCCTTTTGCTTGATGAAATATTGTTTGGAAAAAGAAAAGCCCTTTGCATAAGCAAAGGGCGAGTGTTACCGCGGTACCACCTTTTTTGGGTCTCTGGCCTTTCACGCAGGCAATACGGAACCGCTTACTCCCGGGGTTTGGGCGGTCCGGCTCGGAAGCCACCTTCCCTCCGCCTCCGCTGAGACGGCCTTCCAGCCAGTGGACCGTCTTCTCTGTCAGCTCCGCAAAAGGTACTCCTCTTCGTCTGTGCCGTTGTCCTATAAAGTTTGCCGCCTGCCGGAAAGTCCCGGTCCATGTGCGGCTTATGCCTACTATAGAAGAAATTCCCCGTTTTGTCAAGAGCGGATGATAATATCCTCTCTTCCCGGGCCGTTGGAAACCATGCTGATCCGCACGCCGATCTCCTTCTCAATGGTCTCCACATAGTTCCGGCAGGCCTCCGGCAGCTCCTCATACTTGCGGATGCCCCGGATGTCACAGTTCCAGCCAGGCAGGGTCTTCCACACCGGCTTGGCCCGATTCAGCTTTTCCGTAGCCGGGAAGTCGGTGACCACCTGGCCGTCAATCTCATAGCCCACACATACAGGGATCTCCGGAAGATACCCCAGGGCGTCCACAATGGTCAGCACCGCCTCGGTGGCACCCTGGATCCGGCAGCCATAGCGGCTGGCCACACAGTCAAACCAGCCCACCCGGCGGGGACGTCCCGTGGTGGCGCCGTACTCTCCTTTATCGCCGCCGCGCCGCCGCAGCTCCTCCGCCTCATCACCGAAAATCTCGCTGACAAAGGCGCCGCCGCCCACCGCGCTGGAGTAGGCCTTGACCACCGCCGTAATGTTCTGGATGGCGTAGGGCGGTATCCCCGCGCCAATGGCCCCGTAAGCGGCCAGGGTGGAGGAGGAGGTGACCATGGGATAGATGCCGTGATCCGGATCCTTCAGGGAGCCCAGCTGCCCCTCCAGCAGGATGTTCTTGCCCTCCTGCAGTGCCTGGTACAGGTATGCGGAGGTGTCGCACACGTAAGGCTCCACCATATCCCGGTACTCCAGCAGCGTCTGCATCAGCGCGTCCGGATCCATGGGCGGCTTGTGGTACAGGTGCTCCAGCAGCACGTTCTTCAGCTGGCAGACCTTTTCCACCCGCTCCCGCAGCACGCTGGTGTTGAACAGCTCACTGACCTGAATGCCGATCTTGGCGTATTTGTCCGAGTAAAAGGGCGCAATCCCCGACTTGGTGGAGCCAAAGGAACGGCTGCCCAGCCTCTCCTCCTCATATTGGTCCAGCAGCATGTGGTAGGGCATCAGGATCTGGGCCCGGTCGGACACCAGGATCTTAGGCTCCGGCACCCCCTGGGAGGTGAGCTCTTGAATCTCATTGACCAGATAGGGGATGTTCAGGGCCACCCCGTTTCCAATAATGTTGGTGATATGGCTGTAAAACACACCGGAGGGAAGCAGGTGAAGAGCAAAGCGTCCGTACTCGTTGATGATGGTATGCCCAGCGTTGCTTCCGCCCTGGAAACGGATGACAATGTCCGATTCCTTTGCCAGCATGTCCGTAATCTTTCCTTTTCCTTCGTCGCCCCAGTTGGCGCCTACAATCGCTCTTACCATGTACAATCCTCCTGTCCTTTTCGGATCTGCCCCACAAACGTCTCCAGGGCACAGAAAATACCAAAGCTACTATATACGAATTCCGCCGGGAAATCAAGCGATTTTTGCAAATTCCGCCTTTCTTCCTCCTGCTTTTCCTCCTGCCGGCTGCCCTCCTACACTTGCTGTGCCCGGGGGATTACCTTCCGCCGCACCACCAGGTAGCAGACCAGGTGGGTCAGAGCTGTAGCCGTCCAGGACACCGGGTAGGAAAGGTACAGCACCTCCAGGGTGGGATCCAGGGCAAACACCGTGTAAACCCAGAGGATCCGCAGGCCGCAGGCCCCCAGGATAGAGACGATCATGGGCATCACCGAATAGCCCAGCCCACGCAGGGAGCCCACCATGGTATCCATGCAGCCGCAGAGGAATTCCTGGGCCACCACGTAGCGCAGGCGGATCATACCGTAGCCCACCACCTCCGCCTCGGTGGTGTAGATGCTCAAGAGCGGGCCGCCCAGCAGCAGTACCGCATTTCCCGCCACCAGGCCCAGCACAATCACCGAACCCTGGCAGAGCAGCAGCACCCGGCCCAGCCGGTCATACTTTTTGGCCCCCAGGTTCTGGCTGGTAAAGCTCAGGGCCGCATGGTGGAAGGAGTTCATGGCCGTGTACACAAAGCCTTCCAGGTTAGCCGCCGCCGCGTTTCCCGCCATGACCACGGAGCCGAAGGAGTTGACCGAGGACTGGATCAGCACGTTGGACACGGAGAACAGAGCCCCCTGGATGCCCGCCGGCAGGCCGGTGCGCAGAATGGCAAAGAGCTTGTTCCGGTAAATCCGCAGGGCCTTCAGCTCCAGCCGGTAGCTGCCCTGGGAGCGCATCAGGCTGCGGACAATGAGTCCCGCAGAGACGCACTGGGAAAGCACCGTGGCCAGGGCCACCCCGTCCACATCCATGCCGCAGACAATGACAAAGAACAGGTTCATGACTACGTTCAGGGCACCGGCCAGCATCAGGAAGTACAGAGGACGCCGGGTGTCCCCCACCGCCCGCAGCACGGCACTGCCAAAGTTGTACAGCATCACCACCGGCATACCGGCAAAGTAAATCCGCATGTAGGTGGTGGCCATGTCCAGCACATCGTCCGGGGTGTCCATCAGCTCCAGCATAGGGCGGGACAGGAAAAAGCCGATGAAAATCAGCACCACGCCGCTGACCAGGCTCAGGGTGATGGCCGTATGGACGGTCTCCCGCACATCCCGGGCTGACTGGGCGCCGAAATGCCGGGCCACCTGGACGCTGGTGCCCACAGACAGGCCAATGAACACGTTGACCAGCAGGTTAACCAGGGAGCTGGTGGAGCCCACGGCTGCCAGGGCCTGCTCGCTGGACCAGCGCCCTACCACCACAATGTCCGCGGCGTTAAACAGCAGCTGCAATACGCCGGAAAGCATCAGCGGCAGGGCAAACTTCAGGATCTTGCCCAGAAGCGGGCCGTTGCACATATCAATCTCATAGCTTTTGGATGCCAAAAATATCCCTCCCTCATTTTGGGGCATCATTTTTCCATCCATCCTCGCATCCGATGTGCCCCTTCCTTTTCCCACACAGAGGAAAACAGGCGGATTCCCGAGAGAAACCACCTGTTCTTCATTCTACCCTATGTGAGCCGTAAGTTCCAGCACTTTTTTTATTAATACGATTAACTTTTAGATTCTTATAAAATCTTTATTCCGCCGGATGGAACCGTTCCGCCCCCACACCACAGATGGGGCAGTGGAAGTCCGCCGGCAGGCTTTCCCCCTCATACACATATCCGCAGACGCTGCAGACCCAGCGGGACGGCGCTGCCTTTTCCGCGTTCCCGCCGCCCGCTGTTGCCTGCCCGGCAGCCTCCTTCGCCCCGGAGCCGGCGGCCAGTTCCGCAGCCTCCTCCGGTTTTGCAGCTTCCTCTGGCTCCACAGCTTCCTCCGGCTCCACATAGGTAGGGGCGTTTTTGGGGCTTCTGCCCTTGATCACGTTGTGGTAGTAGGCGTAGGTCATGGCCGGGGCGCTGCCCGGGCGGGTTTCCGCCTCCAGCACCTCCCCCAGGAACACCGTGTGGGTGGCGGTTTCCATCCGGTCGACGATTCGGCAGACCACGTAGCCGCAGCCCGCCTGCAACACCGGTACCCCGGTCACCGTCTCATATTCCACCCCCGCAAACTTGTCCGTATCCCGGCCGGACGAAAAGCCAAAGGTTCCGATGAGGCCGGGATCGCTGTCCTCCGCCAGAATGGTGAAGGCAAACACGCCGCTCTTTTCCATGCAGCGGTTGGTATAGTTGTCATGGTTCATGCTCACCGCCACCGTGGCCGGGGACGAGGTGATCTGCATGATGCTGTTGGCCACGCAGCCGGTGGGCCGGTCCCCATCCAGGGTGGTCACCACATAGACGCCGTAGGACATGTTGAAAAACGTTTTCTTGTTCATGAAGCTCCTCCTTCCGGTCTGCTTTGCTGCCTTCCCCCCTGCCGCCTGCCAAAAGGGATGCTCCCCGGTCAGTTGGACTTTCTGGTGCGGGTTTCTTCTTTCACCTTGGCGATAAACTCCTCCAGGGTCATGGTCACGTTCTCCCCGGAATCCCGGTAGCGGATGGCCACGGTGCCGTTCTCCGCCTCCTGGGCGCCGGTGATGACCATGTAGGGTACCTTCTCCATCTGGGCCTCCCGGATCTTGTAGCCGATCTTCTCCGGCCGGTCGTCGTACTCGCAGCGGACACCGCTCTCCCGCAGCTTCCGGTACACCTGCTGGGCGTACTCGCTGGTCTTGTCCGAGATGGGCAGCACCTTGGCCTGCACCGGCGCCAGCCACACCGGGAACTTGCCGGCGTAGTGCTCAATGAGAATGCCGATGAAACGCTCAATGGAGCCGAACACCACCCGGTGGATCATAATGGGGCGATGCTTCTCCCCGTCCGCGCCAATGTAGTCCGCCTCAAACCGCATGGGCAGCTGGAAGTCCAGCTGGATGGTGCCGCACTGCCAGGTCCGGCCCAGGGAATCCTCCAGGTGGAAGTCGATCTTGGGGCCGTAGAAGGCGCCGTCCCCCTCGTTGACCACATAGTCCAGGTTCATCTCCTCCAGAGCCTTCCGGAGTCCATTGGTGGCCAGCTCCCACTCCTCATCGCTTCCCATGCTGTCCTCCGGGCGGGTGGACAGCTCCACATGGTATTTGAAGCCGAAGAGGCTGTACACCTCGTCAATAAGGCGCACCACGCCTTTGATCTCATCGGTGATCTGCTCCTCGGTCATAAAGATGTGGGCATCATCCTGGGTGAAGCAGCGGACCCGCATCAGGCCGTGGAGGGCGCCGGATTTCTCATGCCGGTGCACCAGTCCCAGCTCGCCCATCCGCAGGGGCAGATCCCGGTAGGAGTGGGGCTGGGACTTGTAGACCAGCAGGCCGCCGGGGCAGTTCATGGGCTTGATGGCAAAATCCGTGTCATCAATGACCGTGGTGTACATGTTCTCCTTGTAGTGATCCCAGTGGCCGGAGGTCTCCCAAAGCTTCCGGTTCAGCATCATGGGCGTGGAGATCTCCACATAATTCTCCCGGGTGTGTACCTCCCGCCAGTAGTCGATGAGGGTGTTCTTCAGCACCATGCCCTTGGGCAGGAAGAAGGGGAAGCCCGGGCCCTCGTCCATCATGGTAAACAGGCCCAGCTCCTTGCCCAGCTTCCGATGGTCCCGCTTCTTGGCCTCCTCAATCCGCTGCAGGTACTCCTCCAGCTCCGAAGCCTTGGTGAAGGCGGTGCCGTAGATCCGGGTCAGCATCTTGTTCTTCTCGCTGCCACGCCAGTAGGCGCCGGCAATGGAGGTGAGCTTGAAGGCCTTCACCGGCTTGGTGCTCATCAGATGCGGGCCGGCGCACAGGTCCACAAACTCTCCCTGGCGGTAGAAGCTGAGCTCCGCGTCCTCCGGCAGGTCCTCAATCAGCTCCACCTTGTAGGGCTCCTGGCGCTCCTGCATCAGGGCGATAGCCTCCTGCCGGGGCAGGGTAAACCGCTCCAAGGTCAGGTTTTCCTTGACAATCTTCTTCATCTCCGCTTCCAGGGCTGTCAGGTCCTCCGGGGTGAAGGGCTCCTCCCGGTCAAAGTCATAGTAGAAGCCGTCGGCAATGGAGGGGCCGATGGCCAGCTTGGTCTCCGGATACAGCCGCTTCACCGCCTGGGCCAGAATGTGGGAGGTGGTGTGGCGGAAGGCCGCCCGGCCCCCTTCGTCCTCAAAGGTCAGAATGGCCAGCTGGCAGTCCTTGTCCACCAGGGTCCGCAGGTCCACTTCCTCTCCGTCCACCATGCCGGCACAGGCCTGGCGGGCCAGCCCCTGGCTGATGGATTCGGCAATCTCCCGTACCGTCATGGGTTGGCCGTACTCCCGGACCTCCCCGTTTTTCAGTGTCACTTTCATGGTTTCTCCTCCTGTCTGGTAAGCGCGTGCGCCAACATTTCCCATGGAACAAAAAAGCAGCGCCCCTGGATCCCTTTCGGCCTCCAAGGGTGCTGCGGATTCGCGCACGATTCCACCTTGATTTTTCACTCGTTTTTTCCGGTTCTTTGCTGGATTTCTCCTCTCCGGTTCCCTTAACGCGGGGCACGGCGGCAGTTGTTTCC
>CAJFTW010000151.1 GCA_904420025.1 Candidatus Pseudolachnospira avium
CCGGCGGCCCCTCGGTGCTCCGGTCCGTGGTATTTCACCCCCGCCTCATCGGCGGCAGCCTGGACAGCGTATTCTGGCAAAAGCTGGTGCAGCCCTTCCAGCAGCCCGCCGCCCCCCGCTTTGTCCTGCTGGATCCCGCCTCCGGCTGGCAGCAGGAAAGTATCCGGTGCCTGCAAGAAGCCTGGGACGCCTCCGCCGCCGAGGAGGAGGACTATGAAAACCAGGTCCGCTACCAGCTATCCCGGGGGCTGGGCCTGCTGCGCCGCCATTTTCCGGCGGCAGCCCGGCAGCCCTCCGCCCAGGAACAAGCGGCAGCCCAGCGGGTCAAGGCCATGCTGCGCTTTCTACAGGACCACTTTGCGGAGGAGGTCACCCTGGAGCAGATTGCAGCCAGCGCCTCCGTCAGCGAGAGCTCCTGCCTCCGCTGCTTCCGGCAGGTCCTGGGCACCACACCCATCCAGTACCTGCGGCATTTCCGCATAGAAAAAGCCGCAGAGCTCCTGCTCACCACCAACCAGACAGCCGGGGAGGTGGGCATGGCATGCGGCTTTTCCGACATCAGTTATTTTACCCGGAACTTCCGGGAGCTCAAGGGCTGCACGCCGGGGGATTTCCGGCGGCAGGCACCTTACTCGCCAAAGGCTTTCAGCCCTTCGCTGACTTCATAATTGTAATCTGTCCGGTTGGCAGTGACCAGATCGCTGAACATCTGGGCTCCATCCAGATAGCCATTGCTAAAGTAAGTGCTGTCCGGGAAGTTGAAGCTGCCCAGCACGTCGCTCTCCGCCGTGTACTGGAACCGGCCGTCCGGTAGGTTAACCAGGCCATCAAACTGTACCGGGAAGTACACGGTGGCAGCCGCAAAGCGGTTGGCGTCATTGGTCACCGTAGCGCTGAACACCACAATCAGATGGTTGTTCTCTTTAAAGTTGTCCGTCCCCTGGGCCTTGGAGACCAGCAGGTACTCGCCCACCAGCGTCAGCTCCGAGGCATGGGAATCGGTGTTATACGAGCCGGCCACATAGGCAGAGATAATATCCTGGGCCCGGGTGGTCAGGGTCTGCATATTGGCCTCGCTGATGTCCGCCAGGGCGGCGATAGGCGTATAGGACGCATACTGCTCAAACCCGTCCCCGGCCTGGCCGTTGTAGTCATCCACATTGGCCGTGACCAGCTCCGCATAGGCGGTGATGGGGTTGGCGTAGCCGTTGGTGTAAAAGCCCCAGCTGCCGTCCTCCAGCGTGGAGTTGCCCACAATATCCAGCCCCTCGTCATAGGTCAGAGCCCCGCCGGAGGAAAGGATGTTGACAAACCGCACCGGGTAATACACCACCGTGGTGGGGAAGCCATTGGTGCTGTGGGAAACGGTCCCGCCGTAGATCATATACAGCACGTTGTAATTCCGGGCATTGCCTCCCTCCTTGGGCGTCAGGAACACGTAGCCGGCATAGGTCAAATCCGACATGGCGGACTCGGTGCTGTAATTCTGGGCAATGTAGGCGTTGATCACATCCTCCGACTCGGTTCTAGCCGCCGTCAGGAAGTCTTCCGTCAAGTCCTCATAGCTGTCCACATACTCATCCAGCCCCTCCACGGTATACTCCCTGGTGGTTTGGGTCAGCCGGTAGCCCTGATTGATTGCCGCTGCCTCATCGTAATCCAGGGAGAAGGTAACCACGTCACCGTTGCGCAGGCCGCTGGTCTGGTCACACTGGAAATCGGTCCCGCTGATGTACGGCGATTCCCCATTGTAAACCCATTCCACCCGGCCGTCCGGGGCAATGCCGGTAAAGGAAACCTCCAGGTCCGCAAAGGGATCAATCTCCTCCAGATCCCCCAGGCCCTCCACGGTGTAAGTGGCCGTCTCACCGGTGAACTGGATGTCATAGTCCTCAATCTCCTCGTTGTCATAGGTGATGGTAACCGTCACCTGGTCTCCGTTGGAGAGCCCGCTCTCCTTGTCCAGGGTCAGCTCCACCACGCTGGTCAGGTCTTCCCAGTCGCCGGATTCCAGCACCCGGTCCTCGCTTTCCTCCAGGATCTCCGCAAACACCGGAACCAGCGTTTCCGTATCCAGGTAGACACTGGCATTCCCCACGGTGTTGTAGCCGGTGAAGTCCACCCGCACATGCTCCTCCAGGTTGACCTTCTTGGGCTGATTGACCAAAATCACAATGGCGACAATGGCCGCCACCACCACGCAGGCCGCCAGGATCCACGGCCACATTTTTTTCTTCGGCGCAGGCGCCGGAGCTGCCTGCTGCGGTTCCGCGCTGTACGGCTCCCCGCCTCCGGATGCCGGGGGCACACTTCCCACATCCCCGGTGGCTGCCTGCTGCGGCCCGGCCTGCCCCGCAGCCGCCGGGTCCGGCCCATTTCCGGGCATAACGCTTTCCGGGTTCACCGGCGCAACCGGTTCCCCGCACTTTGGGCAAAACTTTCCGCCGTCTACGATCTCTGCCCCGCACTTTTTACAAAACATACTGACCTCTTCCTTTCCGCTTAAAAATAGTGCAGAATCACCGCCAGCGCAATCCGGAAGCCTTCCTCCACACTCGCAAGATCAATCCACTCCTCCCGGGTATGGGCCAGATCGCCCCGGATTACGCCGAGGGTGTTGGCCGGAATCCCCCTGGAAAGCGGGATGTTGGCGTCTGTAGAACTGGCTCCCGCCTGACAGGCGGCTCCGGTATACGCCTCCACAATCGCCCGGTTTCTCTCCGTCAGCCGCCGCAGCGCGTCTTCCTCTACCCCCTGCCGGCAGGGACGGATCCCCTTCACCTCTACCGATACGTCCACGCCCATCTTCCGGTAAGTGTCCGTGACCGATTGGAAAAACGCTTCCATTTCCTCCAGGCAGGCGTGGCTTTCCGAGCGGAACTCATACATCATGGATGCCTCCTGGGCAATGGAGTTGACCGTTGTCCCTCCGGCAATGGTTCCTACATTATAGGTAGTCTTTGCCTCCTTCGGCACCTGCTTTTCATAGAGCGTCTGAATCATGGACGAAAGATAATAAATGGCGTTGGCATTTCCAAAGTTGTGGTAGGAATGGCCGCCCGCCGTCCGAACCGTCACCTCATAGCGATGGGAGCCCACCGCATTGTCCGTCACACAGCCGGTGTAACCGTCAAAAGAGAGGAACTCCTGGATGCGTTCCCCATAAGCATCCACAATAGCCCGGCAGCCCTGCAGGTTCCCCAGACCTTCCTCACAGGCATTGGCCACAAAGACTATGCCGCAAGCAGGCGTGAGCCTCCGGGAAAGCACATACTTCACACTCATCAGAAGCTGAACCAGGTTGGCGGTATCATCCCCGATCCCCGGGGCGAACATCCGGCCGCCCTCCACCCGCAGAGGGAGCTCTCCGGTGTCCGGAAAAACAATATCCGTGTGGGCCATAATCACCACCACCGGGCCTTCGCCTTCGCAGCCCAGCGGATACACCACATTCTTTGCCTTGTCTATGTAGACGCCCTGCGCCCCCTCCTTTTCCAGCCACGCCTTCACAAACGCCGCCCGCTGATCCTCCTGGTGGGACGGCGCCGGAATGCGGCCCAGCGATTCCAGCAGCCGGATATTCTCCGGGATATGCGCGTGTATATAGTCCAGCTGCTCCTGATTCAGATACGGTTCCATAGGCTCCTACCTTCCTTAAAACAGCCCGCCGGTGAGCATATCCACCATATTCTCGCCCACCACCTGGATGTAAATCCGGCCGATGATGGCCGTGACCACAAAGGTGACCAGGAACAGCAGGAACAGCATCCATATTTTACGGTTCGCATCCGAAGGGCTGTGGGGCTCCATGGAGTACGGCGTAAACACATAGCCCAGAATCCAACCCAGCGCATACAGGCCAAATATCAGATACAGGCCAAAATCTGCCTCAATGAAAATCAGCACCGCCAGAATGGTCAGCAGGGTAAAAGGCATCTGGGCCAGTGCCTTGCCGGCTGCCACGCCCAGGGCCTGGTTGTAGGTCATAGGCTTTTTCCCCATGCCCTTTCCAAAGAGCAGGGCAATTCCCGCAAAGGCTGCCAGGTTGCCGATTCCCACCACAATGGCCAGGAAGAACATCAGAGGCGTGTTCAGCAGCTTGTAATACCCGCCGAAGGCCCCGTTGACCCGGATGCCCACAAACAGGAACACCAGCGCGTACAGCAGCGTCTGAATTCCCAGGATCCCCCAGATCACCGCACCATGTGCGGTGGTTGCCAGGTATCGCAGGATCTCCGCCGGCGTCTTAAAAACATTCAGAATGGTACCCAGAATTCCCCTTGCGTACTCGCCTGCGCTCCCCGACTGCCTGGGATTCTGAGGATTGTAGCCATAAGAGCCTCCGTTTCCATAATTCTGCCCCGGCTGATAGGAACCCTGGGCTCCGCCCGGCTGGCCCTGGCCGTAACTCCCCTGGCCATAAGCGCCCTGGCTGTAACCATTCGCCGGGTCCGGACCGGCCGCATTCTGCTGCCGGCAGCTGCAAACCTCCCCATCCGCCAAAGGCCTTCCACAGTACGTACAAAATCTTGCCATTGTTTTCCCCTCCTTGTCACAGTCCGCTTTGCGGAATACAGATATTGTACCCGCGCTGCGGCTATCATATTATACCATTAATACTTACATAAAAGAAAGCCCTTATTTCCACTGGCCCAAAAAAAATCCGTGTACCTTCCGCCTCCAGGCTGGACACCGCCACCTGCCCTTCCGGATTGTCCTCCGCTTACCACAAGCAAAATATCGTAATGGAAGCGGTCGCTGCCGCGGCTCTAGTATAAGGATTTGCCTCACGCCCATTTTTTCCGCAGAAAATCCTATACACATCCGCCGGCCTGTGATAAAATAGACCTGGATTTTCCCCAATACCCTTCGGACACACCTTTCTGCCGCGGGATACGCGGCGGCCAGAGGAGACACCCTTTTGCCGTAAACCGATCGGCAAAGAGAGGAGATTCACCATGAACACGCTTTGGAAACAATTTGACCAGCTGACCGATGCCGCTTATGACGACCTGGTAAAAGGCTCAGACAGCATGGAACATTGGGATCAGGCTTTCCAGGTTTTTCTGCAGATCCTAGAGAATGGCCGGGCCCAGGATCCGGGCTTTGCCCGGGAGCTGATGCAGCTGGATGACGACACGGATTTTGAGCACATGGTCTGCCAGTGGACGGAGGACTACCTGGACGAGCTGGATGAAGCCTCCCGGTATCCGGAGCTGGAAACGTGCTGCCGCCTGCTGCTGGAGCGCTTTGACTGGAAGGAGGAGGCCCCGGACAGCCTGCTGATCCAGCTGTCCATGGCCCTCCGCGCCCAGGGGAAAAGCGATGAAGCCCTGGCTCTCTGTGAAGAATGGTATGCAAAAGAACCGGACAACCTGGTGGCTGTCTCCGCTTTGATCCTCTCCAAGACAGAGGCCGGGCAGTTGGATCAGGCGGAGCTTTTGGTAAACCGCCACCTTCTGCCGGATACCCTCTGCACGGAAGAGAATGAAATGCTCTTTATGGCAGCCGTGCGTTTCTGTGAAGCAGCCGGCGATACCCAGCGGGGCGAGGAGCTGAACCGGCAGCTGGAGAGCTACGAGGAGCAGGCCTTCCAGGAGCTGATGGAAGACTGTGAGGATGACGAGGACGACGACGATCTGTTCTTCTAAGGCTCCCGGACACAGCGGAGCCGATCCGTCAATATCTGTATAGAAATACGCAAAATCCGGCTTTCTTTGGAAGGCCGGATTTCTTATACTTACTCCTGTTTTGTTTTCTGGCGCTGCCGGTACTGGCGGGGGGTGCAGTGCATCCGCCGGGAGAAGGCGGCGGAGAAGCGCCCCGGGTTGCCGAATCCCACCAGGTAGGAAACCTGGGCAATGGAGTAGGATTCATCTGCCAGCAGCAAAATCCCCTGGGAGACCCGGTAATCCTCCAGATACTGGGAGATGGTCTTGCCGGTCATGCTCTTAAAGAAGCGGCAGCAGCCCTCCCGGGAGAGGGAAACGCTGGCCGCCAGGTCTCCCAGGGACAGCCGCTCCCCGTAGTCCCGGTGCAGGATGTCCAGCAGGGCTTTCAGACGGTTCAGGGAGGCTTCCTGGGATGTGCCCGAGGCTTGCAGCTGCCCCTGCCTCCCGGAAAGGAGCCCAAAAAACAGCCGGCACAGAAGCCCTTGGATCTCCAGCTCAAAGCCAAAGGGGGCTTCCTGGTACAGGGCGTTTACCTGTTCCAGGATCTCCGCCTGCTGCCGGGAAAGGTGGATGCCTGCCAGCCCGGCATTCCGCATGTAGGGGCCCAGCAGGTTCTGATAGACGGAGGTGGCCGGCGTTCCGTACAGCAGGGACGGGTGGAAGATGGTTGTGAGCAGCACCGGCTCCTCATCCCCCAGAGGGACTGTGGAATGGGGGACCCGGGAATTGATCACCAGCCCCTCCCCCGGCTCCAGATCCACGGTCTGGTCCCGCAGCCGGTACCGGACCGCCCCCTGGAGGACCACCGGAATTTCCAGCTCCTCATGCCAGTGGCAGGCCACCCGCCGGTTGCAGAACTCATACAGAGAATCATAATGAATTTCCAAAGGGAACTGCGGAGAGCCGTGTTCCGCCAGCTCCCGCTGGTCCGGGCCGGTTTGTATGTCCATCAAACGCAAAGCAGCGCCTCCTTTCGTCGGGAATCTTTCCTGCTACTATAGCACGGAAGGCGTTTCCGCTCAAGGGAAACGCCTGCAGAATCTGGCCCCAGGCCAAAATAGGTTGAAAATGCCGTGAAAGGAGATTGATATGAAAAAGACCCAGGATTTGACCAAAGGGAACCCCTTTTCCACCATCCTGACCTACGCCATCCCCGTGATCGGAGGGAACCTGTTCCAGCTGTTCTACACCCTGGCGGACTCGGTGATTGTGGGGCAGGCCCTGGGGGCGGACGCCCTGGCCGCGGTGGGGGCCACCGCCACCGTCATCTATCTGGTGCTCTGCTTTATCCAGGGGATCACCGGCGGTTTCGGCATCCGCCTGGGACACCGGGTAGGCCGTCGGGATGAGGCGGGCATCCGCAGCAGCATTGCCGCCTCCATCCTGCTTGGCATCCTGTTCTCCGTGGTGCTGACCATCCTCTGCTGCTCCCTGGCCCACCCCATCCTCCGGCTGCTGAACACGCCGGAGAGCATCTATGCCATGGCCTATGATTACATGTTTGCCATTTTGCTGGGCACCGGGGCCACCGTTTTTTACAACTTGATCTCCAACATCCTCCGGGCCCTGGGAGACAGCCGGACCCCGCTGGTCTGCCTGGTGTTCTCCTCCCTGCTGAACATTGTCCTGGACGTGGTGTTCATTGTACCCCTGGGCATGGGGGTTGCTGGGGCCGCCTGGGCCACCGTGCTGAGCCAGCTGCTCTCCGCCCTCCTCAGCGTGCTCATCGGCCTGCGGAAATTTGCCGTGCTGCGGCTGCGCCGGGCAGATTTCCGGGTATCCGGCTCCACCCTGGCCACCCACCTGGGAACCGGCTTTCCCATGGGCTTCCAGATGTCCGTCATGTGCATTGGCCAGCTGTCCATGCAGGGGGCAGTGAACGCCCTGGGGGCCGATGCCATTGCCGGCTACACCGCCGCCACCAAGGTAGATCAGCTTTCTGTGCTGGTAGTCAACGCCCTGGGCATGGCCATCTCCAACTATGTGGCCCAGAATTACGGGGCGGGGCAAATGCGGCGGATCCGCTCCGGTGTGGCCGCCTGCCTGCTACAGACCAGCATTGCCAACCTGGCCATGTGCGCCCTGATCCTCGGCTGCCGCCATCTGGTGGTACCGCTGTTTGTCAGCCAGCCCACCCCGGACATCCGGCTGTATGCGGACCAGTATCTGATGGGCGTGGCCCCCTTCTACCTGCTGCTAGGACTTTTGATGATGTACCGTTCCGCCATCCAGAGCATGGGAAATGCCCTGATCCCTTTTCTGGCCTGCATTGTGGAGCTGGTGCTCCGGGTAGCCGCCACCACCCTGCTCACCGCCCGGATTGGCTACTGGGGCGTCTGCCTGGCCTCGCCGCTGGCCTGGCTGGGAGCCTGCGCCCTGCTGGTTCCGGTGTACCGGAGAAGCATCCGGCAGGCGGTGCGGAAGGAAGAGGGGGAGCCGGGGATGGTAGGCCGCCCGGCGGCACATCCCTGAGAACGGTTACGGAAGCTTCCCCTCCGATGGAAATTTCTGAAGCAGCCCAAACCTTTCGGAGGCTGTCCTTTCAACCTTCCCAAATCTGTTGAAGGCTGTCCTGTTAAACCAGCCCGATATAGGGCGAGATCATCAGCACCACGGTACCGGCAATCAGCATGGGAACCAAGATTTTGATGGAGCTTTTTATATAGAGGGGGTAGGGTACCTGAATCAGCTCCAGCACACCCATCTTGGTAGCCTCTGGGTAAAGTCCGCTGGCGGTGAAGTTCAAGCCCAGGGTAAAGCAGGAAATCAACAGCATCTGCCCTCCGGAGGAGCCAATATGGCTGTCCGCAAATAGGGTAAAGGCCACGGCTCCTAAAATGGGCATGGTAATGCCGGCAGTACTGGAGGTCCCCTGGATAAACAGGGCGCTGAGACAGTAAGTAGCCACAGCGGCAACCGCAAAGGCCCACACCGGCACACCGGCCAGAAGACTGCGAATCCAGTACACAAACGTCACGCTCATGCCCTCCGTGCCGGAGCCCATAATCAGGGCAATGCCTCGGGATACGGAGACTACCAGAGTAATGCTCACCAGGCTGCGGGCACCGGCGGTGAATTCTCGGGCAAAATCCTTCAGGGAAATCCGGTTCACCAGGGCTACCAGAACGCTGCCAAAGAGCATCATGTAGGTGAACTCATTGAAATACCAGTCGCCCCACCAGGTAAAGCTGTCTAGACCCAGGAAATGACCCAGGGCCGGCACATGTTCCATAATCCAAACCTGCGGATAGTTGATCACCTCATACATGGTCTGGTCGCCGCAGGGGATGGAAGCCCAAGGGATGTAGCCAATGACAATGATCACCACCACCACAGCAAAAATGAACAGGGACCATTTCCGCTTTTTGGTCAACTCCGGCATTTCCTGTCCAGATTCTCCCATCAGGTTATTGACCTCCAGGCCATACACCGCCGAACGGGTGGGATCTTTCCGCACGCTCTCCGCGTACCGCAACGTCAACACTGTACCCACCACATAGAGCACCACAAACAGGAGGATCCGCATCAAAATTCCACTGCCCAGGGAGAGCTCCGGGTTGTTGATGGCCGACACCGCCACACCGGTGGAGTACGGATTCACTACGCTGGCCATATTGCCGATGACAGCACCCATAAACAGTACCAGCATACCGGTCATCACATCGTATCCAGCCTTCACGCAAAGGGGGATCAGCACCAGCGCATATGCCGGGAACTCCTCCCAGGCTCCGTAAATAGTTCCCATGAGGGCGAACAGCAGCATCAGTAGTGCCATGAGTTTTTTCCCGCTGTACCGTTTCAGCAGAGCACCCACCCCGGCGTCCATAGCCCCCACATAGTTGAGCATTGCCAGAAAGGCACCGGAAACCAGGACGGAGACGCTGACATCCGCGCCGTTGGTAAAGCCTTGCACGGGAGCCATAAAAACATCCCAGATTCCCGCCGGCTGCGTTCCCGCGTTTTCCACCACGTTTCCATCCTCATCAAAAACCGCGTTGTAGTGAATGATCCGCTCTCCATTTTCATCGGTTGTGGAAACGGAGACCGGCACAAACCAGGTCAGCACCGCCACAAAAATTAGGACAAAGAACAACAGGATCATGGATCCTGGCATTTGAAATTTTTTCCGTTTCTTTTCCGTCATCGCAAAATCTCCTTTCTACCAGCAGCTTTCCCTATTTTGATCCGCAAAAAACCAAGCTCCGGAATCCATCCAAAACCGGTCTTATCAAAACTGTGCTTTTCCCTGGATATAGACCCGCTCCGTCTTGGTCTGATAGTCCAGCGGATGCCCGCTCCAAACCACAAGATCCGCGTCCAAGCCTGGCTTCAGGCTGCCCTTGCGGTCCTCTATGCGCAGGATTTCCGCCGCGTTCACTGTCACCGCCTTTAGCGCCTCCAGCTCCTCCATGCCATAGCGCACCGCCAACCCCGCGTAGGTGGTCATAAAGTACATAGGCGTCACGTCATGGTCCGAGCACAGGCATACCTTGATACCAGCCCGGCTTAAAACGCCGGCGGTGGCAAAGGTCTTGCCCAGGGTTTCCGTCTTGGATCGGGAGCTCATGGTAGGGCCCAAAATCACTGGATAGGAGAACTTTGCCAGGTAATCCACCACCGGAATGGCGTCTGTGCCGTGCACCAGCACAAGATCCAGGTCATATTCCTGGGCCAGGCGGATGGCGGTACAGATATCATCGGACCGGTGGGCGTGTACATGAACCGGCATCTTCTTCTCCAGCACCAGGAGCATGTGCTCCATCCCCCGTTCCTTCTTGAAATAAGCGCCGGATTTCTCCGCCTCCTCCTTGCGATGCCGGTAATCCAGGGCCTCATCCAGGCATTTGCGGAACTGGTAAGCAACCCCCATCCGGGAGGAGAAATTGTACTTGGCCATCTTGGGATTCTCTCCCAGGCTGCATTTCATGGCGGCCATCCGGCTCACCAGCATCTCATCCGCCACCCGTCCGGCCAGTTGGATCACCGAAGCCACACCGCCAATCACCGCATCGCTGCCGGGACAGACGCAGGTAGTGGTCACTCCTGCCCGAACGCAGTCCGGTACTGCCCGGTCAAAGGGATACAGGGCATCCAGCACTTCCAGCTCCGGCGTAGCAGTACCAGAATAGTCGCAGCAGTCATCTCCAATCTCGCCGCCGCCTTCCTCGCTGATACAGATATGGCTATGAGCGTCAATCATCCCCGGCGTAATGAATTTGCCTTCCGCCTCCACCACCTCTTCCCCGGGAAGCGGAGAAAGGTCTTCCGCAATCTCCGTGATCTTTCCCCTTGCCACCCGGATGTCCCGCCGGACAAAACCATTCTCCTCAAACAACAGCACTTTTCCGTTTCTCAGTAACATCATTAACTCCTTTCCTTTACCCGCTGTATATCCCACAGCGTTTTGCCGTAGCTGAAGGGTATTTTCCAACTATACCCTCCAGGATAGAAGGAGCATAAACGATCAAGTAACTTGAATGTCAAGGGAAAATATGATAAAATCGAAAAAAAATTTCGTGAAGCATATTTTGACAGGAGGTATGAATCTTGGAAGGAAAAAGAAACTTTTCTATTGGAGAAATTGCGGAAATTCTGAACATTCCAGCCTCTACCCTCCGGTTCTGGGAGGAAAAGGGCCTGTTCCATATCCCGAAGAAAGAGAACAACTACCGCAGCTACTCCTCCATGGATCTGGCGCAAATTGCGGAGATTATGTTCTACCGAAACCTGGGTATGCCAGTCAAACGCATCAATGATTTTCTCACCGCGCCTCTGGAGGAACACGAAGCCTTTCTCCGGTCTGTGCAGCAGCAGCTGGTAGATAAGATTGAAGAATACCAGCGAATGTACCAGCAAATCTGTCTGCAGCAGGCGCACTTTCAGGCCCTGATCCGGCTTCTGGAGAGCCCCTACACCCTGGAAGAAATCCCCTTCTTCTATGTAGCCGCCTGGGATTTCTGGGAGAAGGACAAACTGCGACGCTATATCCATGATCCAGCCTGCTACGTATGGCTCCGGGACACGTCCTCCCAGGCTCCAGGGCAGAAGGGTATTATTCTGGATCAGCCCCCGGCCCAGGGGGAGGCACCTCTGCTCTGGGTCAAGATGGATCGCCGGATGTTTCTGACCTTTCCGGTACATGCAGAGGCAGAGGACAATTACGAAGGGGTAGAGGCCCGGGAGCTGATTGCCCGCGTCCAGGAGCACTGTCGCACAGGGCTTTATATGGCCCAGCACCTGCTGACCTGTACCGGAAAAGAATATCTGAAAGGATATCTGGAAATCCGGGAGACACCGGAAGAAATGGAAGAGCTTTGTACAATGCTGCGGAAGACAGGATAGGAAAAATAGAAAAGATACGAAAAAGAGAGCGCCCACTTCATGTCCGAAGCAGACGCCCTTCCCTCACTCGCCACTAGACAATATCCAGCGGCACCGGCCGGCTGGGCGGCGGGAAGGCCCCGTCCAGCCTCTGCAGATCTGCCTCTGTGAGGCAAAAATCCAGGGCTCCGGCGTTTTCCTCCACATGCGCCGCGGTGGAAGCCTTGGGGATGGCCACCACGTTTTCCCGCTGCAGCACAAAGTTCAGCAGTACCTGGGCAGGCGTCACTCCATGGTTCCGCGCTGTCTCCCACACCGCCGGGTGGGACAGAAGCCCCCGGCGCAGGCTGCCTCCCTGGGCCAGGGGGCAGTAGGCCATGAGGGCGATTCCCCGCTGGGCCAGCCAGCCCTGCAGGTCATACTCCACGCCCCGGGAACCTAAATGATACAGCACCTGATCCGCCACACAGTGGTCTCCCAGGCCGGTTTCCATCAGTTCCTCCATGTCCGACCAGTCCAGGTTGGAGACGCCCCAGCGGCGGATTTTCCCCCGCTGCACCTGCCGTTCCATCTCCTCCGCGGTCTCCCGCAGCGGCACCGAACCTCTCCAGTGAAGCAGGTACAAATCCAGATAGTCGGTCCCCAGGCGGCGCAGGCTGGCCTCCAGGCTGCGCTCCAGCTGCCCCCGCCCGGCGTGGAAGGGGTACACCTTGGAAACCAGGAACAGCTGTTCCCGATCCAGCCCCCGGATCGCCTCCCCCACCAGTTCTTCCGACTGGCCGTCCCCATACATCTCCGCCGTGTCAATCAGCGTCATGCCCAGCTCCACGCCCCGGCGCAGGGTGTCCCGCTCCTGGGCCCGGGGGCTGAGGCCCTCCCCCAAATACCAGGTTCCCTGCCCCAGCCGGGGCACCTCCGTTCCGTCCAAAAGGCGCAGGGTAGGCGCCAGCTTTTTTTCTTCCATGTCCCGCATCTTCCTTTCCGCAATATTGCCGATCTTTTCACGGCATCCGGTATGCCTCGTCGCAGTCAAACCGCACGCCAAGGCGATCGAAGGCCTGACAATGGTATGCAAGATCATTTTGTCACGGCTGCCTGATAAAGTCAATCAGGAGATAAACCAAAGCGCGCCCGGATCGGATAGGGGAAGTTTTCAGGAAATATGCCCTGCGCAATTAAAATACCATCTTTTGCCATGTCTCGGAGAATCTTCCGTGCCTGCGTAGATTCCAAGCCCAAAATAGTAATCAGTTCTTTTGACGTGATGGAATCATATTCTTTCAAATATTCCAAAACCTTCTCTCTCTGCATTCTTCGCCGTTCTGCTTTATTCCCCTTACCGTTTCTCCCGGCTATATTTTTATCGACGCTCTTTATCGACGCTTCCTGAGTTATCTCAAATCACCGCCAGCATCACAAAATTCACAATAAACAGCAGGGTGGAAACCCAGAGGATCGGGTGGATCTCCCGGGCCTCACGCTTGCAGATTTTGACCACGCAGTAGAAAATGAAGCCCGCCGCAATCCCATAGGAAATGCTGTAGCACAGGGACATAAAGATGCCGGTGAAAAAGGCGGGCACCGCCTCCGCAAAATCCTCCCACTGGATCTCCCGGAAGGCAGACATCATCATCACGCCCACCACCACCAGCGCCGGGGCCGTAGCCGCAAAGGGGATGGCGCTGACAAAGGTAGCCAGGAAGGCGCTGAGGCCAAAGCATACGGCCACCACCACGCTGGTGAGGCCGGTACGGCCGCCGGCGGCAATCCCCGCAGCACTCTCCACGTAGGTGGTGGTGTTGGAGGTACCCAGAATGGCGCCGATGGAGGTGGCGGTGGCGTCCGCAAACAGGGCCTTGTCCATCTTGGACTTGAAGCCGCTGCTGGACTCCATGGCACGCTCATCCTCCTCGCTGAAGATACCGGACTGGCGGCCGGTGCCAATGAAGCCGCCGATGGTGTCAAAGGTATCCGAAACACTGAAGGAGAAAATGGTCACCAGCGCCAGGGGAATCCGGGCCGGGTCCGCAAACAGGGAGGGCAGCCCCTCACTGGTAAAAATGGCGCAGAAAGTGGTGGGCAGCTGGCGGCAGGCCTCCACAAAGCTCACCGATTCCGCCGCAGTGGTGACGCCCAGGGGAATCCCCAGCAGCGCCGTCACTACCATGCCGATGAGAATGGCTCCCTTTACATGGAGCACCAGCAGCACAATGGTCAGGACCAGGCCAATGAGGAACAGCCACAGGGACGGCTCGTTGAGGGTGGCCAGTGCCGGAACCCCCGAGTCAAAGGAGATGATTTTCACATTCAGCAGGCCCAGATAGGCCACAAAAATGCCGATGCCGCCACCGATGGCGTTCTGCAGGCTCCGGGGGATACATTTGATAATGGACTTCCGGATTTTGGTGACGGTAATCAGAATATTCAGCAGGCCGCAGAGAAACACAATGGACAGGGCCTGCTGCCAGGTAAACTTCAGGGTAAAGCAGACGGTATAGACAAAGAACGCGTTGAGCCCCATGCCCGGCGCCTGAGCGTAGGGCACGTTGGCCACCAGGCCCATCACCAGGGTTCCGATGATGGAGGCGAGGATGGTGGCCAGGAACACAGCCCCCCATTCCATGCCGGCCTCGCTGAGCAGCGAGGGGTTCACCGCAATAATATAAGCCATGGCAAAAAACGTGGTCAGGCCTGCCGCCACCTCCCGGCCCACTGTGGTTCCGTTTTCTTTCAGCTTAAAAAATTTCTCCATGGGAGAGCCCTCCTTTACCACACAAAGACAGTATAAACGCTGGAATTTTTCTTGTCAAACTGTTTCCAGCCCCCTCCTTCCACGGATCGGTTCCCCTTTCATCCACTGTAAGTAGGCATCCCGGGCCACCTGTGGTAAGATAAAGCTGCCTTCCCCAGACACCGGAAGGCAAGGAGGTCTCACAATATGGAACCCATTCTCACCATTGACGACTTGAAAAAATATTACGGCACCCCCGCCAATCCCACCCGGGCCCTGGACGGGGTGACCTGCCAGGTAATGCCCGGGGAATTTCTGGGCATTATGGGCAGCAGCGGCTCCGGCAAATCCACGCTCCTCAACTGTATTGCCGCCGTCATCCGCCCCACCAGCGGCTCCCTCTTTCTGAAGGGGCGCCCCATCCATACCCTGAGGGACGCGGATCTGGCGGCATACCGGGGAAAGGAGATCGGCTACCTGTTCCAGAATTTTGAGCTGCTGGACAATCTCACCGGCCGGGAGAATATCCTGCTTCCCCTTTCCCTCCACAAGGTGCCGGAGGCGGAGGGCCGGAGACGGCTGGAAAGCCTCACCGATTACCTGGAGGTCACCGGGGTGCTGGACAAATTCCCCGCCCAGATGTCCGGCGGAGAAAAGCAGCGGATTGCCGCGGCCCGGGCCCTGATCCTGCAGCCGGAGCTGATTCTGGCGGATGAGCCCACCGGCGCCCTGGACTCCAAAAACGCCCGGGCCCTCATGGAAAAGCTGGCCGGGCTCAACCGGGAGGCGGGCGCCACCATCCTGATGGTCACCCATGATTCCGGGGCCGCCAGCTACTGCCAGCGGATCCTGTTCATTCAGGATGGCCGGATTGTCCACGAGCTGCGGCGCAATGTGCCGGAGGAAACCCGGCAGGAATTTTACGGGCGCATTCTGCGGGTGATGGCCCAGCTGGGAGGTGGCAGCGAGTATGTTCTCTAAACTGGTATCCCGGGGGAGCCGCCGGAACCGCAGGGAAAACGGCCTGTTTTTCAGCTCTCTTCTGGTATCCATTACGGCCTTTTACATCATCCTCTCCCTGTCCCGCCAGGATGTGATGCGGTTCCTGAGGGAGATGGAGAGCGATGCCGTCAACCAGCTGATGGCGCTGATTCCGGTTTTCTACGGCTTTACCCTGATCCTGCTGTTTTTCCTTGTCTACTATGCCAGCAAATTCCAGCTGGAGCGGCGGCGCCATGAGTTTGGGGTCTACCGGACGCTGGGCATGCGCCGGGGCCAGCTGTTCGGCCTGCTCCTGGCCGAGGACCTGCGGGGCAGCGCCGCCGCCCTACTCCTGGGACTGCCGGCGGGCATTCTGCTCTCCGAGCTGATCAGCCTGGTCACCTCCCGGCTGGTGGGCCTGGGCATTCTGGGGCACCAGCTCACCTTCTCCCTGTCAGCCATAGAGGGGACTGTGCTGGGCTTCCTGGGCATTAAGCTGGCCGCCTTCCTGATTCTCAGCGGCAAAATCTGCCGCCTGGAGATTGGGGAGCTGCTGGCGGAAAAGCCAGAGGGCGCCCAAAAGCAGCGGCCGGCAATCCTCTACGGCCTGGCCTTTGGCGCCGGCCTCCTCTGCCTGATCCCCGCCTACGGCCTGGCCATCCAGGGCGCCGCCTGGGACCGGCTTTCGGTAATGGCCCTGGCGCTGGGCCTGGGCCTTCTGGGCACCTTCCTGCTCTTCTGGGGGCTCCGGCTTCCCCTGGACCTGGCCGCCCGCCGGGGGAACCGGCACCGGCAGCTTTCCGTGTTCCACTTCCGGCAGCTCCAGGAGACGGTGATCCGGCGCTCCGGCTCCCTGGCCGTCTGTTCCCTGCTCCTGCTGGCCGCCCTCTGCTGTTTTGGCGCCGGCACAGCCCTCTTCCGCCACTATGGGAATTCGGAGCCCCACGTGCTGGACTACACCTTTGACGGGGCGTGGACGGAGGACGGCGGCTCCGGGGAAATCTACCGCACCCTGGCGGATTACGGGCTGACATCCCGCTTTTCCGCCCTCTTTGACATGCAGGTGGGGTACCCCCGCACCACGGAGGATTACGACAACGCCTTTCAGATGGCGCCGGTGCTCCAGGCGTTGGAGGCGCTGCCCGCCTCCCAGGACCGGGACATCTTCCGGGAAAATTTGCGGTATGCCTCCTTTCCCCATCTCATCGCCCTCAGCGGCTACAACCGGCTGCTGTCCCTGGCGGGCCTGCCGGAGTTAAATCTGGCTTCCGGGGAGGCGGCGGTGTACATGGACCGGGACTGGAACCGCCCGGAATGGGTGCAGTGGATGGATGCCATTCTGGAGAGCCGGCCGGAGGCCCTGCTGGACGGACACTCCTATCGTCTCACCGGCCCGGTGCAGACCACCAGCCTGGTCACGGACCGTTCCCTCACCCTGTCCTTTGCGCTGATCCTGCCGGATGAAGACTTCCGGTATTTCACCCAGGGGGACTGCAGCGTGTACGTAAACGGCATCCTAAACCGGGACAACGCCTCCGGCACCAGCCTCATGGCCGCCATCTCCGCCATGAACCAGGAGCTGGATGCTACCGGCCTGGTCTATGAGAGCTATCTGCAGAATATGGGGCGCCAGCTGTTCTACATGGTGGCCGCCAGCTACATCACCCTGTACCTGGCCGTGATCTTCCTGATTATGGCCAACACCATCCTGGGCGTCCAGTTCCTCATGGGACAGCGGAAAGCCACCCGGCGGTACCGGACCCTGGCCCGGCTGGGGGCGCCCTATCCGGTTCTGTGCCAGTCCGCTGCCCGCCAGGTCCGGTGGCACTTTGGCCTGCCGGCAGCGGTGGCGGCGGTGAGCAGCCTGTTCGGAGTGCGGGCCCTGTTTGCCGGCCTGCTGTCCTCCCGCATCCAGGGAGGGATCCCGGAGTACCTGTTCACCGCGGGGGTTATGATTTTGGCCCTCTGTGTGGTAGAATGGGTGTATATGCTGGCTGTCCGGCGGTCCGCCTGCCGGTATCTGCTGGCGCTTATGGAACCGGAACGGGAGGAGTGATCCGAGATGAAACGAATTGTGCTGGTGGAGGACGACCGGTTGATGCGGGAGGAGCTGGAGGAGATCCTGCGCCGGACCGGCTATCAGGTGGAGGCGCTGACCACCTTTGCGGATACGGCGGACCAGCTGCTGGCCCTGTCCCCGGACCTGGTGCTGCTGGATTTGAACCTGCCCGGCGCCAGCGGCTTTGCCGTATGCCGGGAGCTGAAGCAGAAAAGCGCCCTGCCGGTGCTGGTGCTCACCTCCCGGGACCAGCTGCGGGATGAGCTGCAGGCCCTGGAGCTGGGGGCGGACGAGTACCTGACCAAGCCCTGCCGCCGGGAACGGCTGCTGGCCCGGATTGCCAACGTGCTGAAGCGGTACGAGGGCCGGGGCCATCTGCTGGAGGGACCGGGCTTTCTGCTGGATCAGCAGACCTACACATTGTACTTTCACAGCCAGTCGGTGGTCCTTCCGGGAAACCAGGGGCGGCTGCTGGAGGCCCTGATGCTCCAAGGCGGCCAGCCGGTCTCCCGGGAGGAGCTGTGCCGGGCCGTCTGGGGAACCGCCGAGTTTATAGACGAAAACGCCCTGCAGGTAAACCTGACCCGGCTGAAAAAGACCCTGGCCAGCCTGAAGCTGGATCTGCGGATCCTGCCGGTGCGGGGCCAGGGCTACCGGTTGGTCCCGGAGGAGGCTGCCCATGAAACGTAACCTTTCCCCTCTGCGCCCCTACCTGCCCTGGCTGCTGCTCCTGCTGGGGTGGGATGCGTTTCTGATCCTGCTTTTGTGGCTGGCGGAGGTACAGGCCCTCCGCTCCCTGGCTGCAGTGATTCTGCTGGCCACCCTGTTCCTGTTCTTCTCCCTGTGCGCCGTTCTGATCCGCCAGAGCCGGAAGCGGGAGCAGGCCTTCCGGGAGTTTCTGGAACAGCCGGATTCCCGCCGGGAGGAGCAGCTGTGCCGCCTGCTCCCCTCCTCCCAGTCCGCCTCCGTCCGGCAGCTGGGCCAGGCCCTGCGGAGCCGGGAGGATGCCTGCCGGCAGCTCCGGGCCCAGACGGAGGAATACCAGGAATATGTGGAGGCCTGGGCCCACGAGGCCAAGACGCCCCTTTCCCTGCTGACCCTGGTGCTGGACAACCGGCGGGAGGAGCTGCCCGCCGCCCTCTGCTTCCGTCTGGATTACATCCGCAGCCACCTGCAGAATTCCGTGGAGCAGATGCTCTTCTACGCCCGGCTGAAAAGCCCCCGGAAGGACTATCTGCTGGAGCACCTGCCCCTGCGGGACGCCGTGGAGGAGGTGCTGGAGGATTATCAGCCGCTGCTGGAGGAGAAGGGCTTCCAGGTCCATCTCCTCCTGCCCCCGGAGGCTTCGGTCTGTGCGGACCGCCGGGGACTCCGGTTCCTTTTGGGACAGATTCTCCGCAACTCCATCCAGTACAGCAGCCCGGAGCCGCAGCTGTGGCTCCGGTGGGAGGACGGCGACCGCCCCTGTCTGGAAATCCGGGACAATGGCCCCGGAGTGCGGGCCTGCGACCTGCCCTATGTGTTTGAAAAGGGCTTCACCGGCTCCTCCGACAGCCGCGGGAAGCGGGCCACCGGCATGGGCCTCTACCTGGCTCGGGAGATTGGCCGGGAGATGAACCTGACCCTGGAGGCGGAATCCCAGTGGGGCCAGGGGTTCATCCTGCGTGTCTTCTTTCCGGCAGTGCGGGAGTGAAGGGGAGTGGATTAGTGACCATTGATCACGTACTTCGTTCCCCTTCCCCTACCTTTTATTTTCACAACTCCTTTTTTCTCCATCTCTTTTAGTAACTGCGTTGTTTTTGATTTGCCAAACGCAACATAAGGAGCAATTTCGCTCATGGATTTCCGCATGGTCTTGCTTAAAATCTTATAGATTGTTCTTTCGTCTTCCGTCAAATTCAGATTTTCCTCAAAAACCGGGAGCACAACCTTGATTGCATTTTCTGACACCTCAAAGTCCGGTTGTTTCAAGCTTTCTTCATAAAGCTGTTTTATACATGTAATTCCCGTACCAAATATTTCAACAAACCCCAACCTGTAAAATACGTTTGCAAGATTCCTATTTCTCAGAACGGGAAGCTTTCCCGATAAATACTCCTCTTCGGTTATTCCAGATGGCAGTCCGCCTGGAGAAATCATTTCGATTCTGTCATCAAACATCGAAACTTTTATTTGCGATTCCACATCCCATAAACGATGAATCAGCGCGTTTGCGATGGCTTCTCTAAATGCGGCCTCCGGTACTTTTTCTACCTTTCTTCGATTGGCGCCTTGTATTTCTTCGTATTGATAATAATCCTTGAATACCTCCAATGCCTTTTCATATACTTCCAAAACGGACCGATTGTCAAATGTGGCTCTCTTATGAATGATACTGATGTTTTCACCGAATTTCACAATATCAATTCCCGGAAAATGATTTTGATCTGCTAAAATGCCAGCCACATTATTGTATCCAATGGTACTGTTATATAAATTCAGCGTTTTCAACGTATCCTGGTTGAAGGTTTCAATCTGAATGCCTTCCTTTAATTTTCCATCCAAAATATCAAACGTCAGTTCTTGATCTACGCACGGCAATTCTTCAAAACAAATATTTTTTCCCTCTAAAATCAGTCTTGACAACTCCAGCGTGTCAACCTCTATGGTTGCAGTATCATTTCGTTTGTATGCCTTTGATTTATATAAATAGTGCCTGCTGATTAACTCAAAACACTTGATTTTACTGACTTCCCAGAGATTTTCTGGTAAAATAATTGCAAGGGTATTCCA
>CAJFTW010000152.1 GCA_904420025.1 Candidatus Pseudolachnospira avium
ATGGCCTCCGGCCGCACCGGCAGCGTGTTGGTCAGCTACCCCTGGGCGGAAAACAGGTTATTGTAAAACCGCCGGAGAATCTGCACATAGGTAAACAGCAGCACGCCCACCGGCTTTCCATCCACAAGCAGCTCCCCGGCGGTTGGCTGCAGGAGCCCGGCGGCAATCTTAATCAGCGTGGTTTTGCCGCTGCCGTTGGGACCCAGCAGGCCCACAATCCGCCCCCGGGGAATCCGCAGGTTCACGCCCTGCAGCGCCGCCTTGGTTCCATATTGTTTTGCCAGATCCCGGCATTCCAGAATCGGTGTCATTGGCCTTCCTCCTCCCGCACCTGCCGGAGCATTTCCAAAACTTCCTCCGGGGTATAGCCCAGAGGCGCCAGCTTCTGCAGCGCCTCCCGGATATAGCCCCTGGCCAGGTTCTGCCGGTAGCTTTCCAGCAGCTGGCTGTCGTTTGTCACATAGCGGCCGCTGGTCCGCTGGGCATTGATCATGCCAGTGGCCTCCAGCTCCGAGAGAGCCCGCTGCATGGTGTTGGGGTTCACCTCCGCCTCCGCCGCCAGCTCCCGGACCGACGGCAGCTTATCGCCTGGCTCATAGACGCCGGTCACCACCCGCAGCGTGATTTCTTCCATCAGCTGCAGGTAAATGGGCCGGTCCGCCGCAAATTTCCATGCCATCCGCGCCCTCCTCCCTAGAGAATGTGTTCAGCACATTGTTTCGTTCCCGTGTGTATTATTTATCTAATACAAATAGTTTATAGGGGTTTGGGCTTTTTGTCAAGAAAGAACCAACATTTTTACAGTTTGGCCACCACGCCGGCAATCCCCTGGACCAGCAGAATAAAAATCAGCACCGGAATCACCCAGGTGAAATAGAGGCGCAGCCCCTTGGGGATCTTCAGCCCCTGGCCGGTGTTGGCCTCCGCCAGGTAGTTTTTGAAGCCCCAGCCCCAGCGGCTGACACAGAACAGCAGGTACACCAGAGAGCCAATGGGAAGCAGCAGGTTACTGACCACAAAGTCCTCCAGGTCCAGCACTGCGGAGCCGGGGCCCAAAGGCTGGAAGTCGCTCCACAGGCTGTAGCCAAACACACAGGGCAGGGAGGCCAGGGCCACCACTACCACGTTGATGGCTGCCGCCTTTCTCCGGCTCCAGCCCCACTGCTCCATACAGCAGCTGAGAATGTTCTCAAACACCGCAATAATGGTGGAGAAAGCGGCAAAGCTCATGAACAGGAAGAACAGGGCTCCCCAGAACCGGCCTCCCTCCATCTGGTTAAACACCGGCGGCAGCGTGATGAAGATCAGGGACGGGCCGTTGTCCGGGCTCACCCCGTAGGTAAAGCAGGCCGGGAAGATAATCAGGCCGGACACAAAGGCCACAAAGGTATCCAAAGCGGCTATGCGCACCGACTCCCCCAGAAGGCTGTGCTGCCGTCCCATGTAGCTGCCGAAGATGGCCATGGCGCCGATTCCCAGGCTCAGGGTAAAGAAGGACTGGTTCATGGCCCCGCTGATGGTATTCCACAGTCCGGCTTCCTGCAGCCGTTGCCAGTCCGGCAGCAGATAGAACCGCAGTCCTTCCTGGCCTCCCGGGAGCAGAATGCTGTGGATGGCCAGCAGGACGATCAGGGCCAGAAGGGCCAGCATCATCCACTTGGTAATCCGCTCCACGCCCTTCTGCAGGCCCAGGGAGCATATTGCAAAGCCTGCCAGCACCACCAGCAGCATCCAGAACATCATATTCCCCGTATCCGCCAACATGCCGGAAAAGGCCTGGGCAGCCCCTGCCTGGTCCAGCCCCTCCATGCGGCCCGTGGCGTAGCGGAAGAAATAGTCCAGCATCCAGCCGGTGACGGAGGTGTAAAACATCATCAGCACATAGTTGCCAAGCAAGGCCACATAGCCGTGGATATGCCATTTCTGCCCCGGCTTTTCCAAAACCCGGTAGGCCTGCACCGCGCTCCGGCGGCTGGCCCGGCCCACCGCAAACTCCATGGTCATCACCGGCACCCCCACCGCCACCAGAAAGAACAGGTAGAACAGCACAAAGAAACCACCTCCGTACTCTCCCACCATATACGGGAACCGCCAGACGTTCCCAATGCCAATGGCGCATCCCGCTGAAATCAGAATAAATCCCAGCCGCGATTTGAAACTTTCCCTCTCCATTTTTTGCTTTCTCCCCTTTTTGTTTTCTATTCCTGCGGTTCCGGCAGCTCCAGGTACCGCCGTACCTCCTCCAGCCGCCGGTACGCCACCCGGCGCCCGGCCGTGTACAGGTCCTCCAGCTTTTCCGTATTCTTTTCCACCCGTGAAACGGTCACCGGCGCTTCCGGCCGGATCACCAGCAGCTTTCCCTGCCGCTCCAGCTCCTCCAGCTCCGCATGGTCCCGGTTGTAGGCCTCCTCCATAGAAAGCAGCGCCTGGACCAGCCGGGGATAGCGGCGGTAAAACCTTTCATAGACCGCCTGCATGGCCTTCCGGGGCGGCCGCTTCCGGTACCCGGCCTGCCGGGTCAGCACCACCACCAGCTTCTCACAGCCCTCCTCCAGGGCCCGCCGGTAGGGCACGGACACGGTAATGCCGCCGTCCAGGCACTCCGCCCCGTCCACATGGACCATCGGCGCCAGCAGCGGCATGCTGCTGGAGGCCCGGGCCGCCAGCAGAATATCCTCGCTCTTCCCCTTCTCATGGTACAGCGGTTTCCCGGTGCGGCAGTCGGTGGACACCGCCACAAACCGCACCGGAGAATGGTCAAAGGTCTCCCGGTCAAAGGGGATCAGCTCCTCCGAAAGCTCCCCGAACAGGAAGTCAAAGTTGAAGATGCTGTGCCCTTCCTTCACCAGGTTCCGCATGCTCAGATAACGGCTGTCCTTTACATAGTCGATATTGATCTGCGCGGTTCTCCTCGGCTGCTGCGAAAGGTAGTTGAGGCCGCTTAAGGCCCCGGCCGAAACGCCGATGACATAGGGGAAGGAAATCCCCGCTTCCATAAAAATATCCAACACGCCTGCGGTAAACAGGCAGCGAAGGGATCCCCCTTCCAAAACCAAACCAGACTGCAATTTTATGCTCCTCCTACAGGCCTAAATTTTCTCCCACCACAATCACCTGAATCCGTCCCGGGACCTTGCTGTAGCGGGTGGTCAAGAACTGGCAGCATATTGTATCCGGCGTCTTGCAGTTGCCGCAGGCCCCCGTTTTCCTGCAGGGCGTCTGGACGTCAAACCGCTGGGCGTTGCAGGGGGCCGCCAGATTTCGGGCCCGGGCCAGGGCATCCTCCGCTGTCTTGACCACCTTGTTGATGCCCACCACCATCAGCACATGGGCGGGGCCGAAGGCAATGGCCGCCACCCGGTTGGCGTAGCCGTCTATGTTTACCAGGATCCCGTCCTCGCTGACCGCATTGCTGCTGGCCAGGAAATAATCACAGAAGAAGGCCTGACGCATAATCTGCTGCCGCTCCTCCGGTGTCTGGGCAATATCCCGGTCGTACACCAGCATCTTGTCATTGGCCTTCAGCGCATCCAGCAGGCCAATCTCCTTCACCGACATGGAACCGCCCCAGCTGATGGAGCTTCCCTCCGGGATCAGGGACAGGGCCTTTTCCAGTGCCTCCTCCTTAGTATCCACGTACCAGGCATCCATATTCCGGGTTTTCAGGGCCTCCGCCACCTTTTTCCCCAGCAACTGATCCCGTACTTTCTTACATTCCTGCATTGCGTGTCCTCCTCTCCGCCGCGTCCCTCACGGCCTTCCTTTTTCCTTGCTTCTATTGTCCTCTGCCTTTTCCCCCGCCCGGGGGATATCCCCGGCGTTCTGCCGGCGGATCCACTCCAGGATCACCTCATAGTGCTCCGGCTTGTGGGGGAAAATGCAGTTGGTACAGTCTTTGATTCTCCTGCCGTTTTTCTCCCGGAACGTGGGATTTCCCGGGCATTTTTCCCGGAGGTAAAAGGGGCAGTAGCAGAACAGGCAGTTCATCTCCTCAATCCCCTTGTGGCAGGGATAGTATTCACACTCCCGATTGGCAAAAAAACGACTGGAATTCTTCATGGGTACTCCTCCTTGGTCACAGATACAGCCGGTCAAAGCTCTCCCGCCGGTACCGGGCCAGCCGGTCCGCCAGCCCCCGGTGCTCCGGCGCATCCAGGGCCGGATCTTCCTGCAGCACCTCCTCCGCCGCCTCCGAGGCTCCCTGCAGGATCCGGCTGTCCGTAAAAATATCTCCCAGGGCAAACTCCAGGTTTCCGCTCTGGCGGACCCCAAACACATCCCCCGGCCCCCGGAGCTTCAGGTCCTCCGAGGCAATCCGGAAGCCGTCGTTGGATTCCTGCAGAATCTTTAGCCGGGCATTCTCTGTGCCCTCCCCGGAGCCATCCACAAAAATGCAGTAGGACTGGTATTTCCCCCGCCCCACCCGGCCCCGGAGCTGGTGCAGCTGGGCCAGGCCGAACCGCTCCGCATTTTCCACCAGCATCACCGTGGCATTGGGCACGTTGACCCCCACCTCAATGACCGTGGTGGACACCAGCACCTGGATCTCCCCCCGCTGGAACTCCTCCATCCGCTGGTTCTTTTCCCTGGCTTTCATCTTCCCGTGGAGGTACTCCACCCGGATGGAGGCGGGCAGGGCCTCCCGCAGCTTTTCCGTATAGTCCACCACGTTCTCCGCGTCCAGCCCCTCGCTCTCCTCCACCATGGGGCAGATCACATACACCTGGCGGCCCGCCTCCACCTCCTTCTGGAGGAACCGATAGATTTTGGGCCGGTAGCTCCCATCCACCACGCAGTTCTTAATGGGAAGCCGGTTGGCCGGCAGCTGGTCCACCACGGAGATGTCCAGATCCCCGTAGAGGATGATGGCCAGGGTCCGGGGGATGGGTGTGGCGCTCATGACCAGCACATGGGGGCTCTCCCCCTTGCCGGAGAAGGACTCCCGCTGCCGCACCCCAAACCGGTGCTGCTCGTCCGTAATCACCAGGGCCAGCCGGTCATAGACCACCTTCTCCTGGATCAGGGCGTGGGTGCCGATGATCACGTCCGCCTGGTGGCTTTCGATGGCCTCGTAGGCCCGGCGCTTTTCCGCCGCGGTCATGGAGCCGGTGAGAAGGATGGGGCGGCAGGGGATGCCGTAGGTTTGATAAATCTCCGAAAAGCTCTCCCAGTGCTGCCGGGCCAGCACCTCCGTAGGGGCCATCAGCGCCCCCTGGTAGCCGTTTTCCGCCGCGTCCGTCAGGGCCAGCAGGGCCAGGATGGTCTTGCCGGAGCCCACGTCCCCCTGGACCAGCCGGTTCATCAGCGTGCCGCCCTGCAGATCTCCCCGGATCTCCCCCAGCACCCGCTGCTGGGCCTCGGTGAGCCGGTAGGGAAGCCCTTGGACAATGGTGTCCGACCAGGTGGTCTTTTGGATGGAGAAGGGGTTTTCCTGCTCCTCCTTCCGCTCCCGCAGCATGCGGATGGCCAGAATGAACAGAAAGAATTCGTCAAAGACCAGCCGCTCCCGGGCAAACAGCAGCTCCTGCCGGTCCGGCGGGAAGTGGATGGTGCGGATGGCATAATTCCACTCCGCCAGGCCGTACCGGCGGCGAATTTCCGCCGGCAGAAACTCCCGCTCCAGGTCCACTGCCTCCAAAGCCTGGGCCATGGCCTTGCTCATAACCTTTCCGGACAGGTTGCCGGTGATGGCGTAGACTGGCTGCAGGGTGTTCTCCCGGCCGGCATACTCCTCCGGATGAAACAGCTGGGGCTGCTCCAGGCTTAAGCCAAACCGGCTCCGGACCAGCCGTCCCCGCATCACCCACCGGTCCCCTCTGCGCAGAGTATTTTTCAGGTAGGGCTGGTGGAACCAGACGGCGCTGACCCGCCCGGTGTCATCCCCCAGGACGGCGGTCACCGCGGCGCTGCGGCCAAAGCCCCGTGCCTGGGGGGCTGTCACCAGGGTCCCCGCCACCACCACCGTCTTCCCCTCCTCCGCCTCCCGGATGGGCACCGGAGCGGCGTAGGAGTCGTACCGGGCCGGGTAGTGGCGCAGCAGGTCCCCCACGGTCTCAATCCCCAGCTGCGCCAGGGACGCCGCGGTCTTGGGGCCGATTCCCTTCAATCGGCTCACCGGGTCTGTCTCCCGCATACTTCCACCTCCTCTGTCTGCCACGCTTCCCGCGCACCCGGTTACACCCGGAGGGTGTTTCCGCTATCTGCCGCGCTTCCCGCGGCAGCTTCACCTGAAAAACCGGGGAACCTGCCGCCAGATCCCCCGGATTCCGGATGCTCCTGCTGTTTCGCGGAAGCACGAACACTCGCCCCGCGCTTCCGGGCCAAACCTTACTCCACTGAAATCACATAGTAATAGATGGGCTGCCCGCCGCTGTGGACCTCCACGTCGCAGTCCGGATACGCGGCCTCCACCGCCTCCTGCATCTGGGCCGCCCGGTCGTCGCTGATGTCCTCGCCGTAGTAGATGCTGATCAGCTCCGCGTCCTCGTCCATCATGGCCGCCAGGGTCTCCCGGGCCACGGCGTCCACCTCACTGCCCACGGCCAGCAGCGCCGAGTGATCCCCGATTCCCATAATGTCTCCCTCGTGGATCTCCTTGCCGTCTATGGTGGTATTGCGCACCGCATAGGTCACCTGGCCGGTTTTCACCGTCTCCATCTCCTCGGTCATGGTCTGGAGGTTTTCCTCATCCGACCGGGCCGGGGAAAAGTTGATGATGGCCGTAATCCCCTGGGGAATGGTGCGGGAAGGCACCACCAGCACCTTTTTGTCCTTTACCAGCCCGGAGGCCTGCTGGGCCGCCAGGATGATGTTCTTGTTGTTGGGGAAAATGAAAATGGTATCCGCGTTGACCCGGTCAATGGCCGTCAGCATATCCTCCGTGCTGGGGTTCATGGTCTGGCCGCCCTCAATGATCTCGTCTACGTTGAGGCCGCGGAATATTTCGTTGAGGCCGTCTCCAATGGATACGGCAATAAAGCCGGTGGGCTTCCGGGGAGCCTCCTGCTCCGCCTCCTGCTTTTCCTTCTCCTCCTGGGCAATCCGGGATGCCTCCCGGATCAGCTTTTCCTCGTGCTCCTCCCGCATGTTGTCCACCTTCATCCGGGACAGGCTGCCGTAGGTCAGGCCCTTTTCAAAGGCCAGGCCCGGATGGTTGGTGTGCACATGGATTTTGACAATATCATCGTCCGAGACCAGCACAATGGAGTCGCCGATGGATTCCAGGTACGCCTTCAGCTCCTGCTCATCCTCCTCGCTGTACTCCTTCTCCAGGTTGATGATAAACTCGGTGCAGTATCCGAACTTAATATCGCCCAGATCCTCGCTGGAGGCCATCTCCCGGTGTTCCTCCGGCTCTGCCTTCTCTGCTGCCGCACCGGCGGCCGCTCCCTCCGGCGCCGCAATCTCCTTGCCCAGGAAGCCGTCCAGGGCGCCCTTTACCACCTGCATCAGCCCCTGGCCGCCGGAGTCTACCACGCCCGCCTGCTTCAGCACCGGCAAAAGCTCCGGCGTGTAGGCCAGCACCTCATCTCCCCGGACAATGATCTCCCGCAGGAAGGTCTCCATATCCATCTCAGAGCCGGCCAGCTCCGCGGCCCGGTCCGCCATGCCCTTGGCCACCGTGAGGATGGTGCCCTCCTTGGGCTTCATCACTGCTTTGTAGGCGGTCTCCGTAGCCCGCTGGGCCGCCCGGGCAATCTCTGTCTTTCCCAACACCTCCACGGTGCGGATCTCCTTGGAAAATCCCCGGAACAGCTGGGAAAGGATGACGCCGGAGTTCCCCCGGGCCCCCCGCAGGGAGCCGGAGGAGATGGCCTTGGCCAGGTTCTCCATGGTCACCTGTTCCAGCTTCTGCACTTCCTTTACCGCCGAAAGGATGGTCAGCGTCATATTGGTGCCCGTATCCCCATCGGGAACCGGGAACACGTTCAGGTCATTAATCCAGTCTTTGTTGACTTCCAGGTTTTTCGCGCCCGCCAAAAACATGCTGCGCAGCATGTTGGCATCAATCGTATTCATAGCCACAACAACTTCCTCCTCCGGCGGGTCAGTCAATCACCCGCACTCCTTCCACATATACATTCACTTTCTCCACCGGCACTCCGGTAAACTCTTCCACCTTGTATTTAACCGTCTCAATGAGATTGTCGGAGACGGCGGAAATGCTGACCCCGTAGGAGACGATCACATGGAAATCAATGCAGATCTTATTGTTTTCCACGGTCACGTTGATGCCGCTGGATAAACTTTCCTTCCGAAGGAGCTTGACCAGGCCATCTTTTACATTGATGGACGCCATACCCACAATTCCAAAGCACTCTACCGCTATGGTTCCCGCGTATTTGGCAATCACATCCGTGTCAATGAGGATTTCGCCCATCGGATTGTTCATCCTGCACTTCATAGATATCCCTCCTAAATTTGTATGCCCGCTGGCGCGGGCACCACCATCATACATGTAGGTATCTTTATTATACCTATTTTCCCCTAAAAAGCAAACAGAAAATGCTGTGCATTTTTTTCAATTTCTGCTTGCAATTTTGATTTTCTTCTGGTATCATACTATATGTTCTGGGTTCGGCGGGTTCCGTCCGGCCTATTGTGGATGGCAAGGAGGTGCGATTATGGCAAAATGTGCGATTTGTGGCAAGAGTGCTCATTTCGGTAATGCGGTGAGCCATTCCCATAGACGTTCCAACAAGATGTGGAAAGCCAATGTGAAATCGGTTAAGGTAAAAGTTGGCGAGGCTAACAAGAAAATGTACGTGTGTACGTCCTGCCTGAAATCCGGTTTGGTTGAGAGAGCGTAAATGGCATTTGTTTTCCTGAGAGGATGCGGTGTGAACCGCATCCTCTTTTCTTTTCTCCTACAGCAGCTCCAGCGGCGCCGAAAGCGCCAGGCTCCGGGGCGTGGGCAGCCCGTCAAACTGGATGGTGCAGGTGCCGCCCTCCCGGTCCACCTCCACCACGGTTCCCTCCCCGAAGATTTTGTGGCGCGCCCGCCGCCCCGGCTCCGGCCGGTCCTGCGCCGGCGCCCCGGTGAGTCGCCGCTGGTTGGCGGCTATGTACCGGCGGGCCTCCGCAATGAGCCCCTCCCGGGGCGGTTTCACAAAGGTAAGTAAACTCTGGTCTATATCCAGGAGGAAGCGGGAAGGGTAGCGGGGAGAACCGTCAAAGTCCCGGCCGCCCGCCTGGGACAGGTACAGCCCCCGCTCCGCCCGGGTCACCGCCACAAAGGCCAGCCGCCGCTCCTCCTCCATGGCCTCCCAGGTCCGGGTTTTCTTGGAGGGGAAAATGCCCTCGTTCATGGCGCAGAGAAACACGTAGGGGAATTCCAGCCCCTTGGCCGCATGGACCGTCATCAGCTTCACCGCATCGCCCCGCTCCCCGGCATCGCTGTTGGTAAACAGGGCCACGTGGGACAGATAGTGCTCCAGCGTCACCTCCTCCCCACAGGTGGTCTCATACTCGTACACCGACTGCTTCAGCTCCGCCAGGTTGTCCAACCGCTCCTGGCTGCCCTCGGTGCGCAGCATCTCCTCATAGCCGCTGGCATCCAGAAGCTCCGCCAGCACCTCGGAGACCGGCCGCTCCTCCTGGCCGGTGGAAAACCGCTCCACCAGCTGCAGGAACTCCTCCAGCCGGCTGTTCCGGAAAATCTCCTGCTCCCGGTTCTGCCGGGCAGCCTGGTACAGGGAGCAGTGGTTCTGTTCCGCATATTCCTGGAGGAACTTCATTCTTCTCTCCCCCAGGTTCCGCTTGGGCACATTGGCAATCCGCAGGAAGGAAAGGTCATCCTGGTAGGCGATCATCCGCAGATAGGACAGGGCGTCCTTGATCTCCATCCGCCCAAAGAACTGGACGCCGCTGTAGATGGTGTAGGGCACCTCCTTCCGCAGGAACACCTCCTCCACGGTGCGGGTCACGTAGTGGGCCCGATACAGCACCGTCATCTCCCGGTAAGGGACGCCGGATTCATGGAGCGTTTGGATCTGCTCCGCCATCCACTCCGCCTCCTGCCGGGAATTGTCCGCATAGCAGCAGACCACCGGCGGGCCGTCCGGCCGCACCGGCATCAGATCCTTGGGGATCCGGGTCTGGTTTTTGGCGATCAGGGAGTTGGCCACCGCCAGGATCTGCGGGGTGGAGCGGTAATTCTGCATCATCAGGACATCCTTAGTGGGGGCAAAATTCCGGTGGAAGTCCAGCAGGTAACGGACATTGGCCCCCCGCCAGGTGTAGATGGTCTGATCCGGATCCCCCACAATAAACAGGTTGTGGTGATACCCGCAGAGCACACACATCAGCTGGTACTGCAGCGCGTCAATGTCCTGGTATTCATCGATCATAATGTACTCCAGCCGCTTCTGCCATTTCAGCCGGATGTCCGGAAACTGGTCAAAAATATAGAGGGAAAACTTGATCAGGTCGTTGTAATCCAGGCCAAAGCACTTCTTTTGCTGGTACAGATACCCGTAAAACAGAATATCCGCCGGCTTCACCGCCTGCCGGTACTTTTCCTGCAGCTGTTCCAGGGACATGGCGATCAGGTCCAGATAATACTCCGGCTCCTCAAACAGCTTGCGGATCTCAAACATATCCCGGGCCTTGCTGAAGGTCATGTGCCGCAGAGTCAGCCCCCGCTCTTCATAGATGATCTTCAGCATGGCGTCAATATCCGCGTTGTCCAGCACCAGAAAGCTCTTGGGATACTGGACCGCATGGCTGTCCTCCTGGAGCACCGAAACGCAGAAGCTGTGGAAGGTACAGATATAGCCGGTATCCTGGTCGCCGGTCAGGTTATGGATCCGCTGGCGCATCTCATTGGCGGATTTGTTGGTAAAGGTGACACAGAGAATATGGCCGGGCAGAATGCCGGCCTCGTTAACCAGATAGGCGAAACGGTTGCTGAGGGCGCGGGTTTTTCCGGAGCCGGCCCCCGCAATGACCCGCACATAGCCTTCCGTGGAGGTCACCGCCTCCCGCTGGGCCTCGTTGAGCCCTTCCAAAAGATCCTCCACAGTCCCTGCCTCCTCCCCACCGCCCGATCCGCTTCCGGGAAAGAAGCCTGCCGTTCTCCCCGGACACGTCTCAGTTGCAGAAAAGATTGTACCCCACCAGAATCAGCGCGGCAATCAAACAAAGCACGGAAAACCGTTCCGGGAGCAGCAGCATAATGGCCATCCCCACGCCCGTGCAAAACAATATCAATCCGATGACCCGCTTCATAAAACGCCTCCCCAACGTCCCTGTTCTACAGTCTATTGGGGAGGCATACCAAATATGCGCCGGAGAGCCCCGGCGCTGCGTTTCCCGCCATATCCGGCGCTTCCGCCGTTACTCCTTCTCCGCCTTCAGCGCTTCCTCCACTGCCTTCTCCACCTCCGGATCCACCGGCTGGCTGCTGCCGCCGCTGCGGAAACGGTCAATGAGATCCGGCGCCATATCCAGGATCTTGGTCACCGTATCCTGGTTCTTGATGTTCACCAGGCGGGTGGTTCCGTTCTGGATCACCAGCACCGCGCTGGGGGACATTTTGGCCGCCATACCGCCGCCGCCGGAATTCTTTCTCTTTTCCTCGTTGAGAGCCGCCCCGGCGCCCACGCCGAAGGAGACATCCACCAGCGGCAGAATGATGGTGTCCTTAATCTGCACCGCATCGCCCACCACGGTTTTGGCCGTCGCAAATCCATCCAGTCCCTTGAGAAGGGATTCCACCACTGTGCTGAAATTGTTGTCTGCCATCTCTGTTTCCTCCTATCTGCCGTGCTTTCTACGGCATCCAGTACACCCGAAGGGTGTTTCCTCCTATCTGCTGCCTCTCTTCTTTTTCTTCCGGATCCAGTCCTGCACCGCCGGATGCCGATAGGTTCTCAGACCTATTATAAGCAGCGTCAGAATTCTTATTCTTCCCCGGAGGAGCGCTTTCCCCTCCAGCACCGTCTCCTCAAATTCCCCGATCACCCGGATGTGATCCTCGTACAGGGGGTAGAACATATACACCGCCCCCAGCACCGCTCCGGTGGCCGCCGGGTCCTCCAGCCCCACCCGCACCTGAATGTCCACGGTACGTGGGAGGATATGCTTTAAGACGGCGGCCAGCTGCTCCCGCAGGAAGGCGAACAGCTTCTGGTTTTCCTCATCCTGCAGAAAGTCCAGCACCTGCTCCACCTGACTCCGCAGGCGGGACAGGCGGTCCTTTATGCCGCCGGACGGCTGGCGGTCCGTTTCCTCCCAGTCCGGCTCTTTCGGATCCCGTTTCTCCGGGTCCGCTTCCAGCCGATCCGGCTTTTCCCGGCCCAGCTCTGCCGTCTGCACCTCCGCGGTTCCCCGGTTCCGGCTGCTGCCCCCTTCGGGGCCGGATGCTTCCGGCGCTGCCGGCCCACGGGATGCCTCCGCAGGTTCCGTCTCCGGTGCTGGATGTTCCGGCTGCGGCTGCTTTTTTCCTGCCGCCGGGAAGCGGAACACCGGGATGCCTGCCACCCGCAGAAATCCGCTCAGCTCCCCGTCCTGCCAGTTCACCTGCCCCCAGAGCAGCCGCCCCAGCCAGGTGACCCGCCCCCGGGCCTTTGCTGCATGCAGGTCCGCTGCTTCCCCCCGCAGCTCGTAGCGGAAGGGGCACAGCAAAAGGCTCAGGATCAGCAGCAGCGCCAGGCCCAGCAAAATCAAAAGCAAAATTCCTAAAATTTTCAGCAGGGTCAGAATTACGCTAACCATCCTTCCCCTCCTGTTCCCCCGGGCACCGGGCTGCCAGAAAAGCCCGCAGGTCCGCCTTGCCGGTGGCCCGCACCGCGTCCGCCGCCATCCGCTGCAGCACGGTCAGCGCCTCCTGGTATCCGCTGGCCAGCCCCACCACCGTCAGTTCCTGGTTCCGGTAAAAGGGCTGTCTCAAAAAGGCGGAGGAAAGGATGTCCAACTGGTTTTGGGGGTTGGTGGAGAGCATCAGGACATAGACATGCCAGCGCAGCTTCCCCCGCTCCATGTCCTCCCGGATCCTTTTATACCGTTTCTCCACGCCCTCCCCCAGGTACAATCCTTCCATCCATCTGATCATTCTGTCCCGCTCTTCCCGAATACCTCTTGCACACATGCTGCCGCAAACTCCAGCGCTGTCTCCGTAGCCTGACGGCGCACCGTCTCCCGGTCTCCCTCAAACAGGCATTTCCGCAGAAATACCTGATCCCGGCAGAAGCAGCCAATCCACACCAGCCCCACCGGCTTCTCCGGCGTTCCCCCGTCCGGCCCGGCAATGCCGGTGGAGGAGATGCCCACCTGGGCGCCGGCGGAGGCAGCGGCTCCCCGGGCCATCTCCTCTGCCGTCTGGGCGCTCACCGCCCCATAGGTTTCCAATGTCTCATGCCGGACGCCCAGCAGCCGCTCCTTGGCCTCGTTGGAATAGGTAACCAGCCCCTGGTCAAATACCCAGGAGGCCCCCGGCACATTCACAATGGTGGCCGCAATCTGGCCGCCGGTACAGGACTCGGCCGTGGCCACATGCAGCTGCCGCTGCCGCAGCAGCGCCACCAATCGCTCTTCCCGCGTATACGTTTCAGATCCCACTCTTCTCGCCGCCCTTCAGAACCTGCCGGTTCTTATAAATGTAATCCACCAGAGAAAGTATGGTCAGAATCAGGGAGCCCCATACCAGAATCTGCTCCAACATCTGCCAGGCCGGATGGTCAAAGTGCAGCATTAAGGCAATGGTCATAAACATCTGGCAGGTGGTCTTCAGCTTGCCCCATATACTGGCGGCAATGACCACCCCATTCTCCGCCGCCACCAGCCGGAAGCCGCTGATCACAAACTCCCGGCCAATGAGGACACACACCATCCAGGCCGGCAGCAGCCCCCGCTCCACCAGGCATATAGCTGCGGAGCCCACCAGCAGCTTGTCCGCCAGCGGGTCCATGAATTTCCCGAAATCCGTGACCAGATGGTTCTTCCGGGCCAGATGGCCGTCCAGATAATCGGTAAAGCTGGCCAAGCAGAAGATTGCCAGCGCAATATAGTCGCCGGTTTTTCCAAAATCCAGCACCAGGAACAGCACCATCAGCGGGACCATAATCACCCGCAGGATCGTCAGCTTATTCGGCAGATTCATCGCTCAGCTCCCCCATCAAATCGTATTCCAGCGCCCCGGTCACCCGCACCTGGGCAAAATCCCCGCTCATCAGCTCCCGGCTGGTCTGGATGAAAATATACCCATCCACCCCAGGGGCATCCCGGTAGGTGCGGCCCACGTAGGCGTTTTCCTCCGGCAGCCTGCCCTCGATCATCACCAGCAGCTCCTGGCCCACCAGGGCCTCCGAGCGCTCCAGGGAGATCTCCTGCTGCAGCTCCATAATTTCCTGCCGGCGGGCCTCCTTGACCTCCTCCGGCACCTGGTCCGGCATCTGGGCAGCCGGCGTATTTTCTTCCTGGGAATAGGCAAAAACCCCCAGGCGGTCAAACTCCATCTCATCTACAAATTCCAGGAGGCACTGGTGGTCCTCCTCCGTCTCCCCCGGGAAGCCGCTGATCAGGGTGGTCCGCAGGGCAATATCCGGGATCTGCTCCCGTATCCGCCGGATCCGCTCCGTCAGCTCCGCCCGGGTGGTGCGGCGCCCCATGCGCTTCAAAATCCGGTCGCTGGCGTGCTGGATGGGGATATCCAGGTAGGAACATACCTTGGGCTCCTCCCGGATCACCTGGACCAGCTCCTCCGTAATCTCCTCCGGATAACAATACTGCAGGCGGATCCAGACCAGGGAGGGGATTTTGGCCAGCCGGCGCAGCAGCTCCGGCAGCATCTTCTTTCCATAGAGATCCACCCCGTACAGGGTGGTCTCCTGGGCCACCAGGATCAGCTCCCGCACACCGTCCCGGCACAGGGATTCCGCCTCGGCCACCAGCTGTTCCATGGGAACGCTGCGGTACCTTCCCCGCACCTGGGGAATCACACAGTAGGTGCAGTGCTTGTCGCACCCCTCGGCAATTTTCAGGAACGCATAATACCCTCCGGTGGTCACCACCCGAGGGGCTGTACGCTCCGGCGTCTCGTCTATGCTTCGGAAGCACCGGTACGGTCCCTTCCGCTCCAGCACTTCCTCCACCGCCTCCACAATCCGGTCATAAGCGGTGGTTCCCACCACCGCGTCAATCTCCGGCAGCTCGGTGAGGATTTCATCCTGATACCGCTCCGCCAGGCAGCCGGTGACAATCAGCGCTTTACAGCGGCCGCTCTCCTTCTGCTTGGCCATCTCCAGAATGGTATCAATGCTCTCCTCCTTGGCATCCCCAATGAAGCAGCAGGAATTGATGACAATCACATCCGCTTCCCGCTCATCCCCAGTCAGCGCAAAGCCGCGACGGGTCAGCAGGCCCAGCATAACCTCCGAGTCTACCAGGTTCTTATCGCATCCCAGCGAGACAAACAGTATTTTCATTCTTCCGGCTGAGAATCCGGTTCCTCGGCATTCTCTTCCTCCGGCCCGCTCTCTTCGGCTTCGGCCTCCTCCGGCAACTCCTCGCTGGTATCCTCCAGCGCCTGGGCCTCTTCCTCCAGCAGCTCTTCATCTTCCCCCAGAATCCGGATGTCACCGTTCCACAGCTCCTCCACCGCAATGGAGAGGGGCTTCCGCTGCTCGCCGTTTAAAGTGTCGCAGCCGGCGGCCACCAGCTGCCTGGCTCTCTTGGCCGTAGCCAGTACAATGGAATACCGGCTCTGCACAACGGGCTCCTGGCCCTCCGGTACATTCTCATTCACCGCGTCCATCAGTTCCAAATAAGAAGGATGCAACATATATTCTTTCTCCTTTATTCTACCTCTTTTAACAGCGCCCGGATCTCCTCCTGCAGCGCCCTGGCCCGCTCCCGGTTTTTTTCCCGGAAATGGGAGGCCATCTCCGGATGCTGGATCACCTGGTGCAGCTGCTCCACACAGGTATCCAGATCCTCATTGACCAAAATGCAGTCATACTTTTCAATGTACGCCGCCTCCTCCGCCGAGCGGAGCATCCGGTTCCGCACCTTCTCCTGCGTCTCCGTGTGCCGGTCCACCAGACGGCGGTACAGCACCTGGGCGCTGGGCGGGATCAAAAAGACCGTCAGGGCGTCCGGGCAGCGCTCCCGCACCTGGAAAGCCCCCTGGATCTCAATGTCCAGCAGCACGTGCCGCCCCTGCTGCCGGTGTTCCCGCACCGGGTCCGCCGGCGTGCCGTAGTGGCTGCCGGTGTACCCGGCATACTCCAGGAGCCGGTCGCTCTGCGCCAGCTCCTGGAACTCCTCCTCGGTGAGAAACAGATACTCTCTCCCGTGGACCTCCCCCGGTCGGGGCGCCCGGGTGGTCACCGACACCGAGAAGAAAAACTCATCGTAACGTCTCATCAATTCCTTGATGACCGTCCCCTTCCCCACACCGGAGAAGCCGGAGATGATCACCAGTTTTCCCGGTTCACTCATTTTTCCCTTCCCTCACAGCGGCTGGCAATGGTCTCCGGCAGGAGGGCGGACAGCACCAGCACGCCGCTGTCTGTGACAATCACGCCCTTGGTCTTGCGGCCCTGGGTGGCGTCCACCGCCGTCCCCGCGTCCTTGGCCGCCTGGACCATCCGCTTGATGGGGGCCGAATCCGGGCTCACCACCGAGACAATTTTGTCCACGTTCATCACATTGCCATAGCCGATATTGATTAGCCTACTCAATATTCTGCACCTGCTCCCGAATTTTCTCGATCTCTGTTTTCAGCTGAATGGCTGTGGCAGAGACCTCCCGGTCGCTGCACTTGGAGAGGATGGTGTTGGCCTCCCGGTTCATCTCCTGGGCCAGGAAGTCCAGCTTTCTCCCCACACTCTCGCTGCTCGCTGCCTCCAGCGCCTCCCACATTCCCGTTATGTGGCTGCGCAGCCTCACGGTTTCCTCATCCACGCAGGTCTTATCCGCAAACACCGCCGCCTCCGTCAGCAGCCGGTTTTCGTCCACCGAGGCATCCGCCAAAAGCTCCCGGATCCGGGCTTCCAGCCGTTCCCGGTACTCGGTTACAATCTCCGGGGAGCGGGCCTCCACAAAGGACACCAGCTTTTCCATGCCGGACAGCTTCTCCAAAAGATCCGCCTTCAGCCGCTCGCCCTCCCGGCTCCGCTGCGCGGCAAATTCCCGGGCGGCCTGGCGCAGGGCCTCCTCCAGCAGCTGCCACAGCTGCTCCTCATCCTCCTCCGCCTGCTCCATGGTAAACACCTCCGGCAGCCGGGCCAGGTGGGAAACCCGAATATCGTTCTCAATCTGGAATTCCTCGCTGATCTGACGGAAATACTCCATGTATTCCTGGGCCAGACGGCGGTTGTACTGAAGTGTCAGCTGTTCCCCGCTGTAGTCCTCGTAGGAAATGAAAATGTCCAGCTTTCCCCGGCTGGCGTACTCCTTCATCAAGTTCCGCACCCGGGACTCGAACAGGCAGAATTTCTTGGGCAGCTTGATGCTCATGTCCAGATACCGGTGGTTCACCGCTTTGATCTCCACCAGCATCCGGTACTTTTCGTTGGAGAGCTCCGCCCTCCCAAAGCCCGTCATGCTATTTACCATGATTTTGTTTCCTTTCGCGTCCTGCGCCCGCCATGGCCAACCATTGACTTTGCGCACACAGTCAATTATAATCCATATAAACAACGAAGTCAAACATTTCCAAACAGATTGAGGTAAGAAACATGGCATTAGATGGAATGGCCATCGCCTGTATGGCGGCGGAACTGCGGGAGCGCCTGGTGGGCGGGCGGATTTCCAAAATCGCCCAGCCGGAGGCGGACGAGCTGATGCTCACCGTGAAAAACCAGCGGGACCAGTCCCGCCTTCTGCTTTCGGCAAGCGCCAGCCTGCCGCTGCTTTATTTCACAGAAAAGAACAA
>CAJFTW010000153.1 GCA_904420025.1 Candidatus Pseudolachnospira avium
ATCAGGATGGTGCCGCCGGGCGTCTCGTACACACCCCGGGACTTCATGCCTACCACCCGGTTTTCTACAATATCCACAATGCCGATGCCGTGCTTGCCGCCCAGCTCGTTGAGCTTGCGGATTACATCGGAGACCTTCATCTTTTCGCCGTTGACGCTGGTGGGGATACCTTTTTCAAAGGTCATGGTTACGTACTCCGGCTCGTCGGGGGCCTTCTCCGGGGTTACGCTCAGCACCAGCAGGTGATCGTAGTTGGGCTCGTTGGCCGGATCCTCCAGCTCCAGGCCCTCGTGGCTGATGTGCCACAGGTTCCGGTCGCGGCTGTAGCTGCTGTCCGCCGAGAAGGGCAGATGGATGCCGTGGGCCTGGCAATAGGCAATCTCATCCTCACGGGACTGCATCTTCCAGGTTTCGTTGCAGCGCCAGGGCGCAATGATCTTCAGATCCGGAGCCAGAGCCTTAATGCCCAGCTCAAAGCGGACCTGATCGTTCCCCTTGCCGGTGGCGCCGTGGCAGATGGCGACGGCGCCTTCCTTGCGGGCCACTTCCACCAGTTTTTTGGCGATCAGCGGGCGGGCCATGGAGGTGCCCAGCAGATATTTGTTCTCATAGACGGCATTGGCTTTTACACAGGGCATGATATAATCGTCACAGAACTCGTCAACCACGTCCAGTATGTACAGCTTGGAAGCGCCGGAGAGCTTGGCACGCTCCTCCAGGCCATCCAGCTCATTGCCCTGGCCTACGTCAATGCAGCAGCAGATCACGTCATAATCGTAGTTTTCCTTCAGCCACGGGATGATGGCGGTGGTGTCCAGGCCGCCGGAATACGCCAGAATTACTTTGTCCTTCATAATGGAAATCCTTCCTTTCCTTTGCACCGGGTGGTGTTTCTTTCTCCTCTGCAATTTATAAATATGCAGAAATGGGTTCTCTTTGCTTGACCTGGGGAGAGTATACACCAGGCCGAAGATTTTTGCAAGTATTTTTGTGAAAAAAACTTGCATAAAAATTGATTAGGATGTATAATGTCCGCATATTTATTTGGTTAATCCAGGAAGGCAGGAAGGTGTATGAAGATAAAAGCAGGAATTATCGGTTCCACCGGCTATGCGGGGGCCGAATTGGTGCGTCTGCTGGTGCAGCATCCGGAGGCGGAGATCTGCTGGTGCGGGTCCCGGAGCTATATCGGGGAAGAATTTTCTTCCGTTTACCGGAACCTGTTCCGGATTGTGGACAGCAAGTGTCTGGATGACAACATGGAGGAGCTGGCGGAGGAGGCGGATGTGATCTTTACCGCCACCCCCCAGGGCTTTTGCGCTTCTATGATGAATGATTCCATCCTCTCCAAGACCAAGATCGTTGATCTCAGCGCGGATTTCCGCCTGAAGGATGTGGCGGTCTATGAGAAATGGTATAAGATCGAACACAAAAGCCCCCAGTATCTGCCGGAGGCGGTGTACGGCCTCTGTGAGATCAACCGGGAGCAGATCCGGAAAACCCGTCTGCTGGCCAACCCGGGTTGCTACACCACCTGCTCTATCCTTACCTTATATCCACTGGTGAAGGAAGGGCTGATTGACCCGTCCACCATCATCATTGACGCCAAGTCCGGCACCTCCGGGGCAGGCCGGGGGGCCAAGGTGGCCAACCTGTACTGTGAGGTCAATGAGAATATCAAGGCCTACGGCGTTACCACCCACCGGCATACGCCGGAGATTGAGGAGCAGCTGAGCTACGCCTGTGGAAAACCGGTGCTGCTGAATTTCACGCCCCATCTGGTGCCCATGAACCGGGGCATTCTGGTGACGGCCTATGCCAGCCTGGCAGGGGACGTGTCAGCGGAAGCGGTACAGGCTGCTTATGAGAAGTATTACGGGGAAGAATTTTTCATCCGCCTGCTGGGCCAGGGCGTATGCCCGGAGACCCGCTGGGTGGAGGGCAGCAACTTTGTGGACATCGGCTTTCAGCTGGATCCCCGGACCCACCGGATTGTGGCCATGGGGGCTCTGGACAACCTGGTCAAGGGCGCGGCGGGCCAGGCCCTCCAGAATATGAACCTGATGTTTGGATTGCCGGAGAACACGGGGCTGATGCAGCCGCCGCTGTTCCCGTAAGGAAAAGCTGCCAAAACCGATTGATTTGGAAAAGAGAGGAGAAACAGAAACATGCAGCAGATGGACGGAGGCGTAACCGCTCCCCAGGGATTTGAGGCGGCCGGCATTATGGCCGGCATTAAGAAGGATAAAAAGGATATGGCTGTGGTGTTCAGCCAGGTGCCCTGCCAGGTGGCTGGGGTCTTTACCCGGAACCTGGTGAAGGCAGCTCCGGTACTCTGGAACCGGCAGGTGGTGGACAGCAAGGTCCCCTGCCATGCGGTGGTGGTCAACAGCGGTGTGGCCAACGCCTGCACCGGAAAGGAAGGATTGGACAACTGTGCCAAGACCGCGGAGGAGACAGCCAAAGCGTTCGGCGTGCCCGCCGGCAGCGTGTGCGTGGCTTCCACCGGGGTCATTGGGCCGCAGCTGCCCATGGATAAGATTGTGGCCGGCGTGCACCAGCTGCGGGAAGCGGCCGGGAGCAGCCGGGAGAACGCCCGGATGGCGGCGGAGGCCATTATGACCACAGATACGGTGTCCAAGGAGGTGGCGGTGCAGACCACCATCGGCGGCAAGACGGTGACGGTGGCGGGCATGTGCAAGGGCTCCGGAATGATCCATCCGGATATGTGCACCATGCTGTGCTTCCTGACCACCGATGCGGCCATCACCCAGGATGCCCTGCAGCAGATCCTCAGCAAGGATGTGGAGGACACCTTCAATATGATCTCGGTGGACGGGGACACCTCCACCAACGACACGGTGCTGGTGCTGGCCAACGGCGCCTCGGGCTGCCCGGAGATCACCGGCCCCGGCCCGGAATACGACGCGTTCTATGAGGCCTTCCATGCGGTGATGGTGGACCTGTGCAAGCGGATTGCCGGAGACGGGGAGGGGGCCACGGCCCTGTTTGAGGTCCAGGTGATCCATGCGTCCAGCAAGGAACAGGCCCGGACCCTCAGCAAATCGGTGGTCACCTCCACCCTGACCAAGGCGGCCATCTACGGCCATGACGCCAACTGGGGCCGGATCCTCTGCGCCATGGGCTATTCCGGCGCGGTCTTTGACCCGGACAAGGTGGACCTGTATTTTGAGAGCGCAGCCGGGAAGCTTCAGATTGTGGCCGGCGGCGTGGCCACCGATTACAGCGAGGAGGAGGCCACCAGGATCCTTTCCGAGCCGGCGGTGACGGCCCTGGTGGATCTGAAGGAAGGGGAGGCCAGCGCCACGGCCTGGGGCTGCGACCTGACCCATGAATACGTAAGCATCAATGCGGATTACCGCAGCTAAGGGGGAGAAGAAAGAGATGGACGAAGCCATTATGCACAAAGCGGAAGTGCTGGTGGAAGCACTTCCCTATATCCAGAAATTCAACCGGAAGATTGTGGTGGTCAAGTATGGCGGCAGCGCCATGCTGGACGAAAAGCTGAAGGAGAATGTGATCAAGGACGTGGTGCTGCTGAAGCTGGTGGGCTTTAAGCCGGTGATTGTCCACGGCGGCGGCAAGGACATCAGCAAGTGGGTGGAGCGCTCCGGCATGGAGCCCCGGTTTGTCAATGGCCTGCGGGTCACCGATGCGGCCACCATGGAGATTGCGGAGATGGTGCTGAACCGGGTCAACAAGGGCCTGGTGCAGAAGGTGGAGGCCCTGGGCGTCCACGCCGTGGGCATCAGCGGCAAGGACGGCGGCCTGCTGAAGGTAAAAAAGCGCTACTCTGGTGGGGAGGATATCGGCTTTGTGGGGGAGATTACCCAGGTGAATCCCAAGATCATTCTGGACCTGCTGGAGAAGGATTTCCTGCCCATTGTCTGCCCCATCGGCTTTGATGACAACTTTGATTCCTACAACATCAATGCGGATGACGCGGCCTGCGCGGTGGCGGAGGCCCTCCACGCCAACAAGCTGGCCTTCCTCACGGACACGGAAGGGGTGTACCGGGATTTCTCCGACAAAAGCACCTTCATCCACTCCATGGAGGTCCACGAGGCGGAGGAGTTCATTGCCAGCGGCGGGGCCAGCGGCGGCATGATTCCCAAGCTGCAGAACTGCATCCATGCCCTGCGGGAGGGGGTGGCCCGGGTACATATCCTGGACGGCCGTCTGCCTCACAGCCTGCTGCTGGAGTTCTTTACCAATAAAGGGATTGGAACCGTAATTATCAATGACAAGGAGAATAAATAAATGACCAAACAGGAAGTGATGGAGCAGGGGGAACAGTATCTCCTGCACACCTATAACCGGTATCCCCTGGTGCTGGACCATGGCCAGGGCGTGTATCTGTACGACAACGAGGGCAACAAATATCTGGATTTCTGCGCCGGCATTGCGGTGTTTGCCCTGGGCTACAACAACCCGGAGTTCAATGAGGCGGTGAAGAACCAGGTGGATAAGCTGATCCACTGCTCCAACTATTTCTACAACGAGCCGGCGGTGGAGGCGGCCCGGAAGCTGGTGGAGGCCTCCGGCATGGAGAAGGTGTTTTTCACCAACAGTGGCACCGAGGCCATTGAGGGTGCGCTGAAGACGGCTCTCCGCTACGCCTACGACCGGGATGGCACCAACGGCCACGAGATTATTGCCATGCACCACTCCTTCCACGGGCGCAGCTTGGGAGCCCTGTCCGTCACTGGAAACGCCCACTACCAGGATCCCTTCCGTCCGCTGATCTCCGGCATCCGTTTTGCGGATTTCAACAATCTGGAGAGCGTCAAGGCCCAGGTGACCGAGAAAACCTGCGCCATCATCCTGGAGCCGGTGCAGGGCGAGGGCGGCATCTATCCGGCCACCGGCGAGTTCCTGAAAGGGCTGCGGGAGCTGTGCGATGAGAAGGATATTCTGCTGATTTTTGACGAGATCCAGTGCGGCATGGGCCGTACCGGCACTATGTTTGCCTGCCAGCGCTACGGCGTGCTGCCGGATGTGATGACGGTGGCCAAGGCCCTGGGCTGCGGTATGCCGGTGGGCGCCTTCCTGTGCAACGAGAAGGCTGCGTCCCTGAAGCCCGGGGACCACGGCAGCACCTACGGAGGCAACCCCCTGGTGGGCGCCGCGGCCAGCAAGGTGCTGGATTTGTACCAGTCCCTCCATGTGCTGGACAATGTGCAGAAGGTGGGCGCTTACCTGGGGCAGAAGCTGGATGAGCTGGCGGACAAATTCCCGAAGATTGTGGAGCACCGGGGCGTGGGCCTGATCCACGGGCTGGAGTTTTCCGAGCCGGTGGGCGGCATCATTGAGGAATGCCAGCGGAGAGGCCTGATCCTGATCAACGCCGGCTCCAATATCCTGCGGTTTGTGCCGCCGCTGGTGATCACGGAGCAGGATGTGGATGATATGCTGGCGATTCTGGAGCCGGTGCTGGAGGAGAGGAAGTAACAGAAAGAGATTTTCTATAACGAAATTCGGTAGGACAGCGGTATGTGGAAGGGTTCGGACATACCGCTGTTTTACGTAAATTCATACCTCCGGATATTCTTCCCTCTCCACCATCACCCGGCATCTTTTCCGGAAGCAGGCAATGCCATATTGGAGAATTACCCGGCAGCCCTCCGAGCGCAGCGCCTGCGCGTAATTTTTTTCTTCGATCTGCTGCAGGGCTTCCCGGCATGCCGCATCAAACTGTCCATTTTCGGCGTATTTTACCTCTAAGATCATGCCAATGTCCGTTCCCTCCACCTGGATGAGAATGTCACTGTATCCCTCCCCGGCTTCCTGGTTGGAGCGCACATACCAGCCGTTTTTGTAGCTGAGAATTCCCAGAAGAATTCCATGGAAAAAGCTTTCCCTGGAAGGGCGCTGCCGGAACGTATCCCGAATGCGGATGGTTTTGGCCAGATAAGCGGAAAAACAGCTTTCCACCTCCGCCGCGTTCCCGGCCTGCAGCGCGTCGCAGAAGGCAGCCAGGCTTTCACCGTCCCGGGCCACCGCTTCCTTAAACAGCGTCATAATCTGCTCCGTAAAAATGCTGCGGATTTCCTGGTTGGGAATTGCCAGCTGATAGGTGTTTCCGCTTCCTTTCCCCCGGTAGGTCAGATAGCCGGTGGCAAACAAAACACTCCAGAGATGGTCAATGGAGTCATACAGATGGTTGTATGTTAACTCCTCCGATATCTCTTTGGTTACGGCTTCACCGGCGATCAAAGCCTCCATTTCGCTCTTGGTCAGTCCCTGGTCCACCTGCTGCAGAAAGTGCCGGACCACATCGTTGCTGCTGGTGTTGGACCAGTAATTTTGAGGCTCGGCATCGGGATTGTCCTGCAATTCATCGCAGTAGCGAATCACATCCCAGGGACAATACACATCTACCTTGCCAAAGCGATAGCCATCATACCAGTTCTTGACCATTTCATATTTGTTTTCCGCTCCGTAATACTGCAGCATCTCCTGGACTTCGAAGTCGGTAAAGCCAAAGTACTCGTCAAAAGAAAAGGAGGTGATGGAGAGTGTTTTTACATTGTTCAGGCCAGTGAAAATACTTTCCCGGTCAACCCGCAGGCAGCCGGTGAGCACAGCAAAATACAGGCTGTCATTGGTTTTCAGCGCCTGGGAAAACAGATTGCGGATCAGAAACACCATCGGATCATAATAACCCTGTTCGTGAGCCTTGGCCAGCGGGACATTGTACTCGTCAATCAATAGAATCACTTTTTTGCCAAAATGCTTTTCCAACAGTTCGCACAGTTCCCGAAGGCTGCAGACCAATGTTTCATCTGCCATATCCTTGTCCAGAAATTGAGAAAACAGAATTTTATCCTCCGGTGCCAGTTGATCGCTGTCCAGCAGATAGCGCAGACGGCGGGCCTCCTCGTTGATGGCTTTGACCGCCAGGTTGCGGGCTGTCTGATAGTTGGCTGCGTCCACTCCCTTCAAGCTGATGGATACCACCGGAAACTGCCCCATGTAAGCTTGGCAGAGCTCGGTTTCCCGGGAGATGGCAAGCCCTTCAAACAGGGATGGGTCTTCCCCTATCTCAAAGAAAGACCGCAGCATACTCATGTTCAGGGATTTGCCGAAACGGCGGGGGCGGGTAAACAGATTGACCTTTGCCCATCGCTGGAGAAGCTCCCGGATCATAGCGGTCTTATCAACATAATAAAAATTTTCTGTCCGAATATCCCGGAAATTTTCAATTCCAATGGGAAGCTTTTTCTTCATCGTACCACTCATGGATCAGCACTCCCTTCGCAATACCGGCGTCTCCTTTTCCTATCCGAGACGGGTAACCAAAATCCAGTTTCATTATAACAAGGAAACCCGCGAAAATCCAGTTTTGTCTCCCGGATTTTCTCCAACCCGCTTGACAGATTCCCTAAACTGTGGTAGAGTATCCAACATGAAAAAGGCATGGATGGAGAAAAGTACGGCATTCTGCTGTTCCAGAGAGTGGGGGAAAGGTGAGAGCCCTGCGCCAGGGATTGTCGGAAAGAACACTCCGGAGCCGCAACCTGAAATCCGCCGGGATTACGGGCGGGAGAGTAGGGGAGACGGGCTGCTCCCGTTACAGAGCTAGCGTTTCAAAGGCGAACGCGAAAAGGAGGCCGCCGGCTGGGCGGCAATTTAGGTGGCACCGCGGATAGGCAGCTATTCGTCCTGAACATTGGGGAGGACGGACCAGCTGCCTTTTTTGGTTTCCAAAAAACAGGAAACCGCCAGACCTCTCAGGAACTTTGCAGACAGGGCTGTCCTTCAGCCCCTCCGGCCAGGAATGCGGCGGCATGCCGTATGGAACCTGGCAGACCCGGACCGGCAGGGCCGGCGGGTAGATCAGAAAGAGAGGAAACAGATATGTGCGCGATTTTTGGTTACGTGGGCCACGACATGGATTATGACACCCTGCGGGATTACCTGCTCCGGACCGTCAACCGGGGGCCGGACGACCAGCGGCTGGTGGAGACGGAATTTGGCTATATCGGCTTTGACCGGCTGGCCATTATGGATCTGACCGATGACGGCATGCAGCCCTTTGAGCGGGACGGCAGCTGGGTGGTCTGCAACGGGGAGCTCTACGGCTTCCGGGTGATGAAAAAGGAGCTGGAGGAGCGGGGCTACCGGTTTGAGAGCCAGTCGGACTGTGAGCTGCTGCTGCCCCTGTTCCGGGAGTATGGCCTGGAGATGTTCCGGCATCTGGACGCGGAGTTCGCCTGCCTGATTTATGACGCGGAAAGCGGCCAGGTGGTGGCGGCCCGGGATCCCATCGGCATCCGCCCGCTGTTCTACGGCTATTCGGAGAGCGGCCACATTGCCTTTGCCAGTGAGGCCAAATGTCTGGTGGGCTGGGTCAAGGAGGTGTTCCCCTTCCCGCCGGGCTGCTACTACTGCGACGGCAAGTTTGAACGGTATGCGGACATTGCCAGCGTGGCGGAGTACCGCCATGAGGAGCTGCCGGAGATCACCCGCAACATCCGGGAAAAGCTGGTGGCCGGCGTGGAGAAGCGTCTGGATGCCGATGCCCCTCTGGGCTTCCTGCTCTCCGGCGGCCTGGACTCCAGCCTGGTCTGCGCCATTGCGGCGAAAATCCTGAAAAAGCCTATCCGCACCTTTGCCATCGGCATGGATGTGGATGCCATTGACCTGAAATACGCAAGACAGGTGGCGGACCATCTGGGGGCGGAGCACACGGAAGTGATTATGACCAAGGAGCAGGTGCTGGAAAACCTGGAAAAGGTCATTGCGGCCCTGGGCACCTACGACATCACCACCATCCGGGCCAGCATGGGCATGTACCTGGTGTGCCAGTACATCCACGAGCACACGGACATCCGGGTGCTTCTCACCGGGGAGATTTCCGATGAGCTGTTCGGCTACAAATACACTGACTTTGCCCCCAGCGCCCAGGCTTTCCAGGAGGAGGCGGAAAAACGGCTCCGGGAGCTGTACTTTTACGATGTGCTTCGGGCAGATCGGTGCCTGGCGGACAACAGCCTGGAGGCCCGGGTGCCCTTTGGGGATCTGGATTTTGCCCGGTACGTCATGTCCATTGACCCGGCCCGGAAGCTGAACACTTACGGCAAGGGCAAGTATCTGCTGCGGAAAGCCTTCGAGGAGGGGGAATGGCTGCCGGAGAACATCCTGTGGCGGGAAAAGGCCGCCTTCAGCGACGCGGTGGGCCACAGCATGGTGGACGACCTGAAAGAGTATGCGGAAAGCCTCTACACGGACGAGGAGTTTGAGGAGAAGCGGAAGGCCTACACCTTTGCCCAGCCCTTCACCAAGGAGAGCCTGCTGTACCGGGAGCTGTTTGAGAAATACTATCCCGGCCAGGCCAGAATGATCCCGGATTTCTGGATGCCCAACCGTTCCTGGGAGGGCTGCGATGTGGACGATCCCAGCGCCCGGGTGCTGAAGAACTATGGGGACAGCGGAAAATAAACCGGATTATGTGGTAATCCGGTCTGAAAAGGGGAGCCCGGCGGCGGTCAAAGGGCTTCCCTTTCTTGCTCTTTGGGGCAGGGAAAAAGCAAGGAAAATACTGGAAAATTAGAGAAATAGGAGAAGAAAAACGTAAAATGTAGTTTTGAATAGTTATTTGACAAAAAGATTGCGAAAGATATAATGATATGAAAATCACAAATGCCAGGCGGAGAGAAGGAACACAAGATGAACCTGCAGCAGATACAGTATTTTAAAGTGATCGCGGAGCTGGAGCACTACACGCGGGCCGCGGAGAAGCTTTTGATTTCCCAGCCCAGCTTGAGCTACGCCATGTCGGAGCTGGAGCTGGAGCTGGGGGCCCCGCTGTTTCGGAAGGTGGGGCGTGGCGTGACCCTGACCAAATACGGGAAATCCTTTTTGCAGCACGCGGAGCGCTCTCTGCGGGAGCTGGAGGAGGGGAAGGAGGAGATTGCCCAGGAAAACCTGGTGACCTGGAAAAAGAGCTGTGCCAGCCGCCCGGAGGTGGAGGAGCTGTTCCGGAAGGCCAAGATTACCCCCCGCATTGCGTATGAGGTACAGGATGAGGTGATGATCACCGGGATTGTGGCCAAGGGGTTGGGCGTAGGCATTGTGCCCCGGCTGCTGGGCCGGGACTATGAAAATGTAAAAATGCTGGAGATTGAGGGACTGGAGGCAAGCCGCACCATGTACATGATCTGGCCCCAGAACCAGTTCTTTTCCCCGGCGTCGGAAAAGTTCCGGGACTTTGTGATCCGGCACATGGAGGAGTTTCAGGAGGATACCGGAAAATTTTAGACGGAATCCGGGAAATACTGCCAAGGGCAGGACTGCAGATAAAAAAAGGCAGCCCTGCTTTTTTTGCGCGATAAGCCCGGCAAGCGGCCGTCATGCTTGCATGAGCGGCCATTTGCCGGGCAAGTACAGCGAGCGGCATTTATGCTGTGAGCGGTACGCATCGCGTAATCGGATAGGGGAAGGAAATTCCCCTATCCGATTGTGAAAATAAGCGCCGGATGAAACAATAGACGCATTCTATTGGTGCGATAAAAACCCGGTATTTGTCCTGCAGGGGAAAGCCGGTTACAATAAACATATCAAAAAATAGAAACAGAAGATGAAAAACGGATTGCAGGCAAAAGGAGGAGGAAACGAATATGAATTCTTATGAACGGCTGCGCGCCATGGTGGAAGGCAAGGAAGTGGACCGGCCCGGGGCAACCATCTGGAAGCACTTTTTCCTGGAGGACCGGGTGGTGGAGGACTCGGTGAAAAAGCACATTGCGTTCCAGGAGCAGAACCAGTGGGATCTGATCAAGATTATGTCCAACGGGGTGTACTTCCAGGAACAGTATGGGGCGGACATCACCTGGTCCCGCCATTCCAACGACTTCCCCACCACCAACAAGCGGATTGTCAACAGCCCCCGGGGCTTCCGCCACCTGAAGCCGGTGGACGTGAAAACCGGAGCCGTGGCCCGGGAGGTGGAGGTGGCCAAGCGGCTGGTGGACAAGTACCACGGAAAGGTGCCGGTGCTGGCAACCGTGTTCACCCCGGCCACTTATGCCATGGAGCTGTACAACGGCTGGCAGAACCCCTGGCCCTTTGCGGATCTGATCCGGTACTACGGCGATGACCTGGAGGAAGGGCTGAAGGTGATCACCGAGGTGACCCGGAACATTATTGAGGAGTTTGTGAAGGTGGGCGTGGACGGCATCTTCTACTCCAGCCAGTTTATGAACGACAAGCTGTTCACGCCGGAGCTGTACCGCCGGTTCGGCGTTCCCTACGACCTGGCCGCCTTTGAGCCGGCTGTGGGCAAGACCTGGTTCAACATGATGCACGTTCACGGCCAGACCAACCTGTTTATGGAGTTTGCCGCCGAGTATCCGCTGGAGTCGGTGAACTGGGAGGATATCATCACCAACGTGTCCCTGAAGCAGGGGGCGGAGCTGCTCCCCGGCAAGATTGTGGTAGGCGGCGTGGAGCGTTGGCAGGACTTCCGGGTGGAAGACCGGGATCAGCTGCTGCAGAACATGGTGGAGCGGGTCAAGGCGGCCAGCCAGGCGGTTCCCGCCAACCGGTTGATTATCGCTTCCGGCTGTGCCCAGGGAAGCGACATTCCGGAGTATCGTTTTAACACGCTGAAGCAGGCGATGGATATGGTCTTTGGGCCGGACCGGTAAGGCTGCCGGACAAAGAGGCCAGACGGAAAGAGAACAGGAGGAAAAAATGAAAAAGTGGAAATTGAGAGCAATGGCAATGGTTCTGGCAGCGGTTATGCTTTCAAGCTGCGGCGTCAACGGCAATGAAACCACGGCGGCCGGCTCCTCCGGCGGGGATGTGAACACGGAGGGGACCGGGGAGATTACCAAGTATACCCTGGCGGCGTCCGTCCCCCTTACCGGTACCATGATGCAGTACGGCACCTCCTACCGGAATGCCATCGAGATGGCGGTGGCGGATTTCAACGCAGCCGGCGGCCTCAATGGCCAGGATGTCCAGTTCGAGGTCTATGACGATAAGGGGGACCAGAAAGAGGGCATCAACGTGGCCAACATGATCATCAGCAATGACGATGTGTTTTCCGTCATCGGCAGCTATGGCTCCAGTGTGTCCATGGCAGCGGCCTCCGTATACCAGGAAGCCTCCATCCCCATGATCTCCCCCAACACCTCCCATCCGGATTACCCGGGCATGGGCAGCATGATGATCCCCCTGGCCTGTAAGTCGGAGGTGATTTTTGGGACCATCGCGGAGATGCTGTACGACCAGTTCGGAGCCTGCAACATGGCGGTGATCTACCAGAACACGGATGTGGGCATCACCACCCTGGAGGCAGTGCAGGAACGCTTTGAGTCCCTGGGCGGCACCATCTGCGCCACGGAGACCTTTGTGCCCAACCAGACCAAGGACTTTACCCCCCTTCTGTCCAAGATCAAAGAGACCAACCCGGACATTCTGTTTATTGTGGCCGAGTACAGCGACGGCGCCTCCATTGTGCTGCAGTCCAACCAGCTGGGCATGCAGGACGTACAGCTGGTGGGCGTGGGCAACGTGTTTAAACAGGAGTTCCTGGACCTGGTGGGCGAGGAAGCGGACGGTATGCTGCTGATGGGCATTGCCCGGATTTACACCGATGAGGTGATGGCCAACAACGATTTCGGCGAGTACACCGCCGACATTGTGGAGCGGTACAACGAGACATACGCGGCCGACGGCGGGGTGGAGTTTGACAACTTTGCGGCCCTGGCCTACGATGGGGCCATGCTGGCCATGCACGCGGCGGCCGAGGTAGGGACGGACAATCCGGAGGCCTTGGCGGCCAAGATCAAGGAGCTGGATATCCCCCTCTGTGCCGGGGACGCCTGGTTTGACGAGAATGGGGACCTGATCCGCGAGGTCTTCACCTTTACCGTGGAAAACGGTGAGTTTGTGTATCTGCCTGCCGAGTAACGGCGAGAGAGGAAAAGGGTATGTTTTTACAACAGCTTATCAACGGAATTACCATCGGCAGCACGTACGCGCTGGTCGCGATCGGCTATTCCATGGTATTCGGCGTGTTGGAGCTGATCAACTTTGCCAACGGTTCGGTGTATATGCTGGGGGGCTATCTGACCCTCATGCTGTACACCGGGCTGGTGGGCAGCTTTGGTCTTTCCTTCGGGCTGGGGCTCCTTCTGACCGGAATTGTGGGGTACGCCATTGACCGCTTTGGCCTGCGCCGCCTCCGGGAGAAAAAGGTCCCCAAGATTGCCGGTCTGATTACCACCCTGGGTATTTCCCAGATTATAGAGAACGCGGTGCGGATCTTCTTTGGCAGCGAGACCAAGCCGTATCCCAACATGCTGGATTTTGGCCAGGTGACGCTGGGGAACGTGACCATCACCTCCAGCCAGGTGGTCATCCTGATGATCTCCATCCTGCTGATGCTCCTGACCTCCGTCACCGTCTACCGGACCAAGATGGGAAAGGCCATGCTGGCGGGCGCCTTCTATGCCCATTACATCAGCTTCATTGACCCCAGCGGCTTTACCACCAGCGCGTCTCTGGACCTGGTGATCCTGGCCATCTTCGGCGGCCTGGGCAGCATACCCGGCGCCATCCTGGGCACCACCATCCTGACGGTGCTGCCGGAGGTTATGCGCGGCCTGATGGAATACCGGGGCATGATCTACGGCGTCATCATCGTGGTGATGATGCTGGTGAAGCCGGACGGCCTGCTGGGCAGCGTCAACTTTAAGTACATCCGCCAGCGCCTGCAGATGAAGGCGGCGGACAAGGAAAAGGAGGCCAAGGCATGAGTGAGGTATTAAAGGTTGCCCATGTCACCCAGCGCTTTGGCGGCCTGGTGGCCCTGGACAACATTGATATTCATATCGAGCAGGGGGAGATTGTGGGGATCATCGGCCCCAACGGGGCGGGGAAGACCACGCTGTTTAACGTGATCACGGGCATCTACCATCCCACGGAGGGGCAGGTGTTCCTGGAGGGGACGGACATCACCACCTATAAGACCCATGAGATTGCCCAGGCAGGGTTTGCCCGCACCTTCCAGAATATCCGCCTGTTCGGGAAGCTGAGTGTGATGGACAATGTGATTGCCGGCATGCACAGCCGCCGGAAAACCAACCTGTTTGACGCCATCTTCTACACCGGCCGGAGGCGCCGGGAGGGCCGGGAGGCCCAGGAAAAGGCGGAGGAGCTGCTGAAGCTGATGGACCTTTGGGAGGACCGGCATTCGCTGGCCAGCTCCCTACCCTACGGCCACCAGCGCCGCCTGGAGATTGCCCGGGCGTTGGCTACGGAGCCCAAGCTGCTGCTGCTGGATGAGCCGGCGGCCGGTATGAACGAGCAGGAAACGGAAGAGCTGCGGGAGATGGTGCTGCAGCTGAAGCAGATGGGCCTGACGATTTTCCTCATTGAACACGATATGAAATTTGTGATGAATATCTGCGAGAGAATCTACGTGCTGAATCACGGGGAGCTCATAGCCGATGGGACGCCGGAGCAGGTTTCCCAGGACAAAGCGGTGATTGAGGCGTACCTGGGGGAGGAGGATTGACATGGCGCTGCTGCAGCTGGAACACATTGTGGTCAACTATGGAAGTATCAATGCCCTGCGGGATGTTTCTTTTACGGTAAACGAGGGAGAGATTGTCACGCTCATCGGCTCCAACGGCGCGGGGAAATCCACCACCATGCGGGCCATCAGCGGGCTGAAGGAGCTGGCCGGCGGAAAAATCTTTTATCAGGGGCAGGACATCAGCAAGTGGTCCACCAAGAAAAAGGTGGAGAATGGGATCGTCCTCTCCCCGGAAGGCCGGCAGATTTTCCCCAAGTTTTCGGTGCTGGAGAACCTGAAAATGGGCGGATACCTGCGGACTAAGGCCCAGTGCGAGGAAACCCTGGAGGTGGTGCATCAGCTCTTCCCCATCCTGAAAGAGCGGGAAAGCCAGGCGGCGGGCACCCTGTCCGGAGGGGAACAGCAGATGCTGGCGGTGGGCCGCGCCATGATGGGAGGCCCCAAGCTCCTGCTGCTGGACGAGCCCTCCCTGGGCCTGGCGCCGCTGGTGGTGCGGGACATCTTTACCCTGATCCAGAAAATCCGGGATCTGGGGACCACGGTATTGCTGGTGGAACAGAATGCCCGGAGCGCCCTGAAGATTTCGGACCGGGCCTATGTATTGGAGACGGGGAAGATTGTGCTCTCCGGCACGGCGGAGGAGCTGCTGCACTCAGACCAGGTGCAGAAGGCCTATCTGGGCATGTAGGAGGAAACCATTATGGTGCGAATTGTGATTATCGGCAGTGGGGATATTTCCCGGAAACGCCATATCCCGGGGATCCTGCAGACCCCCAACGGGGAGCTGCACGGCTTTTACAACCGGAGCCGGGCTCGCTCGGAGGAGGCGGCCGCCCAGTGGGGCGGCAAGGTCTATGGCTCCCCGGCGGAGATCTGGGCGGATCCGCAGGTGGCCGCGGTGCTGGTGGCAACCCCCACCCCCTCCCACTATGGGCTGGTGATGGGGGCCCTGCGGGCAGGCAAGCACGTGCTGTGCGAAAAACCACTGGCCATGGACAGCCGGGAGGCGGAGGAGATGGCGGCGGAAGCCCGGAAGCGGAACCGGAAGCTGATGGTCTGCCATGTACAGCGGCTCTATGAGCCCAATGTGCGGGCCCGGGAGCTGATCCGGGAAGGGGTCCTGGGGAGGATCCTCTCTTTCCGGACCTTCCTGGGGGTGGGCGGAAGCTCCGCCGTGTCCCAGGGGGAGCCCTGGAAGAACGCGGTGGCGGAGCTGGGCACCCACCGGATAGACCTGATGCGCTATCTTTTGGGCGCCGAGGCCAGCAGAGCCTTTGGCTGCCTGGTAACGCTGGATGCGGAGAAGCCGGATGCGGCCCTGGTTTCGGGGGAGGACAACGCCTTTGGCCTGGTGGAATATGAGAACGGCGTGTACGGGCTGATGGCCTTCAGCCGCACCAGCTACGGGCGGAGTGACCGGACCACCTGGATCTACGGAACCCAGGGGGTGCTGACCATCTATGGGGAGCAGGACGCCCTGCGCCTGGAACGGCGGGACGGGAGCGTGCAGGTGTTTGACTTTTCTATGGGAGAGCAGAAAAAATTAGAGATCACACCCATCCACAGATTATTCTGCGACTGTGTGGAACAGGATACGGAGCCTGCCATTTCCGGGGAGGACGGCCTGGCCGCCATGCGGCTGGTGGACGCATTCCGGAAATCACAGGAGACGGGGACCTGGGTCAGGGTGTGAGGAAAAGGAGTTTGGAAGTATGATTGGACTGGGAGTGGCAGTGGCAGAATCGGTACCGGAGGGGACCCCTGTCCTGTTTCAGGGGGATTTTTCCGAGATCATCCCCAAGGTGGCTGAGATCGGCTACGATGCGGTGGAAGTACATGTGCAGTATCCGGATCAGGTGAATGTGGAAGCATGGAAGGAAACCTGCGAGAAATATGGGATCCAGGTGGCTTCCCTGGCCAGCGGCAGCGCCTACCTGGCGGAGGGCATCAGCCTGACCCATCGGGATCCGGAAAAGCGCCGGCTGGCGGTGGAGCGGATGAAGGGACATATCCGCCTGGCCCAGAAGCTGGGGGCACTGGCTACCATTGGGGTGCTCAAGGGCTTTGCCTCCGAGTGCGGGAGCAAAGAGGAGTTTGTGGAAAATTACCGGGAAAGCCTGGAGGAGTGCATTCCGTATGCGGAGGAACGGGGCGTTACCATTGCCATGGAGTGCGTCAACCGCAAGGAGAGCGATACCTTCAACACCATTGCCCAGTGTGCGGATTTTGTGCGCAGCTTCCATTCGGATGCGCTGCGGATCTACATTGACACCTACCACATGGACCTGGAGGAAACCGATATTCCTTCTGCCATCCGGGGGGCGGCGGATATGATTGCGTACGCGCAGATCTCAGACCGGAACCGTCACTATCCGGATGGGCAGCACTGCGATATGCGGCTGACAACCGACACCCTGAAGGAGATCGGATACCAGGGGTACCTTTCCCTGGAATGCCGCCCGGAGCCCACCGGGGAGGATGCGGCCAGAAAAGGGCTGGCATTTTTGAAATCATTGTTGTAAGATAAGGGTATCATACCGCCGGTCAACGGACGGATTTATGCGGGAAGAAGGGACTCTTTTATGCGAAAGACGAGTGAGAAATATCAGGCGTATGTGCAGATCCTGGAGGAGGAGCTGATTCCGGCCATGGGCTGCACGGAACCCATTGCCATTGCCTACGGGGCAGCCAAGGCCAGGGAGACGCTGGGGACCCTGCCGGAAAAGGTGCTGGTAAAGGCCAGCGGAAACATTATCAAGAATGTGAAAAGCGTGATTGTGCCCAACACCGGCGGCCTGCGGGGGATTGAGGCGGCCGCCGCGGCGGGGATTGTGGCCGGGGAATCGGACCGGATGCTGGAAGTGATCTCCCAGGTGGGCGAGCGGGAGCAGGAAGCCATCCGGGAGTACATGAAAAGCCATTCTATCTGTGTGGAGGGCCTGGAGGGGGACCGGGTCTTTGACCTCTGGGTGATCGTGTCCGCAGGGGAGGACCAGGTGAAGGTGCGGATTGCCAACTACCACACCAACCTGGTGTACCTGGAGAAAAACGGCCAGGTGCTGCGGAACCTGCCGGTGGAGGGGGAGGAGGAGAACGGCCTTACCGACCGCTCCCTGTTGAACGTCTGGGACATCTTTGACTTTGCGGAGACCGTGGACCTGGCGGATGTCCAGGGGGTGATCGGCCGCCAGATTTCCTACAACATGGCCATCTCCCAGGAAGGGCTCACGGGCAATTACGGTGCCAATATCGGCAAGGTGCTGCGGAATACCTACGGGTCGGAGGATGTGGTCCTCCGGGCCAAGGCCGCTGCCGCCGCCGGTTCCGATGCCCGGATGGGCGGCTGCGAGATGCCGGTGGTCATCAATTCCGGCAGTGGAAACCAGGGGATTACCGCCTCAGTGCCGGTGATCGTCTATGCGGAGGAGCTGGGCGTCAGCCAGGACAAGCTGTACCGGGCCCTGGTGCTCTCTAACCTCATTGCCATCCACCAGAAAACCGGTATTGGCCGGCTGTCCGCCTACTGCGGCGCAGTCAGCGCCGGGGCCTCTGCCGGGGCTGGTATTGCCTACCTGAGCGGAGGCGGCTACCAGGATATTATCCACACGGTGGTCAATGCCCTGGCCATTGTGTCCGGCATGATTTGTGACGGGGCCAAAGCTTCCTGCGCAGCCAAAATTGCCGCGGCGGTGGACGCCGGGATCCTGGGATACCACATGTACCAGGAGGGACAGCAGTTTTACGGCGGCGATGGCATTCTCTCCAAGGGCGTGGAGGCCACGCTGGAGAATGTGGGGCGTCTGGGCCGGGTGGGAATGAGCGGAACGGACAAAGAAATTTTGAAGATTATGCTGCAGTGCTAAAACAGGCAAAATGTTTTAAAAATTCTTCCCACAAGGATGGATTTTTGGAAAAGAGTGCGCTATAATCGAACAATGAAAACGATTATTGACCTGCAGATTCAGATCTTTTTGTTGGTAGCCATCGGTTTTTTCCTGGCCCGCAAGGGCTGGGTGGGGGACACCACCCAGAAGCAGATGGTGGACATTGTGCTGTACGTAATCCTTCCCTGCAACATCTTCCGCTCTTTCCTGGACATTGGGCTGACGGCGGAGGTGGTGCAGGAGACCGTCCTGGTGGCGGGGATCGGCTTTGCCATGCAGCTGACCTACCTGGTGGCCAACCGGTTCCTGTACCGGCGGTTTGGCGGGGAGCGGGAGCTGCTGATGAAGTACGCTACCCTGTGTACTAATTCAGTATTCATTGGCCTGCCGATTATAGAGGAGGTCATGGGAACGGAGGCACTGCTGTACGCCTCCATTGCCCTGATTCCACCCCGGGTGTCCATGTGGACCGCGGGGCTTTCCTTGTTCGCCCGTGCTGACCGGAAGGCCATGGTCAAAACCCTGGCGCTGCACCCGTGTATGCTGGCGGTGGTCCTGGGATTTGTGTTTATGGGACTGAACGTGAACCTGCCGGATGCCCTGGGCCGCACTGTCCAGGGGCTCAGCCAGTGCACTACCTCCATGTCCATGATGCTGGTGGGCTGTATACTGGGAAAAATGGACCTGCGGAAGCTGCTGGACGGCTCGGTGTTTTACTACAGCTTCATCCGCCTGCTGGCACTGCCTCTGCTGTTTTACGCCGTACTCCGGCTGCTGCGGGTGGATGCCATGGCACTGGGGGTAACTGTGCTGATTGCGGCTATGCCCGCTGCCAGCGCCACCGCTATGCTGGCCAAAAAGTACAACCACGACACCGAGTATGCCTCCAAGCTGGTCTGTGTCTCCACCCTGCTGTCCCTGGTGACTATCCCGTTGTTTTCGGTCCTGCTGCGGTGAAGGCAGGTCCGGAACCGAAAGGGCGGGAGAGTTCACCAGGTACTTTAGAAGCGGGGTGAGTTTTTACTCGGTGAAGGTGTACTTGTAAGAGATGCTGCCTTTGTCCAGGGTATATTGGATCTCCCCGGAGGGCAGAGTCTCTTTTTTGACGTCCTCCCAGTCCCGTCCATGCTTTGCCCGGACATATTCATCCGTGTCTTCCAACTCTACATCCTCCATAAAAACCTGGGGCCTGCCGCTGCCAGCGCAGGCGTTGATGATTTCTGCGACCACTTCATATTCTTTTTTCATAGGGACACCTCCATGATTTGAGTATAGCACAGATGAAATTTTCTTGTAAGTGCAAAATTTTCACACCTGAAAATTTCACGTCAAAAAATCCTTGACAAATTTGCCAACCCTGTTATAATGGCCTCATAATTGCAAAAGTAAAGGCAGAGACGGGAACCAGTAGCAAAGCTAGAGTCCACAGAGAGCAGCCGGTTGGTGAGAGGCGCGGAAGATCCGCTTGGTGAATACATCCCTGAGCCGCTCACCCAACGGAATTTCCCAGTAGGCTGAGACGTGAGGCGCCCGTTACCGCGCCAGAGTATCCGGGATCCGTCCCATGTACTCAGTGAGGCTGTCTGCGTGAGCAGGCGGTAAAGTAAGGTGGTACCACGAGCTGAACCCTCGTCCTTTCCGAAGGACGGGGGTTTCCTTCGTCCTGTGTTCGGAATTTTAACAGAAAAGGAGAAATGGAACATGCAGATTTACGAAGAACTTCAGGCCCGGGGGCTCATTGCCCAGGTCACCGATGAGCCGGAAATCCGGGAGCTGGTGAACAACGGCAAGGCCACCTTCTACATTGGCTTTGACCCCACGGCGGACAGCCTGCACGTGGGCCACTTTATGGCCCTGTGCCTGATGAAGCGCCTGCAGGAGGCGGGGAACCGCCCCATTGCCCTGGTGGGCGGCGGCACCGGTATGATCGGCGATCCCTCCGGCCGTTCGGATATGCGGCAGATGATGACCGTGGAGACGATCCAGCACAACTGCGACTGCTTTAAGAAGCAGATGAGCCGTTTCATTGAATTTTCCGAGGGCAAAGCCCTGATGGTCAACAATGCCGATTGGCTGCTGGACCTGAATTATGTGGAGCTGCTCCGGGAAGTGGGCGCCTGCTTCAGCGTCAACCGGATGCTTACCGCCGAGTGCTACAAGCAGCGAATGGAGAAGGGCCTCAGCTTCCTGGAGTTCAACTATATGATTATGCAAAGCTATGACTTCTACACCCTGTTCCAGAGATACGGCTGCAATATGCAGTTTGGCGGGGACGACCAGTGGAGCAATATGCTGGGCGGCACGGAGCTGATCCGCCGGAAGCTGGGGAAGGATGCCTATGCCATGACCATCACCTTGCTGCTCAACTCCGAGGGTAAGAAGATGGGTAAGACCCAGTCCGGCGCCGTGTGGCTGGATCCCAACAAGACTTCCCCTTACGATTTCTATCAGTACTGGCGGAATGTGGCGGACGCGGACGTGCTCAAGTGCCTGCGGATGCTCACATTCCTGCCGCTGGAGCAGATTGACGAGATGGACAAGTGGGAGGGCAGCCAGCTGAACAAGGCCAAGGAGATTCTGGCCTTTGAGCTGACTAAGCTGGTCCACGGGGACGAGGAGGCCCAAAAGGCGGAGAACGCTGCCAAGGCCCTGTTTGTGGGCGGCGGCGACGGCGCCAATATCCCCACCACGGAGCTGACGGCAGAGGATTTGGCCGAGGGCTCTATTGACATCCTGACCCTTCTGCGGAAGGCAGAACTAGTGCCCTCCAAGTCCGAGGCCCGGCGGGCTGTGGAGCAGGGCGGCGTCAGTGTGGACGGCGAGAAGGTGGCGGACATTCAGAAGACCTACACGGCAGAGGAACTGCAGGGCGAGGGAAAGATGCTGAAGAAGGGCAAAAAGAATTTCCGCAGGGTGGTCTATAAAGGCTGATCCGGGGATCACAGCGGAGAAAAGGAACAGGCCGGGAATGGGAGTGGGCTCCCTTCCCGGCCTGCTGTCATTAATTCACCAGCCATCCGCCGTCCACGTACACAATCTGCCCGGTCATATAGTCGGAAGCAGGGGATGCCAGGAACACGGCGGCTCCCGCCAGGTCCTCCGGTAGGCCGGTGCGGTTCATGGGGATCCGTTCGTGGAACATTTTCACATACTCCGGCTTCTGGAAAAGGGGCTTGGTCATCTCCGTCTCAAAGTAGCCGGGGCCGATGGCGTTGACGCAGATGCCGTAGGGGGCCAGTTCATTGGCCATAGCTTTGGTCATCTGGGCAATGCCGCCCTTGGCGGCGCAGTAGGAAACCATGTTTTTCAACCCCAGCACGCTGTTCAAAGACGCAATGTTGATGATCTTGCCGGGGATCTTTTTCTCCACCATCTGCCGGGCCACCGCCTGGGCCATAAAGAATACATACTTCAGCTGCACATCCTGGATCCGGTCCCAGTCCTCCTCCTCAAAATCCAGGGCGGCTTTGCGGATGTTGAGGCCGGCACTGTTGATGAGGATGTCAATCTGCCCCAGGCGCTGGGCGCTCTCCGCCGCAAATTGCCGGATGCCCTCCACGGAACAGATGTCAAAAGCCTTGGTCAGCACCTCCCCGCCGGTGGTTTCTTCCAGCTGCTTTTTGGCCTGGCCCAGGGCTTCTTGGTTCCGGCTCACCAGCATCACCCGGGCGCCCGCCTGGGAGAGGCCGGCTGCCATTCCGTAGCCCAGACCCCGGCTGCCGCCGATGACAATGGCGTTTTTGCCTGTCAGATTGAATAATTCCATGGTAAATTTCCTCCTAAAAAGATGCGCAAGAGATTTTGAAAAACTTTACCAGTTTATTATACGTTGGGAAATCCGGATTGTAAATGCCTGGTAAACAGATTGACAATAGCCAGGGGTTTCGGGATTGGGATCGAGAGGAGTAGCGGTGCCGGCTTATCTGTGTTACAATGAGAGAACCAAACTTATACAGGAGGCAATCGCCATGACCTATACCATCCGCCGTGCCGTACCATCCGACTGGGAGCAGATCCCGCCCCTCTATGCGCAGGCACGGCGCTTTATGCATGAGAACGGCAACCCGGACCAGTGGGGAGAGTCTTTTCCGCCGGAGGAGCTTTTGCGGCAGGATATTGCCAAAGGCCAGCTCTATGTGGTGGAAGAGGGCTGCCAGATTCACGGAGCCTTCGCCTTTATAATAGGAAGAGATCCCTCCTACGCCCGGATTGAGGACGGAGCCTGGCTGTCGGAGGCGGAGTATGGAACCCTTCACCGGGTGGCCGGGGATGGGAAGGCTCATGGCCTGTTCGACGCTATGGTGGCCTACTGTGAGAGGCAGATTCCCCATCTGCGGGTGGACACCCATGCGGACAACCGGGTGATGCGCCACTTAATTCAAAAGAACGGTTTCGCCTACTGCGGGATCATCCATGTGGAAGATCAGACCCCCCGGCTGGCCTTTGAAAAAATACTGGAACCGGGGGATGGCCAGCGTACGGAGGAAGGGGGGAGAAGTGGCTGTGTGTGAGACCAAATGCTCCTGGGAATCCCACTGCACCCTCTGCCCCCGTTCCTGCGGTGCGGACCGGAGGGAGGGGAAAACCGGAGCCTGCGGCAGCTCCATCCGGATGAAGATTGCCCGGGCGGCCCTGCACCGGTGGGAGGAGCCTTGTATCTCCGGGGATCGGGGTTCCGGCGCCGTGTTTTTCTCCGGCTGCCCGCTCCACTGTGTGTTCTGCCAGAACCGGCAGATCTCCGGCGGTCAGGTGGGCTGGGAGGTGACGCCGGAGGAGCTGGCGGAAACGTTTCTTAAGCTGCAGGAGCAGGGGGCAGCCAACATCAACCTGGTGACGCCGGGCCACTTTGCGGTGCCGGTGGCGGAGGCCATCCGCCGGGCCCGGGATCAGGGGCTGGACCTGCCGGTGATCTGCAATACCGGCGGCTACGAGAAGGTGGAAACCCTGCGGCGGTGGGAGGGGCTGGTGGATGTGTACCTGCCGGATTTCAAATACATGGATCCGGAGCTGGCAGCCTGGTATTCCCACGCCCGGGACTATCCGGAGCGGGCGAAGGCGGCACTGGCGGAGATGGTCCGCCAGGCAGGGCCTTGTGTCTTTGGGGAGGACGGCTATATCCGCCGGGGGGTGATCGTCCGTCACCTGGTGCTGCCCGGCTATACCCGGGATTCCAAGGCGGTGGTGGAATATCTGCACCAAACCTACAGGGATGCGGTATGGATCAGCCTGATGAACCAGTACACGCCCATGGAGTGGGTGCAGGCATATCCGGAGCTGAACCGGAAGGTGACCCGGCGGGAGTATGAGCGGGTGGTGAATTTTGCCCTGGAGCTGGGCGTGGAGAACGGCTTTATCCAGGAGGGAGAGACCGCTCAGGAGAGCTTTATTCCACCCTTTGGGGATAACCCGGAGGAGGGCAGTTGAGCTTGAAACGGCAGAAATTGGAAAGTGGAATAGGGACAGGAGGCTGCGGCACATGGTTGGGGCAGCCCCCTGTTTGCGTCTATTACATTTTCGGCATACGCCGGACAAGCCGTGGAAAGCGGGACAGCCTGCCCTATGGAAGGCGTTTACCAGTTGTGGGAGTGGGTGGCTTTCTGATCGCAGTAGATGCAGCGATAGATGCCCTTTTCCCGGTCGGCCAGCTTGAACACGTGGTCCAGCTCCTGTTCGGTGGAGGTGATGCACCGAGGATTTTTGCATTTGACCACGTTGACGATCTTCTCCGGCAGCTCCAGCCGCTTCTTTTCCACGGTGGTGCCGTCCTCAATGATGTTTACGGTGATGTTGGGATCAATGTATCCCAGCACGTCCAGGTTAATGTCAATGGTGTCGTTGATTTTGATAATGTCCTTTTTGCCCATCTTGTTGCTCTTGACATTCTTGATGATGGCAACACTGCAGTCCAGCCGGTCCAGGTTCAGGTACTGGTAAACCCGCATGGCTTTCCCGGCCTGGATATGGTCTAAAACAATTCCCTTTTCAATACTGTCAACCTTCAGCATGGCTTCCTCCTATTTTACGTTGTTTTCCAGTCCCAGCAGCTTCAGCATCAGCGCCATCCGCACAAACTTCCCGTACTCCACCTGGTCAAAGTAGACGGCCCGGGGGTCGTTGTCCACCTCGGTGGCAATCTCATTGACCCGGGGCAGGGGGTGCAGGATCTTCAGATCCGGCTTGGCGTTCTCCAGCTTGGCCAGATTCAGAATGTAGGTATCTTTCAGGCGGATATAGTCGGCCTCGTTGAAGAAACGCTCCCGCTGCACCCGGGTCATGTAGAGGATGTCCAGCTGGCCAATCACCGGCTCCATCTCTGTGACCTCCTGGTAGGGGATGTTCTTGCCAATGAGCACTTCTTCCTTAATGTAATCCGGCACCTGCAGCTCCTCCGGGGAGATGAGAATAAAGCGGATATTCTCATAGAAGGAGAGCTGTTTGATCAGCGAGTGGACGGTGCGGCCGAATTTCAGGTCCCCGCAAAAGCCAACGGTCAGATTGTCCAGCCGGCCCTTGGTCTGCTTGATGGTCAGCAGATCCGTCAAGGTCTGGGTGGGGTGGTTGTGGCCGCCGTCGCCGGCATTGATCACCGGGATGTTTACATGCTGGGCAGCCTCCAGCGGAGCTCCCTCCTTGGGGTGCCGCATGGCAATAATATCCGCGTATTTGGAAACGGTGCGGGCGGTGTCCGCTACGCTCTCCCCCTTGGCGGCGGAGCTGGCGTCAGCAGAAGAAAAGCCAAGAACACTTCCCCCAAGCTCCAGCATAGCTGCTTCAAAGCTTAAACGGGTCCGTGTGCTAGGCTCATAAAACAAAGTCGCTAACTTTTTTCCCTTACAGGCTTCCGCGTATTTTTCCCGGTGCTGAATAATGTCCTCTGCCAAGTCCAAAATTTCATCGATTTCCTGCAGACTCAGGTCTGTGGGGTCAATAAGATGTCTCATATGTGCACCTGTCCTTCCTTTTTCCTCTTTGGCCGGGCCCCCGGCCAGGCAAATTTTTTCAATTATATCCTCTGGGGATGGAGCTTGTCAAGTGGAATTTCTCTCCAGTGGATGAGAGCTGCGGGGATCCGGCATGCAGGCATCCATCCGGTGTTTCTGGCCGAAAAACACCCCCGCCAAAAAGCGGGGGGCGCTGCTCATTACTGGTTCTTGTTGACAATACGGGTCTCATACTGGCCGCTGGCAATGTCAATGAAGCGGACAAACAGGGAAACCTTGTTATCCGCATTGAGGCCGTTCCATACCAGATCGGTGAAGGAATCAATATCCCCGGAGATAGAAACCCAGGTAGGCTCCCCCTCAAAGCTGGGGAGCGGATTGCCGTCTCCGATATAGGTGTGGATGAAATGGCCTTCCCCTGCCTTGGGATTCTCATAGGCAAAGGTAAAGCGATGGCAGGAATCCGGATCTCCCTGGTTGCTCTTTAAAATCGAGAGCGCATAGTTGTAGTGACCGTTCTCAATGTGGAGAATACCGGAAATCCGGGGGGTATAGTTGGGGGCATCCGGCTCAAACTCCCGGCTGCGGAGGGTCTGCTCAAAGGTCAGCTGCTTGTCCATCCCCTCATAGATGGTGTCCGTCTGATCCCCGTTGGTGACAATGGTCTTGTTGCCCAGAACCCGCACCGGCGCGTAGATGATCAGGCTGGGATCCACCAGCTTGGAGGGATCGAATGCCTGTGTGCGGATGCCCTCACCATCCTCCACAAACACCCGGTTCCGGCTGTTCTCACTTCTGCCCATAATAAAATAGGCGATGACCGCCTTGGTCCCGTCCTCCGATTTCCCCAGGACAATGCCTCTTCCGGGATACGCGTTTCCTTCCAGTTCCGCCTTCAAACATTTCTTTTCCATTTTCTTCCTCCTGCGCGTTCACGGCTTTTGTACTTTCGTTATCCATCATACTCTGAAATGGGATTCTTGGCAAGATGATTTTCTGAGATTGGCAATTCCTGAATGAAAATCCGCCGGAACGGAAAGCCTAAACTGAAACCATACCAGCGCCGGAGCAGCCTCATGGACTCAGCCCGGGACAGCCGGCGCAGACGATAGGAGGAGAACAAGTGGCAGCAATTCATGTGAAAAATGAGATAGGCCCCCTGAAAAAGGTGCTGCTGCACCGTCCGGGGAAAGAGATTGAAAAGCTGACCCCCGCCACCCTGCATCACCTGCTGTTTGACGACATCCCCTACCTGCGGATTGCCCAGGAAGAGCACGACGCCTTCGCGGACCTGCTCCGCTCCCACGGCGTCCAGGTGGTGTATCTGGAGGATCTGATGGCGGATGTCATTGGACAGGATGAAAATCTGCGGGACAAGTTTTTGATGCAGTGGATTATGGAGGCAGGGATTGTCACGGAAAAATGGCAGCGGCGCATCTACGACTATATGATGCAGTTTCAGGACAATCCGCTGGAGATGGTGCAGAAAACCATGGAGGGCCTGATTCTGGGAGAGGTGTTTTTCAACAAAAGTGAGTCCCTGGTGGATATGAAAAGCGATTCCTCCAAGGTCCTCATTGACCCCATGCCCAACCTGTACTTTACCCGCGACCCCTTTGCCACCATCGGGGACGGAGTCAGCCTCAACCGCATGTACTCGGTGACCCGGGCCCGGGAAACCATCTACGGCGAGTATATCTTCCAGTACCACCCGGATTTCGCCGGCCAGGTGCACCTGTACTATGACCGGTACGCGCCTTTCCACATGGAGGGCGGGGATATTTTGAACTTAAGCCCCTCGGTGCTGGCGGTGGGGATCTCCCAGCGGACCCAGTCGGAGGCCATTGAGATGCTGGCTCAGAGCGTGTTTGCGGATCCGGAAGCCACCATTGACACGGTGCTGGCCTTTGACATCCCAGACAGCCGGGCCTTCATGCACCTGGACACGGTGTTTACCCAGATCGACTATGACAAATTTTCCATTCATCCGGGAATTTTAGGGCCGCTGGTGGTGTATGAGATCACCCGAGGCCATGGCCCGGATGGTCTGAAAGTCTCCCGGGTGGAGACCAGCCTGGAGAAAATTTTAGAAAAACACCTGGGAATTGACAAGGTAACCTTGATAAAATGCGGCGGAAATGATAGAATTGCCGCAGAGAGGGAGCAGTGGAACGATGGCTCCAACACCCTGTGCATTGCCCCAGGTGTGGTGGTGGTGTACCAGCGGAACGAGGTGACCAACCAGCTGATGCGGGAGGCGGGGATTACGGTGCTGGAAATCCCCAGCGCGGAGCTTTCCCGGGGGCGCGGCGGCCCCCGCTGTATGAGCATGCCTCTGGTGCGGGAGTGAGCCGCGGAATAGGCGGCAGCCCGGATAGACCGGTAAGGCTCCGGGCGGAAAATTTTGGAAAGATAGGAGATTGAACATGGCTGTAAATTTGAGAGGAAGAAGTTTTCTGAAGCTGCTGGACTTCACGCCGGCGGAAATTCGGTATCTGCTGGACCTGTCCAAGAATTTTAAGGATTTGAAGCGGACCCACACCCCCCATCGGTATCTGGAGGGAAAGAACGTGGTGCTGCTCTTTGAGAAGACCTCCACACGGACCCGGTGCGCCTTTGAGGTGGCTGGCCATGATCTGGGAATGGGTGTCACCTACCTGGATCCGGGAAGCTCCCAGATGGGCAACAAAGAGAGCATTGCGGACACCGCTCGCGTGCTGGGGCGGATGTTTGACGGTATTGAGTACCGGGGCTTCCAGCAGTCCCTGGTGGAGGAACTGGCCAAGTACTCTGGGGTGCCGGTGTGGAATGGCCTGACAGACCAGTTCCATCCCACCCAGATGCTGGCGGATCTGCTGACCATTGAGGAGAAGCTGGGACGGCTGAAGGGCGTCAAATTCACCTACATGGGCGATGCCCGGAACAACATGGGCAATTCCCTGATGGTGGCCTGCGCCAAGATGGGCCTGCACTTTACCGCCTGTGCGCCCAAGGAGCTGTTTCCGGAGGAGTGGCTGGTGGAAACCTGCCGGAAGCTGGCAGCGGAGAGCGGCGGCAGCGTGACCCTTACCGAGGATGTGGAAGCGGGCACCAAGGATGTGGACGTGATCTACACGGATATCTGGGTGTCCATGGGAGAGCCCAAGGAGGTTTGGGAGACCCGGATTGGCCTGCTGAAGAAGTACCAGGTCAACGCGGCGGTGATGGCCAACGCGGCGCCGGAAGCCATTTTCATGCACTGCCTGCCTTCCTTCCACGACACCAACACCACCATCGGCGCGGACATTCATGAGAAATTCGGCCTGCCGGAGATGGAAGTGACCAACGAGGTGTTTGAGTCCAAGCAGTCGGTGGTCTTTGACGAGGCGGAGAACCGGATGCATACCATCAAAGCGGTGATGTTTGCCACCCTCTGCTAAATCGCGCCGGATAGCCTCCTTTACGAGTGGGGCAGCCTGCAGAAGGCGTTCGTTTTAAAGCCTATAAAGGGGGCTGTGAAAAAACGTATACTCGTTTTTTACAGCACCCTTTATTTTTTACTATTTTACCTCTTGTACCGTTTCTTTGGGATCAATATGCCCGATGGGCCAGGTATACCCATAGTTCTCATCCAACACCCGCTCCAGCCAAAGGAACAGCAGATGGGGCCATTGTGCTTCACCACGTGAGGCCGGAATTTGTGCAAAAATCTCTGGAACAATAAATGTTTAACGGCTTGCGATTTTCCCTCTCCTTGTTGGACATTTTAAGGGAATAGGGGTAAAAAGTAAAATACTTGTTGCGGACGAAACCATCGCTTGAAAGCGATAGATCGGGAAAATAGGGAGAAAATCGGTTTGCAGGATTTTCTCCCTATTTTGATGGTCCATTGCCATATCCCGCAAGAGGATTTTTTTCGAAAAACCGGGCACACTAAGCAAAACGGAGTGTCCGGGAGCGGACAATTTCCGAGGGAAAGCGGCAGCTTGTGCTACAATATCCAGGGCTGCCAGGGAGGCTGATATTCATGGAACAAAAAAAGAAAACGGGTATCCGTATGCCCACTGCCTACAGTATTTTGCTGATCCTGATTTTGCTGGTGGCTCTGCTGACCCATCTGATTACCGGTGTTCAGGGGGCCTCTCTGCCGGAAGTGGTTATGGCCATTCCCAGAGGCTTTCTGGACGCCATTGACGTATGCCTATTTATCCTGATCTTAGGTGGATTCTTGGGGATGGTATCCAAAACCGGCGCCCTGGACGCAGGCATTGCCTCGGTGGTCCAGCGGTTCCGAGGACGGGAGATGGTGCTGATTCCCATTTTGATGCTGCTGTTTTCCCTGGGCGGCACCACCTTTGGGATGGCAGAGGAGACCATGGCCTTCTATGCGCTGATTACAGCTACGATGATTGCCGCAGGCTTTGATGCTATGGTGGGCGCTGCCACAATCCTGGTGGGGGCAGGAGTGGGTGTTTTGGGATCCACGGTGAACCCCTTTGCAGTCTCTGCCGCCATTGACGCTCTTCGGAGTTCTGGCAGCGGCACTCAGGTGAACCAGGGGCTGATTATACTGTTGGGGGCGGTGTTGTGGCTCACCTCCCTGGCAGCGGGGATCGTCTTTGTCATGCGCTATGCCCGGAAGGTGAAATCCTCCGGCCACTCAATTCTGACTCCGGCAGAGCGGGAGGCAGCCCGGGAGACCTATGGGGAAGGAGAGGGCGGCCAGCAAACGGAGCATAGCCGGCTTCCCAAACGCCAGCGGTTTGTGCTGGCAGTTTTTGCCCTTTCCTTTCTTGTGATGGTGGTGAGCCTGATCCCCTGGGAGAGCCTGGGAGTGACCATTTTCCAGAATACCGCTCAGCTTACAGGTATTAACCTGGGGGAATGGTATTTCCAGGAACTGCAGGCATGGTTCCTGCTGTCTGCTATCCTCATTGCCTTTGTGGCCAAAGTACCGGAGCGGGAAGCCATTGGCGCTTTTGTGGCTGGGGCGGCGGACATGATTGGGGTGGTGTTTGTGATTGCTGTATCCCGGGGGATTTCCGTGCTCATGAGTTCCACGGGCCTGGACCTGTATGTGCTGGAACATGCCTCCCGGGCGTTGGGGGATGTCTCCCCCATTCTCTTTGCCGTGGGTGGGTATTTTATCTACATGGCCTTGTCCTTTCTGATTCCCTCCACCTCCGGTTTGGCTGCCGCCTCCATGCCTACCTTCGGCGGCTTGGCAGTCAGTCTGGGCTTGTCCCCGGAGGTAATGATTATGATCTTCTGCGCCGCTTCCGGCGTGGTCAACATGATCACCCCTACCAGCGCGGTGGTCATGGGGGGATTGTCCATCAGCCGGATTGAGTGGCCCACTTGGCTAAAGTTTGTGGGAAAATTACTGGTGGTGTTGATTGCCTTAAATTTGCTGATTCTGGCAACTGCCATGCTCCTCCTTTAACTGGGAGGAGCTTTTGGTTTTTTTGAAAAAAATTCGGATATCCATGATATCCTTACACTTGACAGGAAGAGGGGAAATTTGTACGATCGGTACCAGTAGGAAATCTTGCGCAGAGAACTTCCAGCAAGTTTTGTCATGCATGGATCTTGGAAAGCCAAAAGTTATGTCCTGTCATTTCAAGGAAACTTCAAGGAATCTGTGCTGTCATAACAAGGAGGAGGTGTGGTATGTGAGACTTTTGCTGGTGGAGGATGAGGAGCGGATGGCCCAGGCGCTGTGTGAGATTCTGCGCCAGGAAAGCTATGAGGTGGATCACTGTGCCGATGGGCTGGAGGGCCTGTATGCTGCGGAGACCGGCCTGTATGACGGCATTGTCCTGGATGTGATGCTGCCGGGAAAGGATGGTTTCTCCATTGCGTCGGAGCTGCGGTCCCAGGGGGTCCGGACCCCCATCCTGATGCTGACGGCCAAGAGTGAGCTGGACGACAAGGTTACCGGCCTGGACTGCGGGGCAGACGATTACCTGACCAAGCCCTTTATGACCCGGGAGCTGCTGGCCCGGGTGCGGGCGCTGCTGCGGAGGAATATCCCTACGGCGGACGGCCGCCTGGCCTTTGGGGATATAGCCCTGAATACCCGGACTTCGGAGCTGATCTGCGGGGAAAACCGGGTGCGCCTCAGCGAGAAGGAGTTCCGGATCCTGGAGTACCTGATGAGCAATCAGGGGCAGATTCTCACCAGAGAGCAGCTGGCGGTGAAGATCTGGGGCTATGAGAGTGAGGCGGAGTACAACAATGTGGAGGTATACATGTCCTTTACCCGCCGGAAGCTGCACTTTGTGAAGGCCAAAACCGAGAGCAAGGCGGTGCGGGGCATTGGCTACGAGCTGAGGTATGGCTATGTTTAAGAACTCCCGAAGAAAGATTGTGGCGGCCATCCTGTCCGTCTTGGTGCTGGTGCTGCTGGGGACTTTCTGCGTCATCTACATAGCCAGCTATGGGGAATTGACCCGGGAAAACCGGCAGCTGCTGGAGCTATATGTGGAAAATTATGCCCTGGGGGAGGAGGCTGGGCGCGGTGAGCCCAATCCGGAGCGGCCGGGAGGGCGGGATCGCCGGCCGCCCATGCTGGAGCTGTCCACCTTCTACTCGGTGGCGTTGGCGGCGGATGGTTCTGTGCTGAAGGTGGACACGGCGGATATTTCCGTCTTGGATGAGGATACGCTGACCCAGCTGGCCCGGGAGATCCTGGACGATGGAAAGAGCTCCGGCGTGCGGAACAGCCTGATCTACCAGACGGCGGATAAAGGGGATTATACGCTGGTAGCCTTCTTGGACAACACGGTGGTGCTGGAGAATGCGGGAACCCTGCTCCGCTATACATTGCTGTTCGGCGGCGTGACTTTGGTGGTGCTGTTCTTTCTGGCCAGATACCTGGCCAACCGGATTGTTGCCCCCATGGAGGAAAGTTATCAGCGGCAGAAGCAGTTTATCTCCGATGCCGGCCATGAGCTGAAAACGCCGGTGGCGGTGGTCAACGCCAATGTGGAGCTGCTGCAGAGGGAGCTGGGGGAAAACCCTTGGCTGGCCAACATCCAGTATGAAAACGAACGCATGTCAGCGCTGATCCTGCAGCTGCTGGACTTGGCCCGGACAGAGAATGTGGCCCCTCCCATGGAGGATCTGGACTGGAGCCGCCTGGTGGGAGGGGAAACGCTGCCTATGGAGACGGTGGCCTATGAGAAGGGGCTTTCCCTTGAGAGCAGTATTGCCGAGGAAATCTGGGTCCACGGGAATGGTACCCAGCTGCGGCAGCTGACTTCCATTCTATTGGACAACGCCATCCGGCACAGCCGGGGCGGCAGCCCCGTGTGCCTGGTGCTGGAGCGGGAGCGGGGCAGCGCCGTCCTGTCCGTGTCCAATGAGGGGGAGGAGATTCCGCCGGAGCAGCGGAAGGCACTGTTTGAACGGTTCTACCGAACCGATGTGTCCCGGACCGGCGGCCAGCATTATGGCCTGGGCCTGGCCATTGCCAAGGCCATTGTCACCGCCCACCGGGGTACCATTGAGGTGCAGTGCTGTCGGGGAAAGGTAATCTTTGTGGCCCGCCTGCCGCTGCGGAAGTAGCGGCAGGACGGAAAACGTCCATATGGTTTCAATTCTTTTTCAATCTTCCTTCGGTACAATCCCAGCATGGAATGACAGGAGGAGATTGTATGCCTTTTCAAACGGTTTTCAAACGGTATGAGACCAAATATCTGCTGACAGAGGAGCAGTACCGGCGGGTGCGGCAGGCCATGGAGCCCTATATGGTTTTAGACCTGTACGGGCGCTCGGTGATCCGCAGTATCTATCTGGATACGTCCAATTACCGGCTGATCCGCCATTCCCTGGAGGGGCCAGCCTACAAGGAAAAGCTGCGGGTCCGCAGCTACGGCCCGTCGGATCCGGACAGCACCGTGTTTGTGGAGCTGAAGAAAAAATACAAGAACGTGGTGTACAAGCGGCGGATTGCCCTGCCGGAGCAGGAGGCGGCGGATTGGCTCCTGGGAAAGCGGCACTGCCAGCCTCACACCCAGATCACGGCGGAGGTGGATTACTTCCTTCAATATTATCAGTGCCTGCAGCCGGCGGTGCTGGTTATGTGCGGGCGGGAGGCTTTCTGCACCAGAGAACCCTCGGATTTCCGGGTCACCTTTGATGACACCATCCTGTTCCGGCAGGAGGATCTCTCTCTGAAATCCGGGGTGTACGGAAGCTCCCTGCTCCCGGAGGGAACGGTGCTGATGGAGGTGAAGTGCAGCGGCGGTATGCCGCTGTGGATGGCCCGCGTACTCTCGAAGGAGGGTATCTACAAAACCTCCTTTTCCAAGTATGGAACCGCTTACCGGACCCGGATTTTTCCCCAGCTGCATCCGGAGGTGTGCCATGGTTGAGTCCTTGTTTCGCGGATTGTTTGATTCGGATTTGACGGTGGTCATCTCCGTCACGGATTTCCTGTTGTGTATGGGCGTCTCCCTGGTGCTGGGGCTGGCCATGGCGCTGGTCTACATGTACCGCTCCCGGTATACCCACAGTTTTGTGGTCACCTTGGCGCTGCTGCCAGCGGTGGTCTGTGTGGTGATCATGATGGTAAACGGCAACGTGGGTACCGGTGTGGCGGTGGCCGGGGCCTTTAGCCTGGTCCGTTTCCGTTCCGTGCCGGGAACTGCCAAGGAGATCTGCGCATTGTTTCTGGCTATGGGAGCTGGGTTGATCACTGGCATGGGATATCTGGGCTTTGCGGCCCTGTTCACGGTGATCCTGTGCGCTGTGTTCCTGCTGTACAACCGGCTGGACTTGGGCTTGCGGAAAAATGAAGCGGCCCACAAGACCCTGTCCATCACCATCCCGGAGGAACTGGATTACACGGATGTCTTTGCGGATATTTTTCAGGAGTACACCAGCGCCCATGAGCTGGCCTGCGTCAAGACCACCAACATGGGAAGCCTCTTCCGGCTTACCTACCAGGTGACGCTCCGGGATGTGGCCCGGGAGAAGGAAATGATCGACCAGATCCGCTGCCGCAATGGGAACCTGGAGATTACGGTTTCCCGGCAGGAAACCACTGTGCAGGAGCTCTGACGCGAAAGGGGGGCCTTCCATGAAAAAAGATTTGATCAAAAAGAAAAACGGGGGAAGGAGAGGGCTGGCGCTGTTTTGTTCGTTGGCCCTGGCGCTGAGCCTGGCAGCCGGCTGCGGGAACGGCAGCGGAGAAGGCGGGACCTCGGAGGCAGGGGCCGCGGAGACGGAAAACGTTTCTTCCCAGACCGACGCGGACATGTTTACCGACCGGGATTACCGGACGGATTATGCGGAGGAGGACAGCGTGCTCATTCAGCTCAACGGCACCTCCGTCACCGCCAGTTCCGACAGCGTAGTGATCTCCGGTTCCACCATCACCATCACGGAGGAGGCCACCTATATCCTCTCCGGGACCCTGGAGGACGGAATGGTGATTGTGGATGCCCCAGACACGGCCAAGCTGCAGCTGGTGCTGAACGAGGCCAGCATCCACAGCGAGACCTCCGCCCCCCTGTACATTCGGGAGGCAGATAAAGTCTTTGTCACACTGGCGGAGGGATCGGAGAACACCCTGTCCAACGGCGGCACCTTCACCGCCATTGACGAGAACAACATTGACGCGGTGATTTTTTCCAAGCAGGACCTGACCCTCAACGGATCCGGCTCCCTGACCGTCACCTCTCCCGGCGGCCACGGCATCGTCTCCAAGGATGACCTGGTCCTTACCGGCGGTACCTATACCGTCAGCGCTGCCTCCCAGGGGCTGGATGCCAACGACAGCATCCGGGTCACCGGGGACACGGCCCTGACAGTGACGGCGGGCAAGGACGGCTTCCATGCGGAAAACGATGAGGATACATCCCTGGGCTTCGTGTACATCTCCGGCGGGACGCTTCACATAGAAGCGGAAGGGGACGGCATCAGCGCCGGGGCCTGGATGCAGATTGCGGAGGGAAGCTTCCAGATTCTGGCGGGAGGCGGCAGTGAAAACGGCTCCCAGGCATCATCGGATGCCTGGGGCGCCTTCCCCGGCGGAGGCGGTATATTTGGAGAAGGCGGTATGCCCGGGGGTTCATCTGGCGGTGGCATACCCGGAGGCGGCCGTGGGTCCTCCGAAGGCGGCTCAGACCGGAAAGCGCCGCCGGAAAACGATACCGATTCCGGCTCCGGCGCGGATACCCTGTCCTACTCGGAGGTTATCGGGACTTCGGAGGAAGACTCCGGAGAGGCCAGTGACGGCAGCACCAGCATGAAAGGGCTGAAGGCCGGCGGGAGTATGAAGATCATCGGCGGCACCTTCACGGTGGATGCGGCGGACGACGGTGTTCATTCCAATGCTTCCATCACCATTGCCGGAGGCACCATCACCATTGCCACCGGGGACGATGGCTTCCATGCAGATGAGAGCCTGACGGTTACCGGTGGCACCCTGGAGGTGACCGAGAGCTATGAAGGCCTGGAGGCGCTGCATGTCTCCATAGAAGGCGGGGACATCTCCGTGGTCTCCTCAGATGACGGCCTCAACGCCGCCGGTGGCGCCGATTCCAGCGGTACCACCGGTGGCCGGGACGGCCAATTTGGCGGAGATCGGGGAGGCTTCGGCGGAACCGGCTCCTCCAGCGGTAGCATTGCCATCTCCGGCGGGGAACTGTATATCCGGGCCTCTGGGGACGGGATTGACGCCAACGGTTCCCTGGCCATCTCCGGCGGCACCACTGTAGTCACAGGCCCCACCCGGGGGGACACCGCCACCCTGGATTATGATACCACGGCGGAGATCACCGGGGGCACTTTCATCGGTACCGGCGCCTCCGGCATGGCCCAGACCTTCAGCAGTTCAGAGCAGGGGGTGGTGGCAGTGAGCGTGGGCAGCCAGCAGGCGGGCACGGAGATCCTCCTGGCCGATGCCAGTGGAAATAACCTTCTTTCCTATACGCCGGAGCTGGATTTCTCCGTGGTTATCCTCAGCAGCCCGGACCTGGCATCCGGGGAGAGCTATACGCTGACGGTAGGCTCCTCCTCCGGGGACGTGACTGCCAGCTGAGGCAGCCTCCGGCTTCAGGCCCCCAGGCTCACCAGAAGATCCAGGTTGGCCCGCTCGCAGTCGCTGAGGCAGCTGTCGTCAAACTCCTCCGGCGCGTACTGGGGCTCGTACCACATGCGAGTCAGGAAGAACTCATACAATTCCGGGTCGGAAAACATCCGCCCGTGGCGGGCATAGATTTCGTTTTTGGCCAGCTTCAAAATGGTGGAGGAACAGCCGGAAAAATCTTCCGCAGAATAATACTGGCTGTCCGTGCGGAAGAGATAATCGTAATTGTTGAGATCGGTAACCCCGCGGCTCTCAAAATAGCGCCCAGCCGCCTGATAATAGGAATTGCCCCGCCCCAGGGCCGCTTTTTGCTGCAGGATTTCCGACTCAGACCCCTCAAAGTATACAGGGACCACAGAGCCGCCGCTGCCTGCCGGTTCTCGGGCTTCCTCCGTCTCGGCCGGTTCGGCTTCTTCCTCCTCCGGCTGTGTTTGAGACTCCTCCGTGGCGGGTTCCGCCGGTTCCTCCCGGGGTTCGGTCTCTCGGTCTGCCGGCTGGGTCTCCGGCTCCTCCCGGCCTGCCGCCGGCTCTTCCCGGTCGGCGTTCCCGGCCTCCGGCTGCTCCGCCTCTTCCCGGGAGGGGCGGGATGTTTCCTCCGCGCTGGCTGATGCCCTGGCTGCCTCCTCCAGCCCATGCACAGTGGATTCCGGGACTTCTTCCGGCACTTCCCAACGGTCCGCCAGAGACTCCAGCCGCGCCCCAATCCGCGGCAGGGACTCCGCCTCCAGCCGGATTTCCTCCGTTGGACCGGATCCACAGCCAACACAGCCGATTAAGACTATACAGCCCACTGCCATCCCCAAACGTTTTCCACCATGGAACATATGTCCTGCTCCCCCTTTTGTCGTACTCCGGCATGTACCGCTGCCGTCTGGGAACATTATACCGCATCTTCCGGAAAAAGACACTTGGTTTTTACCATTTCCGCCGGGCACCGGCATATATTGCTGCAAAGCCCTTTTAGGGAGGGAATCCATGATTACGCTGAGCCTCTGTATGATTGTGCGGGACGAAGAGGCGGTGCTGGCCCGGTGCCTGGACAGTGCCCAGGGGATTGCCGATGAGATTGTCCTGGTGGACACCGGTTCCCGGGACCGCACCAAAGAAGTTGCCGCCCGCTACACGGACCGGATTTATGACTTCCCCTGGAGGAACGATTTTTCCGCCGCCCGGAACTACGCCCTCTCCCTGGCACGGATGGACTACTGTTTCTGGCTGGACGCAGACGATGTGATCCCGGAGAAGAGCCGGGAGGCGCTGCGGAACCTGAAGTCGGCGCTGCCGCCGGAGACAGACCTGGTGATGCTGCGGTACGATATGGGATTTGGGCCGGACGGGACCCCTTCCTGTTCCTTTTTCCGGGAGCGGATCTGGCGAAACCGGGCAGGCTACCGCTTTGAGGGACGGGTCCACGAGGCGGTCCCCCTGGCCGGAAACATCCGGCGGGAGGAAATCTCCATTGAACACCGGAAGGCGGCAGTCCCCTATTCCCGGCGCAACCTGGATATTTACGAGGCCATGCGGGCGGAGGGGCAGCCCTTCGGCCCCCGAGATCAGTTTTACTATGCCCGGGAGCTCTATTACCACCAGCAGTATCCGGAGGCGGTGGAACAGTTCCTGCTGTTTTTGGACCGACCGGACGGCTGGAAGGAGAACCAGATGGAGGCCTGCCGGATACTCTCTTTCTGTTACCGGGCCCAGGGGCGGAGGGAAGAAGAGGGGGAGGCCCTGCTGAAAACCCTGGCCTATGATCTGCCCCGGGGAGAGGTGTGCTGTGAACTGGGCCGGTATTTTCTGGACGGCGGCCGGTATGCCCAGGCGGCCTGGTGGTACCGTCAGGCCCTGTCGGCAGATCCGAAGCTGGAGGAAGGGGGATTTGTGAACCCTGCCTGTTATCTGGAGATCCCCGCCGAGGGCCTGCGGCGGTGCCGGGAAGCCCTGGGCGGGCGTTTCTGCTGAAGGGAAGGGGCTTTCGCCGCACACAGAACCGGAGCAGCTGCATATACTGGTGAAAAAGGCAGAGGAACCTGTCTATGTTTTTTCGAAAATCTTTCCCTCCGGAGCTGCTCTCCCAGGAATATGCTTCTGTGCAGGGCTGCCGGGAGCGGGTAAAACGCCGGGGGCCCAGGGGGCGGCAGGGGGCCACCGGGCCCACAGGAGCTACCGGAGCCACGGGCGTCACAGGCGCTACTGGCCCTGCCGGAGCCGAAGGGGCCATGGGC
>CAJFTW010000154.1 GCA_904420025.1 Candidatus Pseudolachnospira avium
GATTTTTGTACTCTCACACGATTTGCACAATCACACGATAAATCGTTAAAAGGTGAACACCCCCATTCAGCGGCACCTGTGTTTCTCATCGGTCGGCACACCAGTACCCGGCAGGAAACAAACATTAAAAAAGGGCCTTCATCCCGGAAAGCCCTTGTATTAAGCCGCTTTGCGGAGTGAAAACCCTCTATGTGATTGTATCATATCTATGCAATTAGCATCATACACCTTATTAATTTCCGTTTTTCCAACAGTCCCCAGCCGAGTCAGCAACTCGGAAACATCAGCGGGCGTGAAGAACTCACCGCCGGATTTTCCCGCATTGCTGGCGTACATGGTCATCAGATATTCATAGGCATCGCCGAAGGCGTCGATGTCGTGATCTTTCACGTCGCCCAGATTCATGGCGGCTACGCCATTCAGGAGCTTAACCAGCTTCTCGTTTCGCTTCACCACAGTGGAACCCAGCTTGTTGCTATTTACATCGTAGTCGTCGAACAACCCGGCAAAGCTGCTCTCTGAGGAGCTGCCCTTGGCGGATTCTTCGATATGGCGGAAGACGCGCTCCAACGTCTCATTTAAGTTCTCATCGTCAGCAGCTCTGGCGCAGACATTGCAGAACAATTCGCTTGGCAGGATGAAAAATCCCTTTTCCTCCACCAGCCCCTCGCGGGCTTCTTCCGCTTCCTCGTCCGGCATGACTGCGTAATCGAAGTCGGCATTACCGGCCTCGGCCTCGCCACTATTTATGTAACTGCACAGGTTCTCGGAAATATAGCGATAGAACATCGTGCCAAGGACATAGTTTTTGAAGTCCCAGCCATCCACTGCGCCACGCAGCTCGTCCGCTATCGCCCATATAGCGCGGTGGAGTTCTTCGCGCTCCATCTCTTTTTTATTATCAGCCATCTCAGCGTTCCTCCTGATTGATTATAAGCAAACAAGTGTGATAGCATTGCTTACATCAATGACGAAAAGAATCTTTTTTACGTGGCATTCCGCACACCTGCCTCCCTAAATGCCAGTGCAATTTCGCTGTTGTTTGTAGGTTCATAAACCAGCTCACTCTGTTCCCCGAGAATAATATCGCGGTAGTAGAAATCCCGCAGATTGTTGCTTGCCTTTACATTGCTCATCCGGATATACCGGTTATTTGGATTGGTTGTCGTAAAGGCAATGCAGCCCTTTTCCAGTGTTTCCAAAGGGCGCAGATTATGTGAGGTAAAAATCAGCTGCCCTTTCCCCTTTTCAGCCAAAATGCGAAGCAGCTCTCCCAGCAAATATTCAAAGATTCCGGAATCCAACTCATCAATGGCGACCGTTATGGAAGGGTTATTGTACACAACAATCAAAAGCTGCAAAATGGAAATCAACTTTTTGATCCCTTCTGATTCATACTGCAGGGGGATCTCTTTGTTATTTTTACCGGACGTCAGTTGAATACGATGCCCGGGCGTCCCATTGGGCAATAGCTGCGCTCCCTGATCCTTCACACAGATCGTTAGGCCGGGGACCAGCTGCTTCAGAACAATATTCATACTGTCAATTACTTTATAGACAATACTTACGGCCTTCTCCGGGATCACGGATGGCTCATTGAGTCCGATGAGAATATTTCCAATGGCAGCCTTCCCGTTTTCGGCATAGTTAAATGCAAGCGGCAGTGTATTCATGCTGATCAGCCCCGTATTGGCAGTATTGATTACAAACAGTTCAAAGTTGCCAAAAAGAACAAGACTTTCCATCAGAAATCGGTGGAAATCTTCTGTACAGTTTTCACGAACTGTGTCGAGCAGATCTTTTGAAAATAGGAAGGAGCGGGAGGTGGAGCGGGCAATCTGCTTCGCTGCAAGCAGTTTGGTTGCTACTCCTCTGTCCTTGCCGATCAGTGCGCGGTATTTGGCTGCTGGAATAAACACCACATCATCTGCCGTCCTTGTATCGATGACGGGAGACATGCGGATCTTTTTTCCGTCACATTCGTAAGAGTAGGACAGTACCTCATCAAAGAGGGTTACCTTATACTTGGTGTTGTCTGTAAACTGCGCTATGTTCTGCTCGGCATCCTCTTCCTCACGGCGTAGACTCACTTCATAAAACACGGAATAGGTGCTTTGTTCACTCAGATTCTGGACCTTAAACTCATATTTCATAGAAGAGGCGGCAGAATCTACCTGGATATAGTCCGCAAAATAAGAAGGAACAGACCTTCCGGAAAGCGCAAGCTTCAGCAGCTCCATGGCATCAATCAAAGCTGTTTTTCCGGAGCCATTTTGTCCGTATAGGCCGAGGATGCTCGATTGATATCCCTTTTTAGAGCTCTCAAAATGCAGATACCCATATCCAACATTCTTGAAATTTTTGATTTCAATGCTTTCCACTCTGACGGTCGCGTTTTTCAAGGCAATCCCTCCCTGCTCCGTTACTGCGTTTCCAAAATCAAAGGAACTGGCATCAGTATAACACAAAAATGCAAGAATATCCATTCGAATTCCAATTTTGAAATAAGAAATATCAAAAAACAGATTCGAATGCCGTTTTTAACATTTTATAAGCGGATTCAGGTTCTCACCCTCCCCCATTCTCCCGCACCAGCGCCTCCAGAAGCTCCGGGTCCAGCTCCGCTGTCAGCTCCTCCAGAAGCGGCTGCGCCAGCTCCCGCAGTGCGGCCTGATCTGCTTCCGAAAGCCGGGATACCTGCAGGCCCTCCCGGCGGGCATCCTCCTCCTGCTCCATTTTTACCTGCTGTTCATCCAGGATCTCCTTCAGCGTCTCCTTCAAAATCCGCTGGTAATCGCTGGGCATGCTCTGGTAAATCTCATAATTCATGACAATGGCGCTGCCCATGACGAACATAGGGCTCTCCAGGGCACAGGGCTGCGCTTCCGCCAGGTTCTGACTCCGGAGAATGGTGTAGGTGGTCTCAATGCCGTCCACCCTTCCCTCCTCCAGGGCGTAGGACAGGCCATTGAGGCCAATGCCGCTGACGCAGCCAATGCCCAGCCGCTGATAGAGCTGATCGTGGACGCTGGCGCCGATGGTGCGGATCTGCACGCCCTGCAGCTGTTCCAGGGAGGTGATGGGGTGGGAGCTGGTAAGGATCCAATATTCACCGGTGCGCAGGTAAATCAGCTCCAGCCCCTGCTCCCGGTAGCAGGCGTTGAGCTTGTCATAAAACACACCATCGTACACCTGGTACGGCTGAATGTACTCCTCAAAGCAGGCCGGAATATCCAGAACCGCCGCCTCCGGCACCAGTCCGGTGTGGACGGAGGTGCTGGAGCCCATCATAGAAAGGGTGCCGTTCTGCACCGCCTGCAGCATATCCGCCCCCTCGCCCAGCACATTATCCCCGTACAGAAAAATCTCTACGTTGCCATCGGTCCGGTCATACACCTGCTCCGCCCACTCCGGGAACGCCTCCTCATATCCGCCGGAATAGCCGATTCCCAGGCGGTACGGAGCCTGTCCCGCGGTACTCTCCCCTGCGCTGCCGGAGGGACCGGGGGCCTCAGAAGCCTGCCCCGTTTCAGCGCCCGCCGCGCCGCCTTGGCAGCCGGCCAGCAGAAGGCACGCCGCAACCCCTGCCAGTACCCTGTATTTCCACGCCGCAAGCCATGCCCGCATCCTGCGATTTCCCATATTCTCCCTCCTCACGGCTGCTCCTGCTTCCGGTATGCCCCCGGCGTCATACCCGTGTATTTTTTAAACACCCGGTTAAAGTTCTGCATGGAGTTGAAGCCGGTCTTAAAGCCCACTTCCTTCACCGGGATCTTAGTCTGCTTCAGAAGAATCTCCGCCTTCTCCACCCGGCACCGGTTTACATAGCTGACAAAATTCACCTGGCAGATCTCATAGAACAGCCTGCTCAGGTACGCGCTGTGGATGCCCACGCTCTCCGCCACCGTCTCCAGGGACAGGCGGCTGTCTCCCGAGTGGCCCTGGATGTACTCCTTGGCCTGTTTCACATACCGGTTGCGGCTTTTCTGACTGTAGTGGCACAGGGCGCTCAGGGCCTGCTGCCCCACCTCCCGGGCCGGTCCCTCCCATTCCTCCGGGGCATCCCCGGCCCGGTAATAGGCGTCAAACAGCTCCATTTTTTCCTCCGACGCATGGAGGTTCAGCAGCTGCTCCGCCAGCCGGTTGACCAGTTCGTCACAGCAGCGCTTCTTTTCCTCCCCTCCCATATCCTCCAGATGCAGGCGGGAGAGGAAACTGTTTAAGGCTCCCTCTGCCTTCTCCAGCTCCCCGTCCATGGCCAGGTCCAGAATCTCCCGGCTGGCCTCCTCCCCCTGGAGCACCGAGCTTTCCGGACGCCCCTCGTCCAGATGGTACTGGCGGTAATCCAGATCCTGCTGGGCGTCCCGGAAGGAATCCGCCAGGGAGAGGATCCCCTGGTACAGCCGGCCCCGGCCCACAGAGAGCCATTCCTCCACGCCGGCTTGCCGGGCACACTCCTCCAGGATCCGGCAGATGGCCGCCTCTCTACCGGTACGGCGGCGGCTGTCTGCCTCCTCCCGGTAGCAGAGGATCAGGATCAGAAAGTCATCGTCCGTCACCAGGGACTCGCACACCGGCTCCTCCTCCCAGGCACACCCGCCAAAGAGCCGGTGCAACCGTTCCGTGGCCTCCACCACATCCCCGGTGTAATCGCCGGACAGGGCCGCCACCATCACCACATAGTAATCCGAAATGCCAAAGGGACTGCCCAGGCTCTGAAGCCGCTCCTGCAGCGCCTCCTGGGGAAGCGCTTTTCCTTTCAGCAGGTTCTTATACAATCGCTCCCGGACAATGGGGGCCATGCCGGCAATCTCCTGGGAGAGGTCCGCCTTCTGCCGCAGGGTGGACTGGTATACCTGGGAAATCTGCTCCAGCTCATTGCCCTTGACCGTCTCCGCCCCGTTTTCCGCCTGCCCCACCAGGGAGTGGAGCTTTCCTATGGGCCGATAAATGCTCCAGGTAATAAACAGCGCCGCCCCCAGGCTGATCAGCCCTAAAAACAGAGCCCAGGGGCCCAGGGCAGCCAGGAACTCCTCCCGGCCCAGTTCTATATGCAGTGGATTCTGCCACAGACAGAAATTCCAGCCGGTATCGGCCGCATACACCAGCGGCTCCCCACTCCGTGCGGCGGACGGGCCGCCGGCAAACAGCACCGCACCGTCCTGCGCCTGAATCTCCATGTAATCCCCGTCCTCCGTGGTGCTCTCCGCCAAAAACTGGAACAGGCTTTCCCTCCGCAGAGTCACCAGCAAGGCGCCGTTGGTCTCCGGCGTTGGGAAGGGCTGCAAGAGCGCCAGCTTTTCCCCCTGGCTGATCACCTGGGCAGGGAAATCCCCGTTTGCCAGGGAGGACGCGCAGATCTGCCCATATTCCGGCAGGTAACCCCGGATCAGGGACTCCTTCATCTCCACAATGTTCCCGGCGGAGTCAAAGCAGCGCCCATCCGCATAAGTCAGCAGAAAAGCCTGATCCACCAGGGGATTGTCCGTCTCAAAGCTCCCCAGAGTCTTGACAATCTCCACCTTCCGGTCATAGGTCACCAGCTCCGGCGTCAGCACCGCCCGGGTGATGTCCGTGTTCCACAAAAGCTGCTGCATGGCCCGCCCCAGATCCTCCAGGGCCAGCCGGACGTATTCGGAGGCGGTTGTCAGCAGCTGCTGGCAGTTTTCCAGCCGGCGCTCCTGGTAGCTGCGGGACATGTGGGTGTGGACGAAGAAAAACACCAGCACAAACATACTGCAGGCCATGGCCAGCAGCAAGACCAGAATCCGGTAGAAAATTTTTTTGGTGCGCAGGCTTTGAAACAGCTTCATTCTTCCTCTCCCTTTTCCAATTACAACCGTGCACTCGTTAAAAGTATAGCAGGCCATAGGAGAAAACACAAGGGCGGCACCTCTGCCGCCCTCGCTCGTTGGCCTCTGCAAGACTGGATTTTGGGATCGCCGGCTGACCTGCCTGCCGGCGAAAAAGTGTTTTGGCCCTCTGATACCAGATTGCTCCCGCAATCAAATGGCTGTAACCAGGTCGGTGGCCACCGCCACCCAGGTCATAATCACTGCGTTGACCACCGCGCCGGTATGATAGCCGCCGGTTTTCTTGTAGCAGAAGGTGGTCACCTTGCTGGTAATAAAGTAGGTCAGCACGCAGTTGAGCAGCGTAGAGTTGGCCCGGGACATCTGCACGTTGGTGATGGCCGTGTAGCCGGTCAAAAACAGCTTGCCGTATGTAAAGGCCAGGAAAGCCGCCGCCGGAATGGTGCTGGAAAGCCATACCAGGAAGGTAAACTTGCCTTCGGACTGGTTTTTCAGCTTCAGGCCGATGGTCTGGCTGAAGTTAAACACGCCGAAGAACAGCAGATACAGCGGGAAGTAGGTGAGGAACAGCCCCCAGCGGGTGGAGTTCAGCACGTTGATCTGCACCTTCCACAGACGGGGGGACATGCCCCAGAAGGTCTCCGCCACACGCACCAGCACGTAAACGGACATCACAGCAATAAAGCCCAGCAGCAGGGACTTGAAGAAGTTCTTCCAGCTGGTCTTGGCGTGGGTCAGAATCCTCTCCTTGTTGATGTTCTTATCCCACTTGAAGCGGATGGCCAGAATGGTCACCGTCAGCAGGGCGCTGCACCCGAACCAGAACACAAAGCCGTTGGTGTTGTTGATCCGCAGCACACTGCTGAAATTCCCCAGGAACATCTGCCCGTTGTAGATGGCCCACTGGCAGATCAGCGTGTTGATGATGGCCGGCGCAATAAAGTAGAACAGGAACGGCGCATTGACGCCGGATACCGGCGCCGGCATGGGGCGGCGGATTCCGGAGAAGAACTTCCGGTCCAGCAGGAAGGAAATCACCGGGAACAGCATCACCAGCGCGCCAATGAGGCCGATGGAGGTTCCGATCTCTTTCCACACATAGATGGTCCCCTCCGCCGGGAAAGCCGCCGGCTTTAAGGCTGCGTCAAAGAAGTTCACCGTATCCATAATGGGCTGCTTCAAAAGCAGGGCCGTGGCATGGCCGGAATTTCCGGTGTAGAAAATCCGGGCATTGCCTTCCGCCGGGTCGCCGTACCACTGTCCCATCTCAATGGGATTGGCGCCCAGGGCCTCTGTAAAGGTGGACGCAGTGGCCAGATCCCGGGGAGAGCTTTTGCCCTGCCCGTAGGTGTTGTCCCAGCTTCCAATGAAGATACCCAGGTTGACGTTTTCCAGGTTAAAGGTGCCGGCGCCCAGATACATCACTGCTTTTACCCCGTCGATCACATGGGTCTGCTCCTCATCGTCCGTCACCGCCCACCGGGCCCTTCCGCTTCCGGCGGAGTGCCCCACGGCTCCTATACAGTCACTGTCCACAAAGTCCAGGGACATCAGATACTGCATGGCCGAGCGGGAACCCACATCCGGCGTATTGACGATCTCCGAGCGGCCGATGGTGTACGGGTCAATGGCCATCACCACATAGCCGCGGCGGGAAAGCTCAATGGCCACATCGCTCATGTTCTCCAGGCTGGCGTTTCCGCCGGGAATGGCCAGAATGCCGGGGGCCGGCGATTCCGGTGTCGCGTTTTCCGGCTGATACATTTTGGCGCTCATCTCATAGCCTTCGTCGGTAGTGAAATTGATCCGGTTCACCTTGACCGTCCATCCGCCGGTCTCCGTTCCCTTGGCAGTGGTGAAGCCTACGATCACCAGGGCCACCGAAATGAGGGCTGCCAACAGCCGTTTGTCCAGTTTTTTCATTTGGTCTCCTCCTCTCTTCTCAGCGGCTTTCCGGGCCGCTTTGTTATTACTATATCGGAAACCAAACTTATATACTACAGACAAATCTTGCTGATTACTCTTTTTTTAATACGTTGAGCAAAAAATGTTCATTCTTGCAAAAAATTTTACTTTTTCCCCTGCTGCTTTCCATCCGCTCCGCCGGTGACCGTAATATACACCGCCGTGATAACAACGCCAATGCCAAGCCCCACAAAGGCAATCAGCCATTCGAAACGGTTGGAAGTAAGTCCCAGGATTTTTCCGGCCTGGGGCAGGAGCAGGGAAGCAAGGAACTGGCCGATTCCTACACAGCTGGTATATCCGGCAATGGCGATCGGGGCGTAAACCGGCTTGGCCGCCGTCTGGGCCGCCACCATTGTCAGCTGAGGGTTGTACAGCCCAAAGCCAAAGCCATAGCATGCCGCCCCCACATAAAACAGAGGCAAAGAGTAAGAAAAATACAGAATCGCAATTCCTAATCCCACCAGCCCAAAAGCCAGTGAGGTTGTATAGCGTCTGGCCTTGCCCTTAATGGTAAAAAAAAGCATGCCAGCCACAAAGGCGAAAATTGTATTAACAGAACTGACCGTTCCCGCCTGCGCTACCGTGCCGATCTGATCTCTGGAAATCACCAGGGACAGATTTGTTCCGAAGGTAATCATCAACATATTGGCCACAAACACTCCTGCGTAAACAACGAATGACATAGGTGTCAGCCTTTTTTCCTTTGGGGATTCGCCTTCCCGACTGGCCCGTTTTGATAATTCATTATCCGGGCATTTCCAGGCAATCAGCAGATCAATGGGAATAACCACTACCGTGCAGGCAAGGGCATAGCGCCAGTTGATCATCCCCACCATTCCCGCGATACTGGAATAGGCCGCTCCAATCAACGCGCCAATCCCCGCCCGGATCCCCATCAGCCGGTCCCGCTGCCGTCCGGTAAAAAGCTGGTTGATAATGGCGGATGCCATGGGAAAAATCAGGCCATTCCCCACACCAAAAACAATCCGGGACACAAATAGGGACACCACACCATCCAGGAACACGGGCATCAAGCCCCCAGCCAGGGAAAAGAGTGAACCAAAGACCACAATTTTTTTAATAGGATACCGGCTGGTTAAACCGCCGCTGACCAAAGACATGATCACCATCATCAAAGATGGGATCGTAGTCAACATTTTAACCGCTGTTTCCGGGAGCTGTGGATACTCGGCGCTAATGGAAGAAACCACCGGGGTAACAAAATTTCCCAGATATATCAAGCCACTGACACTAATGGCGGCAATCATATTCAGCAGGCTGTATTGGTTTTGCAGGTTACTTTTTTTCAAAACGGAAACTCCTCCTCTCTGTTGTAGCGGAAACCATGTTATTCCGTCAAGACATAGGTTTTCAGACGGCGCCACGCCTCCCGGACCAGAGAAAATGGAACGGCCAGGTTCATCCGGATATGGCAAGGACCACCGAAAGAAACCCCGTTCTGCCAGCCGACACCTACAGCCCAGCCCGCTTTCAAAATATCCTGCTGTGTTTTACCGGTCCGTGCACAGTATCCCGTAAAATCCACAAAAAGCATGTATGTTCCCTCCGGCATCTGTACCCGGACTCCTTCCACCGAATTGAGTTTTTCCACCATATACCGGCAATTCTGTTCCAGAACCTGGTTCAGTTCCTCTACCCACTCGCAGCCGGTTTCACTGTAGGCTCCCAGCAGAGCGTGCATGGTCAGGACACTTTGATAGTTGTAACTGGTATGTGCGCTGTACGCGCAGATCCGGTCCCGCAGATAGGGATTATAAATCACATGATAGCTGGCGCTCATGCCCGCCAGATTAAACGTCTTGCTGAGAGCATAGGCAGCCGCTGTGTGCTGTTTGGCCCATTCGTTTACCTGCTGGGTCGGAATGTGCGGATGGCCGGACATCAGGATATCGGACCAGATCTCATCGCTGATCACATAGCACTCATTCTTCTCAAAAACCTCCATGGCTTTCTCCAGTTCCCAGCGCTCCCATACCCGGCCGGTAGGATTGTGGGGCGAACAGAAAATAGCCACATGGATCTTGTTTTCCTTCAGCTTGGCATCCATATCCTCATAGTCCATCCGGTAAATCCCCTGCTCATCCTGAACCAACTCCGAATAAACAGGGACTCTCCCCTGTTGCTGGATATCCATGGAAAATCCCACATACGTGGGCCTGTGGACCAGCACCTTATCCCCCGGCTGGCTGAGGATCTGAATAGCACTGGTGATAAAGCCGTGCATCCCATTTTCATATCCGATATATTCTGCCTTCAGGCCCTCATGGCCATGGCGGGAGGTTTGCCATTGTATAATGCGGTCGTAGTATTCCTGCCTGGTGCGGGAATAGCCGAACAGAGGATGATCCAGCCTTTTCCGAATAGCTTCTACCACCGTTGGACAGGTGGCAAAGCTCATATCCGCCACCCACATCGGGATAAAATCAAAGCCTTCCCGGGGGCGGTCGGGTTCACTTCCCAATCGCTTAACTCCTACGCTGTCAATGGCGATCGAATCCTGTCCGGTGCGGTCAATGACCGAAGTAAAATCAAATTTCATATCTGCTCCTTTTCCCTTATACATACGCTTTCAGGAACTGTCCTGTAATCCGCAGCACCTCCGGCGTCCAGAAGAAATTCCCGTGGTTGGCTCCCCGTACTTTGTAAAAATCCGCCCGTTTCCCGCACTGGCGCAGCTTGTTATACATGATCACGCTCTGTTCAAAAGGAACAATGGCATCCACATCCCCGTGCATCAAGAGAAACGGCGGACAGGGTTTGTCCGGCTGAATATACGTCACCGGGCTCATCCGCGTCACATTTTTCGGATCTTTGGCCCCTTCTTTTCCCAGGATATAATCAAACAGGATTGGGCGCGCGAATTTTCCTCCTTCCAGAAAAGGGCTGAACTCCGCCACGCCATAATAGGAGACACAGGCGCAGACGCTGGAATCCTGTTCCGGGTAAATGCCCTCGTCAAATTCCCGGGTCCATCCGGTGGAGGCCACCATCAGCGCCGTATGGCCGCCGGAAGAATGGCCCCAGACCGCAATGCGGGTCGGATCGATTCCATATAACTCCGAATTTGCCTTTAAGAAACGAATCGCGGCCTTGACATCCGAGACAAAGCCCGGAAAAGGCTCTATGTAAGCGGGACGGTATTCCACAGAAGCGACCACAAATCCCAACCGCGCAATATCCACCAGCAGCGGAAGCGTACCGTGGCAATCCTGCTTGCCCCAGGCAGATCCCTGGACAAATACCACGCAGGGCATCCGCAGAGAGCTCTGATAGGGGTTTTTGCCGCTCTCATGGCTTTCCCCGTCCGGGGACGGCTGGGCAAACGGATCTTCCGGATCCCGGCGCTCTGCCTCCCGTTTTGCCTGCAGGGCAACCGGGACATCCGGATAAAGCATCTGCAGGTGTAGAGGGATTCCGCTGCGGACATCATAAACCACGTCATTCAGATACCGCACGACCCCCTCTTCCGATTTGTCTGCATATAAAATCTTCATTCCCTCCACTTCCGTCTCATCGGAAGGAATGATCTGGTTAAAATTATAAGTTGGCATATTGAATCCTCCAAAAGCTGTTGCTGGATGTAACTGTTTTCCGTTTCTTCACTCCGCCTGCACCGGCGCGGCGGCAGGGGGACACAGGCTGGCATACGGCTGCGCCTCCTCATACCGATTGGAGCACAGGCAAATCCGAATCACATTCCGGGCGCACTGCCGCAGGCTTTCCACTTCCAGCGTGCCATCCCGCAGCGCCTGCCGGATATCTCTGTGATCCTCTTCCGCCCCGGGCATAATCAGATCGTTGCCGGCCCGGATGCAGCCGGAAGCCGTACAGATTCCTGCCGTAGTGGTTGTGGTGGTGGTCCAGTCCGTCATAATCAGCCCCGCAAAGCCCCATTCCTCTCTGGCCACTTTCGTGCACAGGTCATAGCTGTTGGCCGCGTGCACTCCGTTGATCATATTGTAGGAAGTCATCATCCCCATGGGCTGCGCCGTTTTCACCGCTATCTCAAAGCCTCTCAGGTAAATCTCCCGCAGGGCCCGCTCAGACAGAATACTGTCTGATCCCTTCCGCCGGTCTTCCTGGTTGTTGCAGGCAAAATGCTTGATGGTGGTGCCGCATCCGGGAATTTCCTGGACGCCCTGGGTGATGGCCGCCGCCATGATACCGGACAGCAGCGGATCTTCCGAATAATACTCAAAATTTCTGCCGCACAGAGGGTTCCGATGGATATTCATGCCGGGAGCCAGCCACAGGGTTATGGCAAACTCTTCCATTTCCTCTCCGATCATCCGGCCTACCCGGCGCATCAGCGGCAGATCCCAGGTCTGGGCCAGCAGCGTTCCCACCGGAATGGCGGTGCAGTACTGGAAATACGGAGTTCCCTGTTCCTCCGCCGGCTCCGCAAACAGTCCGTTTTCCATGGAATTGCGGATGGATCCCAAATCCACCTTTCCGTCCACCACCCGGTAACACGGGTTCAGGCGCAGGCCCGCAGGCCCGTCTGCCAGCACAATTCCGGCCACCTGCCAGGGCTCCTGTTCCAGAATGCCGGCAGTCTCCCCGGCGGCTCCGGGGACCGACTGTCCGGCGTTCCCCAGCTCCCCCTGAGCGCCCCGGACCACACCGGTGACCATGGTAATCAGCTGTTCTTCCGTCAGACTCCGGGCAATCTCCTCTGCCGGATCCTCTTCTTCCGGCAGAGTGCCGGGGTCAGGCCGGCCCGCTTGCTCCCTTCCCGCCGGCAGCGTCAGGGCCGGCAGTCCTTCCGTTTTCCGGGTCCACTCCTCCTGCCGCTTCCGGATCCGGTCCGTGTCCGGCTGCAGAAACGGAATCTCTTTCTGTCGGGGACAGATGTGCCGGCACCGCTCCCGGACTTCCTCCTGTTCCAGAATCAGGCTTCCCGCAAGCTCCGCCTGCTCCAGCGAATTTCCCACCCAGATCCCATAGGTTCCCGGTTCCAGGATCCAGGCGGCCCGTTCTTCCTCAAAGGAAGCCAGCATATCCGGGGAAAAGGAAAGACGCAGCGTCTGGGATTCCCCCGGCCGCAGAAGTCCGGTCTTGCCAAAGCAGACCAAACGGCGGTATTCTTTGGGGAGACGGCCCTGGGGGCAGGATACATAAATCTGAACCACTTCTTTTCCGGCAAACTCCCGCCCGGTATTGGTCACGGTCACCTCCGCGGCCACTCGGCCGTTCTCCAGAGACAGGGATCCCATCTGAAGGGAAAAAGACGTATAGGACAGGCCAAAGCCGAATCCATAGCGGACCGGAATCTCAAAGGTATCAAAATACCGGTATCCCACGTAAATATCCTCCCGGTACTCCGCCGTCCAGCCGTCCTGATACCGGCGGCCGAAAAAAGCGGCGCTGGGATAATCCTCATAAGACAGGGCCCAGGTGTCTGTCAATTTGCCGGAAGGCGTCACCCGGCCGGAAAGCAGGTCTGCCAGAGCCCTTCCGCCCTCCTGCCCTCCCTGTACCATATAGACAATGGCATGGATACCGGGGATTTCCTCGGTAAAAGCCAGATCCACCAGGCCGCCGGCATTAATCACCAGCACAATATGCCGGTAGGTCCGAGACAGCTGTTCCAGCAGCGCCCGCTCCTCCGGCAGCAGATAATAATCTCCTGGAATCTCCCGCCGGTCCACCTGCTCCCCGGCCCGGCGGCTCAGCACAAAGAGGGCAGTCTCCGCTCCGTCCCGGGCAGCCTTTTCCTCAGAAATGGGGACTCCGCTGGGCGGCACAAAAATGGTTTCCGTGTAGGCCCGGAAAAAATTGTTCTGATACTCCGGCCGCTCCATGGCAGCCAGGACTTCCTCCTTCCACTTCTGTCTGGCCTCCTGATACAGCTGCCGGTAGGCGGACAGCCATTCCCGGCTTGTCAGCCGGTAACCGGCCTCCTCCAGGCCCTCCCACACGGACACGCTGTCCCGGGCGTTTACATCCCCGGAACCGCTTCCGCCCCGGACCGTCTCCACGGCCCCTGCGCCGTACAGGGCAATCCAACTGCCGGGGGCCAGCGGAAGCACCTGATCCTGATTGCGCAGAAGGACCATGCCTTCCGCCGCTGCCTCTCCGGCCAACCGGCGATGTGCCGTCTCCCGGGCGGAAACCGCGTCTGTTCCGGAGCCTGTGTGTTGTCTCTCTCTCAACTTCATTCTTCTGTTTCCTCCGCTTTCCCGGAAGGCATTGCGCTTTCATATTTTTCCGCATTGGTATTCAGCTCATAAGACAGCGGCAGTCTGGAATACCAGTGCTCCACCGCCCAGGCGGCCGCCGCGCTGAGCCAGAAGCCCAGGCACATCCAGACGGCGGGAAGTCCGGCCTGCTCCGCTGCCAGCCCGTACAGACAGGCGGCACCGGCAAACAGGCTGCCGCCGGCCCGCAGCAGCGGCACAAAACGCAGAATCCGGTTGACCTCCTCATAGGTAAACTTGGTGGTCTGGTATCTGGCCGCCAAAAACTGCACCACACCGGACAGCTCAAGGATATGGCAGCACAGAGCCAGCATGCTGGGCAAAAACACCACCGGCATCCGGTTCAGCGCGGAAGGCACGGTAACCGCAAACAGGTAGGGCAGGAAGCTGACCAGACTGAACAGGGCAATCTTCCGCTTTTCCCTGCGCAGTTTTTCCCGCGGCACATCCCATACATACCAGGGGGCGCTGTACACGTAGCGGATCTTAAACCCCTGCTTATTGTTGGCAGGGACGGACACCGCCGCATAGCTCTCTTCAAATTTTTCCCGCAGTGTTTTTCCAGCCATTGATATCACTCCTTTAAAACCGTGATCGGTGCCGTTTAAACCCGGCGCCTGCCCAGCTTGGCGTAGTAGTCCGTCCGGGGAATCCAGTTGAGGAATTTTTCCACCTGGATATCCCAGAACCGCCACTCATGGCCGTATTCCGGCAGCTCATCCCAGGTTACGTCTGCCCCCAAAGAGCGGAGATACTCCGCAAAGGCCTTACTGGCCCGGTACAGGATGTCCTCTTGCCCGCAGGCCATATAAATTTTCGGGAAAATCCGTTGCCCTTTCGCAAGGTTGGACGCCAGTGTATAAGGGTCAAAACGAGGATCTACTTCCGGGTTTCCATGCAGCGTTTCTATGGTATATTCCATGTCCCGCATGCTTCCGGGATTTTTCAGTGTTGCCTCCGTTGGGAGCGTAAAACCGGAAGAAAAGGCGCCCATAGCCGCAAACCGCTCCGGAAAATTCAGACCGTGGATCAGGGTTCCCAGGCCGCCCATAGAAAGCCCGGCGATATAGGTATCTTCCGGCCGTTCGGAGACCGGGAATATACCACAGACAAAATCCGGCAGTTCTTCCGAAACAAAGCGGAAAAAATCATCTTTACCGGACGTGACATACCCCTTGTTTTCCGCGGAAAAATTGACCACCGCAATCCGCTGCTCCTCCGCGTACAGCTCCACATTGCTGTAGCCGGTCCAGGTAGCATGGTTGTTGCCCATGCCATGCAGCAGATACAGCACCGGGTACTTCTCTTTGGGCGTATGCGTACAGGGTTCTTCCGCTTTTGCCCGCCGGTTTGCTTCCGGTATGGTAGGCGTGGGAACAATCACCGTAATATCCACCGCCCGCCTTAAAATATAGGAAATAACATTGCACGTAAATTTTGCCATTGGCAACCTCCGGACTTTTCCTCTACAGCTGGTTAATCTCCTTCACATGGCAGCAGGCCACAAAATGGCCGGGTTCCACCTCATGGAGAGGGATCTCCTGGTGGCACTCCTCCGTGGCATACGGACACCGGGGCGCAAAACGGCAGCCCGGTTTCGGATTGATGGGGGAGTTGATTTCTCCCTTCAGCAGCATCCGCTCCTTTTTCTTATGAATATCCACGGTCAGAATGGCGGAGAGAAGCGCCTGGGTGTACGGATGGTAGGGATGGGCAAACAGCTCCTTGGTGGGACAGGTCTCCACCATCTGGCCCAGGTACATCACACAGATATCCGTGGAAATGTGCCGCACCACCGAGAGATCATGAGTCACAAACAGGTAGGTCAGGCCGTACTCATCCTGCAGATCCATCAGCAGATTTAAGATCTGGGCCTGAATGGAAACGTCCAGGGCGGAAACCGGCTCATCGCACACCACAAACTTAGGCATCAGCGCCAGAGCCCGGGCAATGCACACCCGCTGCCGGCGTCCGCCGTCCAGCTCATGGGGGTAGGACAGGCGGAAACGCTTTTCAATGCCCGCCATCTCCATCAGCCGGTCCGCCTCTTTCTCCAGAGAATCCTTGTCAAACCGTTTGGACAGCTTCAGCGGTTCCAGAATCGTCTCCTGGATCGTCAGCCGGGGATTCAGGGAAGAATACGGATCCTGGAAGATAATCTGCATGTTCTCCCGGAGCTTCCGCAGCTTCTGCTTGTTGGGATGCGTCACATCCTCCCCCTCAAAGCGGATCACGCCGTCGGTACTGTCCAGCAGATGGATGATGGTGCGCCCCAGGGTGGATTTGCCGCAGCCGGATTCCCCCACCAGCCCCAGGGTCTTACCCTTTTCAATGGAGAAGGACACATCATCCACCGCATGAACCATCCCCCGGGGGGAAGGAAAATATTTTTTCAGATGTTCAATTTCAAGAAAGGCCATGACTTATCCCTCCTGTTGGTTTTTGATGCAGCGGACAAAATGGGTTCCGGTGATCCGTTCCAGACCACTGTGTACGCTGCGGCAGCGCTCGGTGGCATGCGGGCACCGGGGCGCAAAGTAACATCCCTCCGGCAGCGCGGCCGGGTTGGGCGGCAGTCCCGCAATGGGAGAAAGCCGGTTCACATCCTTATACATATCCGGGATGGCGCCAAAAAGTCCGATGGTATACGGATGGGTCGGATGGTCGAATACTTCTTCCAGAGAGCCGATCTCCACCACCTCGCCGGCGTAGATCACCGCCACCCGGTCACAGGTGTCCGCTACCACGCCCAGGTCATGAGTGATCAGAATCAGCGAAGTCCCGTGCTTTTTCTTTAATTCCTTAATCAGGTCCAGCACCTGGGCCTGAATGGTCACATCCAGCGCCGTAGTGGGCTCATCCGCAATCAAAAGTTCCGGGCTGCAGGCCAGGGCAATGGCAATCACCACCCGCTGTTTCATACCGCCGGAAAACTGGTGCGGATACTCGTCGATCCGGTCCCGGGAGATGCCCACCGTCTCCAGCATCTTGATGGCTTCCTGTCTGGCTGCCGCTTTGCTCACTTTCTGATGTCGCCAGATTCCCTCCGAAATCTGATCTCCCACAGTCATAACCGGGTTGAGGGCTGTCATAGGGTCCTGGAACACCATGGATATCTCTTTTCCCCGGACAGCCTGCATTTCCTGTTCGGAAATTTTTAAAATATCCCGTCCCTTAAAGGAGATCTCCCCCTCCACCAGTTTGGTGGAATGATCCGGCAAAATCTGCAGGATAGCCTTGGCAATGGTTGTTTTGCCCGCGCCGGTCTCCCCCACCAGCCCCAGGGATTTCCCCTGCTCCAGATCAAAGGAAACGCCATTCACCGCTTTTACCATCTCTCCTCCGGATGAATAATGGACATGCAGATCCCGGACCGATAAGAGCGTCTGGCCATTGTTTCTTTCCTCGTTCATGCTTTTCCCCTCCTATCAATCTTTCAGCTTGGGATCCAACGCGTCCCGAATGGCATCTCCCACCAGATTAAAGCTCAGCACAGATGCCATGATAAACAATCCCGGAAAGATGCACAGATGCGGGTAAGTCCTCAAAAAGGCTCTGCCGGTGGAAAGCATAGCCCCCCATTCCGGTGTGGTCGCATCCACGCCAAAGCCCAGGAAACTCAGGGAGGAGGCTGCCAGACCGGAGTTGGCAATACTCATGGCCACCTGCACAATCAGAGGAGAAAGGGCATTAGGGATGATATGCCGGACCACGATCCGGAAGGTGGAGCAGTTCATAGCGGTCGCCGCTTCCACATACTCCGCGCCGCGGATGGACAAGATCTTGGCACGCATCATTCTGGCAAAAATCGGAATAAACGCGATTCCCATGGCAATGATCACCTTTTCAAATCCCGGCCCCAAAGCGGTAGACAACGCGATCGCCAGCAGAATACCGGGGAAAGCCTGAAAGATATCCAGGCAGCGCATAATAAAATTATCCACTTTCCCGCCAAAATAACCGGAAATAGCACCCAGTATCACTCCGAATACACAGGAGATCAGAGTGGAAAATACACCCACGCTCATGGTATATTTGGCTCCGTACAGCACACGGGACAGAATATCCCGCCCTAGTTCATCACATCCGAAAGGATGGTTCCCAGACGGGAGCGCAAAGGCTTCCCGCATGGAAATAGCCTTGTAACTATGGGCGCAGATCCACGGAGAAATAAAAGAAAGAATCAGCAGACCCACCACAAAAATCAGCCCAGCCATAGCCAGAGGCCGCTTCCGGATTTTTTTCCATACATACGGAAGCGAACCCGGCACCTCGGTCTTTTTGATGACTTCACTTCCGTTCATTTTCTTTTTATTCAGCATTCCTATATCCTCCTCAGGTTTTCGACTCATGGGATTTGGTATCTTTACTCTTGGAGCGGACATACTGTGCTTTGATCCGCGGATCCACAAAAGCGTAGATCAAATCCGTAATCAGCATCATAATGGAAAACGCAAAGGCAATATAGATGATACAGCCGCGTACAACCGGGTAATCACGGTTATTGATACCGCTCATCATAAACATACCGATTCCCGGAATAGAAAAGACGGATTCAATGATGGTCGCTCCGCCCAGCATCATGCCAAAGCTGGAGCTTACCGTTGTAATCACAGGAATCAGAGCGTTTGGTAACGCATGTCGCCAGATGACCCTTTTTCGGCTGATACCCTTGGATTTGGCCGTGGAAATATAGTCCGCCCGGATCACCTCCAGCATGCTGGAGCGGGTATGACGGGCAATGCTGGCCAGAGAACCGATCGAGTTGGCAAGCACCGGCAGAATAAAATATTCCGGTCCTCCGATCCCGTTGGACGGAAGCAGGTTCAACTCCACGGAAAACAGCAGTACCAGCAACAGAGCCAGCCAGAAGCCAGGCATAGAACTGCACAGCAGTGTAAAAAACAGCCAGATCCGGTCGATCAGCTTGTCAGCCTTTAAGGCACACTGAACACCAATGGGGATTCCAATGACCACTGTAAAAATAATACAACAGATAGCCAAAATCAATGTATTGGGAAACCGCATAGCCAACTCACTGCGCACAGGCAGGCCGGAGAGATACGATTCTCCAAAATCCAGATGCAGCAGATCTTTCAGGAAATTAAGCAGCTGCACAAAAAACGGCTCATTCAGCCCCAGGTCTTCCCGTACCTGCTCCACCTGCACCGGTGTCGCGTCTTCCCCCAGGATGATCTGCACCGGGTCTCCGGGAACAAACTGCATCAATGTGAAAATCAGAATAGCTACCACCAGCAGAATGGGGATCATCTGCAGCAGTCTTTTTCCTACATATCGAATCATTCGCTTTTCACCTTCTCCTCTGAACTAACAAAAGGGCACGGGAAGCGCTTTTTGGACAGCAATCCCGTGCCCCTCCTTTCCGGTTTCTTTTAAACGAATTTACTGTCCGGACTGATAATCCGCCGCAAAGACATACGCATTGGGCCTAGGGTTGCCCAGGGCATCTGTGGCAATCTCCAAAATGCCATCTGTGGAAGCGATGATGCTGCGGTTGGCATACATGCCTTTGCAGTAAGCCTGATCTTTCAGGTAGTAGTGAAAAGCATTAATATTTTCATCGCTGGGATCATTGTTCACCGCATTCAGCAGATTCACCAGTTCATCGTCCCGGTTCAGGCATACGGAGGTTCCATCTGTAAAGCCGGAGGGGTTAAAGCAGGAATCCCAGATTCCGGTGATATGGCCTGTACCGGCCCCTTTAAAGTCGATCATAAAATCCCACTGGGTAGCGTCATACTTATATGTGTTAAACAGAGCCGTGTCCACCGTCAGCAGTTCCACGTTGATCCCAATCTCCTCCAGGTTGCTGACGATCACCGAGCGGCCGCTGTCATTCAGCTGGCCCGCCGAGGACATGAAGGTCAGAGTAAGCTCTCCCGGGGCATATCCGGCTTCCTCTAAAAGCTGCGTGGCCTTATCCGGGTCATAGCCATAGTAATCTTCCTGATCCCACTGTTCCTGATACCCGTTCATGGCATCGGTTCCCAGCGTCAAGGGGACAAAAGAAGTATACTCGTTGTTGCCGGTAGCAAACAGGACATCCTCCGCGCTCAACGCATACAGCACCGCCTGGCGAAGCGCCAGATTGTCAGCAAACACGGAACCCTCCGACATGTTCAAAAACACATCCATGGTAAAGGTACCATTGCCCAGATTCACATTATAGCCTTCCTTGGGCGCACCGTTTTCAAAGAAATAGGAAAGGGTCGTGGCATCATTAAAGAAGATGGAGTCTACCTCATGGTTTTCCAGAGCAATGGCACTCATAGCCGGCTCTGTGATCACCTTAAACTCAATGGTCTTCACATTCTGAGAAGCCGCCGGCGGATTGAGAGACTTGTCTGTCTGCCAGTAATTCTCCACCGCCTCTATAACTGTGGAAGATCCGGCCACCTCGCTGACAATGCGGTACGGTCCGGTAGTAGCAGGATTTTTCCGTCTTTCCTCCTCCGTAGCATTCTCATACCACTGCTGGTCCACAATGTCCAGCTGCACATTGGACATCAGATCCTCGGCCACGCCCGGCGCGTTGGTGTTGAGGGTCATCCGCAGGCTGTACTCGCCGGTTTTGTCCAGGGATTTCATGGAGGAGCCGATCCGGAGGAAGTTTCCTTCCTCATAGCTCATCTTGTAGCTGAAAATCACATCGTCCGCGTTAATGTTGTTCCCCTGGCTGTCCGTAATGTAGTCATACAGCTCAATATCATAGGTATAATCATCTACCTTGGTCACGCTCTTGGCCAGCCACATGGAGCAGTCTTCCAGTAACGCACCATAATAGTTGCGATCAATCAATTTTCCATATAGGAAATTTTTGATTATACCGCCTACCGAAGGGGCAAAAGGACTGGGATCCTCACTAGATGAACCGGACTGCACCACCACCTTGTCCGCCATGCCCGTCATGGCCTCGCCTTCAATAACGCCTTCCTGCTCCGCCAGGAAGGATTCGGAAGCGCCCGTACCGGCGTCCCCGGTCTCACCGCCGCCTCCGCCGCATCCGGCCAGAAGGGTTGCCGCCATGGCTGCGGAAAGCATCCAGGATAAAAAGCGGGTTGTTTTTTTCATGTCTTCTCCTCCTTTTTCTTTTTGGACAACGTTCCCTTGCTGTGTCCAACGACTGTACCTTTAGGATACTTGCCCAGTTTTTTTCAGACAAGACTCGGATCTTGTTTCCTGTTTTCTTTTTTTACCGGCAAAAAAACGGGTCAAAAAATAATATCTGCGGGAAATAAGGTTAAATTTTAATCCTATTTTTTTATCAATCCCCCAAATACGGCGCTTTTCCGGCCTTCGCGCGCCCTCCGGAAGCAGAAAAACCGTGCCGGAGTCTTTTCTCTGGCACGGTTTTTGCTGTAAAAATTGATCCTGCCCGTTTCCGCCTTTCAGCGATTTTCCAGGCCTTTTTTATATTCCCCCGGTGTAACGCCCTCATACTTTTTGAACACCCGCACCAGGCTCTGGGTATCCCAAAATCCGGACCGCAGCGCGGTTTCCTTTACGCTGCACTCCTCCAGGAGCTGTTTGGCTTTTTCCACACGCAGCCGCTGGATATATTCCAGCATGTTGCAGCCAACCACTTTCTTGAACTCCCGGGACAGATACGGTCCGCTCAGATGGAATTGCTCCGACAGGGATGTAGCTGTCAGGCTGTTTTCCATGTAATGGGCATCAATATACGCTTTGATCTCGTCCATCCGGTTAACCTTATTCTCCGTATTCTCTTTGAGGGCGCACTGCTGCTGCAGCTGTATCAGCTCTTGAAAAATGGTTTCCGCCACCTGGCGGAACTGCTCCAGATTGTCAATCCCCAACAGCCGCTTTTCATAGTCCATCTTCTGGAGCGCGTTCTCATCTACCGCTTCCTGTTCGGAAACGGCGGCAAACAGCATTTCCATCATCCCGTAGATCCGATACCGGGTGATGGGAAATTTTTCCGCGCTTTTGGGAAGATTTTTTTCCATAATCCGTGCGAATACCTCCCTGGCTCCGGTATAATCCTGCTGGTCCAGGCGGTTGATCAGATTCCGCATGGCCTTCAGGAACGAGATCAGGCCCTGGGGCTCCCCGTCCGCGGAAGGTTCCTGCTGGCTGTTATGCCAAAAACAGAGATAGCGCACCTCGTTCATGGTCTGCCGCACCAGGTGGCGCAGCTCCTCCGGAGAGCTTCCGAGCCGCGGCGAGGTCATGGCCACATCCCGGCGCAGCTGTTCCCGGCAGTACCCGGCCAGCTGTTGACACAGCCCCTCCAGGCTTTCCGGCGTATCTTCCTCTGTGCAGGTGGCAATCACCATATAATAGTTTTCCACCGCCGCCGCCACGCCGACCCGGCTGGAGAGCAGCTGTTCCTCCAGCAGCTCCTGGACCTTCCCGGGAGAAAAGGACTCCCGGAGCGGTTCCTCCGGGTAACCGTTTTCCCGCAGGCCATCCATGGAAAAAACAGCCGTCACCATATACCGCTGCCCCGGCCGGATGCCCGCCAGGGACAGGCACCGGGAGGAGATTTCCCCGCTTTTTCCCGGAAGGGAAACCCGCACCTGCTGCAGCAGATCCCCCACTCCCAGAGGAATCAGCAGCTGCCGTTCCTCCTCCGCCGCCTTCTGCTGGCTCTGCAGGGACAGCAGATTGGACCGGGCCGTGTGCAGGACGTTCCGCCGGAGCCCAATCCCCTCCGGCTCCCCGGTGGCCTCTGCCAGATAGCGGTACGGCAGAATCACCCGCCGGTACATGACCAGATAGATCAGCACCATCCCCACCAGGCCCACTGCCCCCAGCCCCACCAGGATGCCCTGGAAGGAGTGGGTACTCTGAAGCATCTGATCCACGGAGACGCCGATGGTGATCTGCAGATCCATTTTGGAGACAATACAGCGGTACGCCACATAGTCCTGCCGATCCCAGGTAAATTGATGGGTATTCTGCACCGCCTGCCGCAGAAGAGCATACTGCTCCGGTGTGATCCCTTCCCGGCTGGCATAGAGCAGTTCCTCTCCGCTCTCCACCAAAACGATTCCTTCCTCCAACGCCATGGGCACCAGCCGCGTCAGCGGATACTCCAGGATCAAATACGCCGGCGCTCCTTCTTCCTCCAGAATCTGACGCACCAGCCAGGCCCGGCCGGAAGCGTAGTAAACGCCCCAGGCCGTATTTTCCCTCATATCAGACAGCACCTGGGGGGATAAAACCCCTTCGGACTGTTCCCGCAGCCGCTCGTGGCACTGCTGGGTTCCCTGGAAAAACCCGTTGAGGGAGACGATGGCCGGAAGCTGCGGATAAAACACGGACAGGTCGGAAACCGGCAGGTCTGTCAGGCTGATCACGTTTTCCATATCCTCCCGGATAGAGGCCACCGCCAGCTGCCATGCGTTCTCATCCGCGTATGCCCCTTCGGCAAAGGAGAGAACGCCTGTGTTGGCCGCCAGCACATCGCAGGAATCCCGGTAGGTAGCTATGCGCTCTACGGTCTGATCCGACAGAAGGGCAAAACGTTCCCGCGCCCGCTCTTCCGCGCGGCTCCGGTTGAGATGGCGGAAGGCAAAGACCCCCGCCGCGCACAATCCCAGTATCAGAAGCAATACCAGCAGGTACGGCCAGATCAGGGGGATGGTCCCCCAAAAATTCACCCACTTTTTCTTCATCTGATCCTTCACATCCCTAAAAAATGATCATCTCTTTTTATTTTAGCGGAAAAAGCTGGTGAAATCAACCAAATAGCGCTATAAATAGCCGCCAAGTATGGTCTTATAATTTTTATTTATTTCTTGACACCCCTATTGTTTTCTGATATATTGATAAAGAGAAAGAGCAGAACGCACCTGACCGTTCTGCTCTTTTGCTATTTTTTACAAGGAGGGCGCTTATGGCTACGGCAAAAGAAATCCTGCTGGACTGCCCGATCATTGCAGCGGTCAAAAACGATTCCGATCTGGAGGAGGCGCTGCGCTCCGAATGTTCGATCATCTTCTTGTTGTACGGAAACCTGGTCACCATTGAGGATCTGGTTCAAAAGGTGCGAAGGCAGAAAAAGCTTGCTATTGTCCACATGGATCTGATTGAGGGCTTCAGCAGCCGGGAGATTGCGGTGGACGGCCTGGTCAAACTGTGCCGGCCGGACGGCATCATCTCTACCCGGGCTGTCCAAATCCGCCGAGGCCGGCAGCTGGGGCTGCTGACCGTACAGCGTGCCTTTATTCTGGACTCCCTTTCCCTGGAAAGCCTGGGCTCCCAGCTGGAAGCCGGCCATCCGGACTTTGTGGAGATCCTGCCCGGCATCATGCCCCGCATTATCCGGGAGATCACCGCCAAAATATCCGTGCCGCTGATTGCCGGCGGCCTGATCCAATACAAGCAGGAGGTTTTACAAGCCATTGACGCCGGAGCTGTGGCTGTATCCACCACCTGCCGGGATGTATGGAAGATGTAGGAGGGGAGCCAATGAAAAACTATGTCTTAGCGCTGGACCAGGGGACTACCAGCAGCCGCTGCATTCTGTTTGACCGACAGCAAAATATTCTGGGAGTTTCCCAGAAAGAATTTCAGCAGATTTACCCCCAGCCCGGCTGGGTGGAACACGATCCCATGGAAATCTACTCCAGCCAGTACGGGGTGCTCATGGAAGTGCTGGCCCAGAGCGGAGTGGATGCCCGGGAAGTGGCGGGAATCGGCATCACCAATCAGAGGGAAACCACCATTGTCTGGGATCGGCACACCGGCCGCCCCATCTACAATGCCATTGTCTGGCAGTGCCGGCGCACCGCGGACTACTGTGAAAAGCTGAAGCAGGACACCGCCTTTTCCGCCTATGTGCAGGAAAAAACCGGTCTTTTGATTGACGCCTATTTTTCCGCCAGCAAAATCCGCTGGATTTTGGACCATGTCCCCGGCGCCCAGCAGCGGGCGGAGGCGGGAGACCTGCTGTTCGGCACCGTAGACACTTGGCTGGTCTGGAAGCTCACCGGAGGCAAGGTGCATGTCACAGACTACACCAACGCCAGCCGCACCATGCTGTTTGATATTGGCACCCTTCGCTGGGATGAAGCCATTTGCCGGCATCTGAACATTCCCATGGCTATGCTGCCGGAGGTGCGCCCCTCCAGCCAGGTCTATGGTTTCGTCAATATCAGCGGCACGGAGGTTCCGCTGGCCGGCATGGCCGGGGACCAGCAGGCCGCCCTGTTCGGCCAGGCCTGTTTTGAGGCAGGGGAGGCCAAAAATACCTACGGTACCGGCTGCTTTCTGCTTATGAATACCGGCTCTCGCCGCATTGCCAGCCGCCATGGCCTGGTAACTACTATTGCCATTGGCCTGGAAACCGAAGTCCAGTATGCCCTGGAGGGCAGCGTGTTCGTGGGAGGGGCCGTGGTCCAGTGGCTCCGAGATGAGCTGCATCTGATTGCGGAGGCTTCGGATTCCGAATATTTTGCCCAAAAGGTGCCGGACAGTGCCGGTGTCTATGTGGTTCCTGCCTTTACCGGCCTGGGCGCCCCTCATTGGGATATGTACGCCCGGGGCGCCATTCTGGGGCTGACCCGTGGGGCGGGCCGCAATCACATTATCCGGGCTTCTCTGGAATCCATTGCCTACCAGACGGCGGATGTACTCCATGCCATGGAGGAAGACACTGGCCTGCCCCTGCGGGAGCTTCGGGTGGACGGCGGCGCCTCCGCCAACAACTTTCTGATGCAGTTCCAGTCGGATCTGATCCACCGCAGCCTTTGCCGTCCGGTGATCCGGGAAACCACCGCCCTGGGAGCCGCCTACCTGGCGGGCCTTTCCACCGGCCTTTGGAGAAGCCAAGAGGAAATCCGTGCCAGCTGGCAGCTGGATCGCCGGTATGAACCGCATTTTTCGGAGGAGCGGTGCCAAACGCTGCTGGGCGGATGGCGGAAGGCAGTAGAGCGGGCGAAAGCCTGGGCAGAGTAGCGTCTCCCGGCGTTGCTGGCAGGCTGCGCCGTTTAAACCGGTTGATCCGGTATCACTTGTTCATGGTCAACTATCTTTATGCAAGGAGGATCTGTTATGGAAAACCGTCCCTACGTTCCCTGGGATCTGATGAATGCTTTTATGATGGATGTCTTTGAGGCTTACGGCGTTCCCCGGGAGGATGCCGCCATCTGCGCGGATGTGCTGCTGGAGGCAGACCGGCGCGGCATTGAGAGCCACGGCTGCAACCGGTTCAAGCCCATCTATATTGACCGGTTTGTCAACGGGACACTGCTGCCGGTAACCCAAATTGAGATTTTAAGGGAAACTCCCACAACGGTGGTCATGGACGCCCACAATGGTATGGGCATGGTGGCCAGCCATCGGATGATGGAAATGCTCATAGAGAAGGCAGAAAAATACGGCATGGCCGGCGGGGCCATCCGCAACTCCACCCATTACGGCATTGCCGGCTACTGGACCGACATGGCTGCCAAGGCCGGCATGGTGGGCATCAGCGGTACCAACGCCCGTCCCTCTGTGGCTCCCACCTTTGGCGTGGAAAACATGCTGGGCACCAACCCCCTGACCTTCTCTCTCCCCACCGATGAGGATTTTCCTTTCTGTCTGGACTGTGCCACCTCCACCATCCAGCGGGGGAAAATTGAGTATTACGCCCGCAACGGAAAAGATACACCGGCCGGCATGGTCATCACCCAGGAGGGAGGTACCCTGACGGACAGCCCGCAGATTCTGAAAGCGCTGGTGGATGGCACCGCGGCACTGACCCCACTGGGAGGGATTGGGGAGGAGACCGCCGGCTACAAAGGCTATGGCTACTCAGCTGTGGTAGAAATCCTCTCCGCGGCCTTCACCGGCGGCCAGTTTATGAAAGCCCTTTCCGGCGTGGGGGAAAACCGCCAGCCGCAGATGTATCACCTGGGACACTTTTTCTTTGTGGCCGACCCGGACGCCTTCATGGGGCGGGATGTCTTCCGCAAAACTGCCGGGGAAATCTGCCGGGCGCTGCGTGCTTCCCGGAAAGCGCCGGGAGCCAGCCGGATTTACACCGCCGGAGAGAAAGAATACCAAACGTGGATGGAGCGGAAGGACAAAGGCGTTCCCGTCAATGCCTCTGTCCAGAAAGAGCTGATTGCCCTGCGGGACCAGCATCACCTTCCGTATCATTTTCCCTTTGAATCATAAGGGAACTATGCTATACTATATCTGTGCGGGACAACTCCGCTGCGGATTCAACCCCGCATAAAACAAACCAGCCGGCAGTCCGCCTACTCTGGACGCGGCGTGAAAACGAGGTAAAAGAAATGGATTATGCCAAAGAAAGTCTCCGCCTCCACCAAGAGTGGAAAGGCAAAATTGAAGTGATTGCCACGGTTCCGGCCAACGACAAGGAGAGCCTCTCCCTGGCCTACACCCCCGGCGTAGCTGAGCCTTGCCTGGCCGTACAAAAAGACCCGGAAAAGAGCTACGAGCTGACCCGCCGCTGGAACCTGTGCGCTGTGATCACCGACGGTTCCGCCGTTCTGGGCCTGGGCGATATTGGCCCTGAAGCCGGTATGCCGGTGATGGAAGGCAAATGTGTGCTGTTCAAAACCTTCGGCGGAGTGGATGCCTTCCCTCTCTGCGTGAAAGCCCGGGATGTAGACGAATTTGTCCAGACCGTATACAACATCTCCGGTTCCTTCGGCGGCATCAACCTGGAGGACATTGCGGCTCCCCGCTGCTTTGAGATTGAACGGAAACTCAAGGAAAAATGCGATATTCCCATCTTCCACGATGATCAGCACGGCACGGCCATCATCACCCTGGCCGGCCTGACCAATGCGCTGAAGGTGGTAGGCAAGAAGAAAGAGGATGTGAAGATTATCACCTCCGGCGCCGGCGCTGCAGCGGTATCCATTGTGAAGCTGCTGCTGTCCTCCGGTTACAAGAATGTGGTAATGTGCGACCGCCAAGGCACCATTTATGCCGGACGCCCGGGCCTCAACTGGATTAAGGAGGAGATGGCACAGGTAACCAACCAGGAGAAGCAGGCCGGTTCCCTGGCCGATGCCTTAAAGGGTGCGGATGTATTCATCGGCGTTTCCGCCCCCGGAACCGTCACCAAGGAGATGGTGGAGAGTATGAATAAAGACGCCATTGTCTTTGCCTGCGCCAACCCTACGCCGGAAATCTTCCCGGATGAGGCTAAGGCAGGCGGCGCCCGGGTTATTGCCACCGGCCGCAGTGACTTCCCCAACCAGATCAACAACGTACTGGCTTTCCCTGGTGTCTTCCGCGGCACTTTTGATGTGCGAGCCAGGGATATCAACGAGGAGATGAAGATTGCCGCTGCCGATGCCCTGGCCGGCCTGATCTCCGATGAGGAGCTGTCCGAGGACTACATTATTCCCCAGGCCTTTGACAAACGGGTGGGCCCCGCTGTAGCCAAGGCGGTGGCGGAGGCTGCCCGGAAATCCGGTGTAGCCCGGCTGTAAGAATTTCCACCGTAAGGTAGGCGAAAAACACGGGATAGAGAAAACACTCTCCACCCCGTGTTTTTTTGTTTTCATTTTCTCTGTTCCCGTTGTTCGCTAATCCCGCACCAGCTTCCAGGCATTTTTCAACAGCTCGCTGGCTTCCGCCACGGTGTTTTCCACAATCTCCCGGACACTAAGCACATCCTGCACCGGGTTCAATGCCTGGCCGCATTGGATCAAGCCGTTCATCCCATCCGGTCCCAGGCCTTCCTCCGCCACCCGGCGGGACGCCCCGGCTACCATCCGGCTCAGCTCCTCGGTGCTGACGCCACGGTTCTCCCTCTCTGTGTACAAATCGGTAAACGGGCTGCGCAGTCCCCGGAGCCCCTTGTTCCGGGAAAGGCCGATGGAGACAGACTGTTCATCGCTGGCCTTCAAAATTTCTTCTTTATATTGTGGATGCACCTGGCATTCCTGGCTAACCAGGAAACGGGTTCCCATCTGGACTCCCTCGGCCCCCATGAGCATAGCGGCGGCCATGCCCCGTCCATCCACAATGCCGCCGGCAGCCAGCAGCGGAACCTTCACCTCCGGCGGCACATTTTCCAGCAAAGCCATGGTGGTCAAACGGCCTATCCTACCGCCGGATTCGGTTCCCTCCAGAACAATCAGATCAATCCCCGCCGCCTCCACCTTTCTGGCCAGCCGCGCATTGGGGATAATCCCCACCACCCTGATTCCCGCCTGGTGGAACCGCTCAATAAAGGGGATGGGGTCTCCGGCCCCCACTGTCACAAAAGCCGGCTTTTCTTGGCAAATTGCGTTTAAAATCTCTTCCAGCTCCTCTTTGGGAAGGGCCAGGCCCAGGTTCACGCCAAAGGGCTGGTTGGTCAGCCGCTTGGCCTCCCGGATCTGTTCCCGGGTCCACTCACCGCTTCGGCCTCCAGTGGCAATAATCCCCGCCCCGCCGGCATTGGAGACCGCCGCTGCCAGGCGGCACTCGGAAATCCAGGCCATGGCGCCCTGGAGAATGGGATACTGGATTTCCAAAATATCCGTTACGCGAGTCTTCATATTGAGTGTTCCTCCTCCATCGTTTTATAGAAAAAGCATAGCACGGCGCTGAGCGCTTTGTCCAATTTACCTTTCTTCAGATTTGATAAGAGGAGAAAATGCCTGTTCCGTGACCGATCCATAGTGCTTCCGGCAAAAAGTGAGAAAGTGCTCCGCTGCCTCTCCCCTTTTGCCGCCGCTTTTCCACGCCAGGCAGACCGTACAGGCTTCCGGCAGGTCTTGAACCGGCACCACACATACCGGAAAAAGCGCCAGCAACGAAATGTTCGGAAGCAGGGAAATCCCCTTTCCATGTAAAACCATACCGATCAGATCCATCTCGTTGTACCCTTCCCCCGCCCGAGTCGGGGAAATCCCCTGATTCTTCCATCCCCGCTCAAGCCGGAGGTGCATACCGCTCTCCGCACTGTAGGACAAAAAAGGATACGCAGCAATCTCTTCCAAGGAAACTGCCTCCCGCTGCCCCAGCGGATGGCCCTCCGGGGTAATCAGCACAAAGGGGATGCGTTGGACCGGCATCCACTCCAGCCCATCCATTTCCTCCTCTCCCAGGCAGAAGGCAAAATCCAGTGTCCCCTGCCGCAAACGCTCCTTGGCGGCCCCGGTGGTTGCATGGCACAGTTCCAGTTTTAGAGAATGGGCTCCTTCTTCCCGGGTGAGGCTTTGAGTCAGCTCCGGAATCAGGCAGGTCTCCAAGAGATCAATGTAGCTAACCCGCACGGTGCGGCTCTCTTGAAGCCGGCATTTTTCAATGGAGGAAACCCCCTGCTCCAATTCCGCAAAAATTCGCGTTACATGGGGGAGCAGCAGCTGTCCATAAAGGCTCAGGCTCAAAAAACGTCCGTCCCGGACAAAAAGAGGAACACCCAGCTCTGTCTCCAGCGAGTGGATGGCATTGGACAGTGCCGGCTGCGTAATATGAAGCGATTTAGCTGCCCGGGTGTAATGCCGCATTTCTGCCAAAACCTGGAAATAGCGCAGGTAGTTGAGATTCATAGCCTTCCTCCTATTATGAAAAAAAACTCTGAAACCAATGTTCCAGAGTTTTCAAGAGGCGACTGCCGGAATCGAACCGGCGATAGAGGTGTTGCAGACCTTTGCCTTACCGCTTGGCTAAGTCGCCATATTCTATTCTATGCTCACCCTTACCGGATAAACACAAGTGACTCCGACGGGAATCGAACCCGTGTTACCGCCGTGAAAGGGCGATGTCTTAACCGCTTGACCACGGAGCCAAGTGAGCTCCCCCTGTTGGACTCGAACCAACGACACTGCGGTTAACAGCCGCATGCTCTACCGACTGAGCTAAGGAGGATTATCTTTCTCCCC
>CAJFTW010000155.1 GCA_904420025.1 Candidatus Pseudolachnospira avium
CACTTTTCTTTTTCGGATTCCGAACGCTATTCTTCCTCCGCCGGGCCCGCCAGCGGATAATGAACGTGGAGCAGCTCATGGGTCCGGTTCTTCAGCAGATCGTTGTACAGATCCAGAATCAGAGGGTTCGCGTCACAGCTCTTGATCTGAGCGGCCTTGTCCCCCTTGTATAGTCCTTCGGAGCGCATCCGCTTCTCCCGCTTCCGGCTGAAGGGCTGGCCCGCACCAGACACGCAGCCGCCAGGACAGGCCATGACCTCCACAAAATCAAAGTGTTCCTCTCCGCTCTCGATCCTTTCAATGAGCTTTTCCGCGTTGCCCAAGCCACTGACCACGCCGATCCGCAGCTGCCGGCCATTGACTTCTACCTCGCAGAGCTTTACGCCCTCCATGCCCCGGAAGCCCATAAATTCAATATCCTTCAGGGACTTGGGACTCTTGTCCGCCACTACCCGGCGAATGGCCGCCTCGGTAACACCGCCGGTGGTGCCAAAAATTTCTCCGGCACCGGAGTGGAGGCCGAAAGGCATATCACAGGCCTCTCCCTCAATCCGGTCAAAGAGAATACCAATCTCTTTAATCATGTTAATCAGCTCCACCGTCGTCAAAACGTAATCCACATCCTGACGTCCGTTGTGCTTAAACTCTTCCCGGGAGATCTCATATTTTTTGGCCGTACAAGGCATAATGGCCACGGACACCGTATCCTTATGTTCTTTTTTATCCAGCTCCCGGTAGTAGGCCCGCAGCACCGCCGCAAACATTTCCAACGGTGACTTGGAGGTGGACAGATAGGGCATCAGCTCCGGATGCTTGGTCTCTGCATAGCGGACCCAGGCAGGGCAGCAGGAGGTAAACAGCGGATAGGGATGCTCCCCCTCCTCCAGCCGTTCCATCAGCTCCTGGGCCTCCTCCATGATGGTCAGATCCGCCCCCAGAGAGGTATCATACACCTGGTCAAAACCCAGCCGGCGCAGAGCTGCCACGGTTTTCCCCAACAGGTTTTCCCCCGGCTCAAAGCCAAACTCTTCCCCGATAGCTACCCGCACGGCCGGGGCAATCTGCACAATCACCCGCTTGTGGGGATCATACAGAGCTTTCCAGACCTCGGCCTGGTCGTTTTTGACGGTGATGGCGCCCGTGGGGCAGACCGCCGCACACTGGCCGCAGTTGACGCAATCGGTGTCCGCAATGGACTTGCCGAAGGCTGTGGAGATCTCCATGCGGGATCCCCGGTGCGCAAAATCAATCACACCTACATTCTGAATCTCGCTGCACATCCGCACACAATCGCCGCAGAGGATACACTTGCCCGGATCCCGCACAATGGACTTGGAGGAAGTGTCAATCTCCCGCTGCGGGTTGTTATTGGGGAAACGCACCTCCGTCAAGCCAAAACGATGGGCCAGCATCTGCAGGCGGCAGTGGCCGTTCTTTTCACAGATCGTACAATCCCGGCAATGGGATGCCAGCAGCAGCTCCAGAATCATCTTCCGGTGCTTGTGCAGCTTGGGCGTGTTGGTATTGATAATCGCCTTATGCTTGGGCGGCGTGGAGCAGGCCGCCAGAATGCCGCCCCACTGGTCTTCCACTACGCACATCCGGCAGGCGCCGTACACAGACAGGTCGGAATAGTAGCAGAAAGTGGGAAGGATGATACCGGCCTTCAGGATCACCGCCAGCATAGTTTTCTCATTCGTAAACTCTACGCGGTTTCCGTCAATGATCATATATTTCGTTTCCATTGTCTCCCGTCCTTTCCGCTCAGCCCAGCTTTACCGCGCCAAATTTGCAGCCTTCCATACAGGCCCCACATTTGATGCATTTCTCATTGTCAATGACAAAAGGCTTCTTGATCTCACCGCTGATGGCGTTCACCGGACATTGTCTGGCGCACTTGCTGCATCCCCGGCACAGTTCCGGGTCAATCTGGTAGGAAAGCAACGCTTTGCACTGCCCCGCCGGACATTTTTTATCCACCACGTGGGCAATGTACTCGTCCCGGAAATATTTCAGAGTGCTGAGCACTGGGTTGGGGGCAGATTTACCCAAACCGCAGAGTGATGTCTGGGAGATGGTGTCCGCCAGCTCTTCCAAAAGCTCCAGATCCTCCATGCTGCCTTTGCCTTCCACAATCTTGTTGAGGATCTCCAGCATCCGCTTAGTCCCTTCCCGGCAGGGAATGCACTTGCCGCAGGATTCATTCTGGGTAAAGTTCATGAAGAACCGGGCCACTTCCACCATGCAGCTCTTATCATTCATCACCACCAGGCCGCCGCTGCCGATCATGGCTCCCACTTTTTTCAGGGAGTCAAAATCCAGGTGCATGTCCAAATGGTCCTCCTCCGCCGTCTGGCAGAGACAGCCGCCGGAAGGACCGCCAATCTGCACAGCCTTAAATTCTCCGCCCTTGACGCCACCGCCGATATTAAAGATAACCTCCCGCAGGGTCGTTCCCATAGGAACCTCTATCAGCCCTGTGTTATTCACATTTCCAGTAAGGGCAAAGGCCTTGGTGCCATGGTTATTCTCCGGGCCGATCGTCTTGTACCAGGAAGCGCCGCGAACCAAGATCGAAGGTACATTGCAGTAGGTCTCCACGTTATTCAGCACCGTCGGCTTGCCGAAAAGCCCCTTTTCCGCCGTCCGAGGCGGTTTCACCCGCGGCATACCTCGATTGCCTTCAATGGAGGCAGTCAGAGCGCTGCCCTCCCCGCAGACAAAAGCACCGGCCCCCTGGCTGATGTGCAGCCGGAAATCAAAACCAGATCCCAGGATATTTTCTCCCAGAATCCCGTATTTTTCTGCCTGGCGGATCGCTTCGGACAGGCGTGCCACTGCCAAAGGATACTCGGCCCGTACGTAAATATAGCCCTCATGGGAACCAGTGGCAATGGCCGCAATCATCATTCCCTCAATGACCCGGTGGGGATCCCCTTCCATCATGCTCCGATCCATAAAGGCTCCGGGATCGCCCTCATCGCCATTGCAGACGACATACTTTACCGGTTCTTCCTGGGCGCGGACCTGAGCCCATTTCCGGCCAGTGGGAAAGCCGCCGCCGCCGCGGCCCCGGAGGCAAGAATCGGAAATTTCATCCACAATCTCTTGAGGCTCCATATCAAACAGGGCCTTGGCCAGAGCCGTGTAGCCGCCGGTGGCTATGTATTCCTTGATGGACTCGGCATTGATATGTCCGCAGTGCTCCAGGGCCACCCGGGTCTGCTGCTTGTAAAAAGGGATATCCTCCTGCCGCTCATAGGGAACGCCTTCGGCATCCCGGTAAACCAGGCGCTCAATCACCTGGTCCTGGAGGATACTTTTTTCCAAGATTTCCTCACAGTCCTCCACCTTTACGTGAATATACAGCCACCCCATGGGCTCAATCCGCAGCAGCGGTCCCATCTCACAGAAACCATGGCAGCCGCTTTTCTTCAGCCCCACCGTCTCATGGGGTTCCTCTTCCAGTTTGACGGAACATGGAATATTCCGCTCTTCCATCAGCTGCTGCAGGCGATTATAGATATTCAGAGAGCCACCTGCCACGCAGCCGGTGCCTCCGCAGATCAGAATCTGTTTTTTCTGACTGGCCAACGACTCCTGATAGGATTTTCTGGCCGCTTCCAGCTCCGCACGTGTCTTAATTTTCATGGGCCGCCTCCTCTTTCAGTTCCGCAATCAGCTCCCGCACCTTCTCCGGCGTCATAGACGGATGTACATGGTCATTGACCGTACAGACCGGTGCCAGCCCGCAGGCTCCCAGGCAGGATACCGTTTCCACCGTAAACAGCATGTCCGGGGTAGTCGGATTCCCCTCCGAAACATTCAGCAGTGTCCGAAACTCCTCCAGAATCGGGACGGACTTCCGCACATGGCAGGCTGTGCCGTCGCAGACTTTAATCACATATTTCCCTTTGGCTTCCAGAGAAAAATTTTCGTAGAAGGTTGCTACACCGTAAATCTTTGCTTCGCTGACTTTCAGCCTTTTGGCAACATAGCTGAGCATTTCCTCCGGAAGATAGCGATACTCCCCCTGGATCGCCTGCATAATAGCGATCACAGAAGAAGGATCATAATTGTGTTCCGCAAGAATCGCTTCCAGCTTGCTCTGCTCCTCTTTCTGCACCTGATTTCCTCCTTCTAAAAATATATATTGGAAAAGCCCGGATGGCCGCCCCAAAGGCAGAAAATACACCTTTTTCCCCCTTTTCGGCGCCGCTGTCCGGACAAATGAAAACCTTTATCAGTTTACCACAGGTTTGTGAAATAAGCAACGAAAAAATACCAACCAAAAGCAGGCATCCATCTGGACGCCTGCTCCGCGAAACATCCCCTATTTTTCTCAACCATTCCGTCTAGGTGGCCTTCCCAGCCAGAACAGCAGCAGAGCCAAGATCCCCATACAGCCCAGCACTGCCCCTAAACAGCCGTGATTCCGTCTCTCTCCGTTCATACGTCCTACCATCCTTTCTTCTGTTTGCCGTGTTTTTTACGGCATAAAGGTATACCCGCAGGGTGTTTCTTCTGTCTGCCGTGCCTCTCACGGCATAAAGGTATACCCGCAGGGTGCTTCCTCGCCATATATCGTAACAAAAAAGGAAAATGTCTGCCATTTCTTTGGCTTACATTTTCCCTTTCAAATCTTACGTTCTTGTAAGATTTTGCCGGATAACAGAAAACGGGCCGGACCATAAAGCCCCCGATGCTTATTCTGGATACCGGAACCGGCGTTGGATCTCCTCCATGCCTCTTTCTAGGACCGCACTTTCCGGAAGGGCCTGGCGCATCCAGTGCTCCTCCGTCTCCGTACCGGTTCCATGGGGCACCTGCCAGGCACCGGCATCGCTTCCCACCGCCAGCAATGCTCCTTTTCCGGCGGCTCTCCGGATATTCTCCTGGTGAATGCGGCCAATCTCCCGCAGCACGCCATCGTCATACCTTCCAGCCCCCAACATATTTAGACAGGGAGAAAGGGTGGGGACCCAGACAGTCCGGGACTCCGCCAGCGCATCCAGACACTCCTCCGAGAGGAAAGCCCCGTGCTCCAGGGAGTCCACCCCTGCCTCAATAGCCGCCAGGGCATTCTCCGCCCCATTGGTGTGGGACATCACCGCAAAGCCCTCCTCATGGGCAATATGGATCATTTCCCGGATGGCCTCCCGGTCCAGCCCCTCCTCGGACAACGCTCCCACCTGGGTAAAGTCGATGAGGCCACTGGTCATAATCTTCACAAAATCCCCCCGCTTTTGCCGGACCTGTCCTACCAAAGCCCGGTACTCCTCCCAGGTTTCAAAGGCGTAGCCAACAATCCCGCCATAATGGCCCTTTTTGTGGATGGCAAACAGTGGCGTTCGGTAGTCCAAACCGTACTCCGGTGCCAAGTCCCGCGCCCGCTCCGAGACATGCCGGGCATCTCCGCCTTCCCGCAGGAAGGTGATCCCCCGTTCCTGGTAGGCAGCCAGGCACCGCCGGATGGGCGCATCCTGGACCTGCTCCCGGTGCAATTCTACTGCCTTCCTGTAGTTCACGCCGTCCATAATCACATGAATATGGCAATCTCCGCGCATATTCCGCACCTTCTCTCTATTTTTCACAGTTTTTTCATACTTTTTTCAAGATTTACCCACAAGATCTTCGTATACTTATTTTCGTTAGGAAACATTCCTTCCGTTTTCCTAATAAAAAAGAGAGGGTGGCACCTCACACGAGACTCCCCTTCGCTCTCTAACCATCCCCTCTAGGCGGCGCTCTCCCAGCGCCGCCTTTTTAGTGGGAAAGCCCAGCCAAGCGGCTGGACGAGTGTGCAAGCTTGCTTGCACACGCGTCCAGACATTTGGCTGGCAAGGGAGAATGAGCATGCAGGCCGGCAGGCCGGAATGCGATGACTCCCGGCAGATGGCGGGAGTGCCTCTACTCCAGCATTTCCACTCCCTGCCGGAGCGTCTCCTCATCCATAGCGCCCCTAGCATAAGCCTCCAAGGTGCCGTCCGGATTGATAAAAAACGTCATGGGGATAGAAAACACATAGTACTGAG
>CAJFTW010000156.1 GCA_904420025.1 Candidatus Pseudolachnospira avium
CGGCGCTGCTGGAGGTGCTGGACTCGGAGCAGAACTGCAAATTCCACGACCACTACGTGGAGATCCCGGTGGACCTGTCCCAGGTGCTGTTCATTGCCACCGCCAACACCCTGGAGACGGTGCCACAGCCGCTGCTGGACCGGATGGACATCATTGAGGTGTCCAGCTACACGGAGAACGAAAAGTTCCACATTGGAAAGGACTATCTGATTGCCAAGGAGTTGGAAAAGAACGGGCTGACGCCGGAGCAGTTTTCCATCAGCGACAAAGCCCTGCGAAAGATCATCCACCACTATACCCGGGAGGCCGGGGTCCGGAGCCTGGAGCGGCGGATCGGCGACCTGTGCCGGAAGGCAGCCCGGGAGCTGCTGGAGGGGCAGGAAGAGGGCAAAAAGCGGGTGCGGATCACGGAGGGCAACCTGGAGAAGTACCTGGGCAAGGAGAAGATCCTCTTTGACGCCGCTAACGAGGAGGACCAGGTGGGAATCGTCCGGGGGCTGGCCTGGACCAGCGTCGGCGGCGATACCCTCCAGGTGGAGGTGAACCAGATGCCCGGGGAGGGCAAGCTGCAGCTCACCGGCCAGATGGGTGATGTGATGAAGGAGTCGGCCCAGGCTGGCATCAGCTACATCCGCTCCGTGGGCCGGCAGTACGGCGTGGACGACGATTATTTCGAGAAGCACGATATTCACATCCACATCCCCGAGGGGGCAGTGCCCAAGGATGGCCCCTCCGCCGGAATTACCATGGCCACCGCCGTGCTCTCCGCGGTCACCGGAAAGCTGGTGAAGGCGGATCTGGCCATGACCGGGGAGATCACCCTCCGGGGGCGGGTGCTGCCGGTGGGCGGCCTCAAGGAGAAGCTGCTGGCGGCCAAGATGGCCGGCATCCATCAGGTGCTGGTACCGGCCAAGAACCGGCCGGACATCCAGGAGCTGTCTGCGGAGATTACCCGGGGCATGGAGATTGTGTACGTCTCCTCCATGGAGGAGGTATTGGAGAGAGCACTGGTATGATTATTAAAAATGTGAACCTGGAGACCGTCTGCGGCGTTACCAGCACGCTTCCGGAAAACACGCTGCCGGAGTACGCCTTTGCGGGCAAGTCCAACGTAGGCAAGTCTTCCCTGATCAACGCGCTGATGAACCGGAAGGCTTATGCCCGCACCTCCGCCCAGCCGGGGAAGACCCAGACCATCAATTTTTACAACATCAACGGGGAATTGTACCTGGTGGATCTGCCGGGCTACGGCTACGCCAAGGTTTCTGCATCGGAGAAGGAAAAATGGGGCAAGATGATTGAGAAATACCTGCACCGTTCCCGGATGCTGCGCCAGGTGTTCCTGCTGGTGGACATCCGCCATGAGCCGGGAGCCAACGACCGGCAGATGTACCAGTGGGTCTGCGCCAATGGCTGGCAGCCGGTGGTCATTGCCACCAAGCTGGACAAGATCAAGCGCAGCCAGACCCAAAAGCAGCTGCGGCTGATCCGGGAGGCCCTGGGGGCCGGGCCGGAGGTGACGGTGATCCCTTTTTCCGCCGAGACCAAGCAGGGGCGGGAGGAGATTTACGCTTTGATGGAAAACGATATTCAGAGAGGAGAAGAGTAGAATGGATTGCATCAGTATCCGGGATTTGCACCGGGAGCCGGAAAAATACGCGGGGAAACAGGTGACGGTCTGCGGCTGGGTCCGGAACCTGCGGGATTCCAAGAGCTTTGGTTTCCTGGTGGTAAACGACGGCAGCTTTTTTGAGCCGCTGCAGATTGTCTACCACGACACCATGGAGAACTTCAGCGAGATCTCCAAGCTCAACGTGGGGGCGGCCCTGATTGCGGAGGGTCAGCTGGTCCTGACCCCCCAGGCCAAGCAGCCCTTTGAGCTGCAAGCGGAGAAGATCACCGTGGAGGGCCCTTCCACGCCGGACTACCCGCTGCAGCCCAAGCGCCACTCCATGGAGTTCCTGCGGACCATCACCCACCTGCGCCCCCGGACCAACACCTTCCAGGCCGTGTTCCGGGTCCGCTCCCTGGCGGCCTACGCCATCCACCGGTATTTCCAGGAGCGGAACTTTATCTATGTCCATACGCCCCTGATCACCGGCAGCGACTGCGAGGGCGCCGGGGAAATGTTCCAGGTGACCACCCTGGATCTGGAGAATGTGCCCAAGCTGCCGGACGGCTCCGTGGACTTCAGCAAGGATTTCTTCAACAAGCAGACCAGCCTGACCGTCAGCGGCCAGCTGAACGGGGAGACCTTTGCCATGGCCTTCCGGAACATCTACACCTTTGGCCCCACCTTCCGGGCGGAGAATTCCAACACCACCCGCCACGCGGCGGAGTTCTGGATGATTGAGCCGGAGATGGCCTTTGCGGACCTGCAGGACGACATGCAGGTGGCGGAGGGGATGCTGAAATACGTGATCCGCTATGTGATGGAGCAGGCACCGGAGGAGATGAGATTCTTCAACCAGTTTGTGGACAAGGGCCTGCTGGAGCGGCTGAACCATGTGGTGGAGTCTGAGTTTGCCCATGTGACCTACACCGAGGCGGTGGAGCTTCTGGAGAAGAACAACGACCACTTTGACTACAAGGTTTCCTGGGGCTGCGACCTGCAGACGGAGCACGAGCGGTATCTGACGGAGCAGATCTTCAAGCGGCCGGTGTTCGTCACCGATTACCCCAAGGAGATCAAAGCCTTCTATATGAAGCAGAACCCGGACGGCAAGACCGTGGCGGCCATGGACTGCCTGGTCCCCGGCAGTGGGGAGATCATCGGCGGCAGCCAGAGAGAGGACGACTATGGGAAGCTGCAGACCCGGATGCAGGAGCTGGGCCTGAAGGAGGAGGACTACAAGTTCTACCTGGATCTGCGGAAGTACGGCAGCGCCCGCCACGCCGGCTTTGGCCTGGGCTTTGAGCGGCTGATCATGTATATCACCGGCATGGGCAACATCCGGGACGTGATTCCCTTCCCCCGGACCGTGAACAACTGTGATCTGTAAAGATCACCCCCTCCAGAACTGGGCCGCCAGCTGGATCAGGCAGGCGCCAGCCTGGCTTAGGTAGCTTTTTTGCCGGGTCATGGCGTGGATTTCCCAGGTGAGCCGGGGGCTCAGGGGGAAGATGGCAATGCCATCCGGGTTCGGCCGGAGATAATGCCAGGGCAGAAAGCTGGCGCAGAGGCCGGCCTGGACCATTCGCACCAGGGTGTGGAAATTGCCGGTCTCAAAGAGAATGCGGGGGGAAACCTCCGCATTTTCCAGTACCGAATCAATGAGCGGCCGAAGGGTGGACTCCCGGTTGATGGTCACAAAGGGTATTTCCTGGAGCCGCCCCCAATCCGGCTTCTGCCCCTGGAGCCGGTCCTGCCGGTACTGCTCCGCCAGGGGGGATTCCTGGGGCAGGGCCAGAAAGATTTCTTCCACGCAGATCCGCTGATAGCGGTTTTGATCCTTCTGGAACGGCGCCACCGTGACAAAGCCAATGTCCAGGGTGCCGGCGGCTACCTGTACCTGCTGCTCCCGTACGCTCATCTCCACCGGCTCCACGTCCACCTGAGGGTACTGGCGCTGAAACTCCGGGTAGATGGAGGTGAACATGTCCATGCCCCGGCCGGACAGCAGGCCCACCGCCAGGCGGCCGGACCGGGCGTCCAGCAGATCCCCGATCTGCCGGTAGGTATCTTTTTTGATCCGGAGCATCTCCCGGGCCCCGGCCAGGTAAATTTCCCCTGCCGGGGTGGGGCGGAATTGGCTGCGGCTGCGGAAGAACAGGGGAGTGCCCAGCTGCCGTTCCAGCTTTAAAAGCTGCTGGTTCAGGGCAGACTGGGTGATAAACAGCTTCTCCGCTGCCCGGCTGATGTTCTGTTCCTCGGCGATTTTGACCATGTATTCCAGCTGTTTTACATCCATATCGGTTCCTCCTGAAAGCGGCTGCCGGAAAGA
>CAJFTW010000157.1 GCA_904420025.1 Candidatus Pseudolachnospira avium
CGGACTGGGTGTTGGATTCCAAAGAATATTTTGAAGGAAGCAACAGCGGATATAAAAATTCTGTGGCCGAGAGGGATGTTTTACAGGAAGCTCTGCGGGATGCGGAAAATAAGGAATATGATATTCTGGCCGCTTATAAGGATGACCGGTTAGGCCGCCGGATGCTGGAAGTGCCCATCTATATCATGACCTTAAAGGCTTCCGGCGTGGATTTTTACACGGTCAAGGACGGGATGCTGACGCCAAAAAGTGATGAGGATGTCACCTCCCTGATGATGCTGACCATGCGCTATGGCATGGCTCAGAAAAGCAGTTCCGATACGGGGATGCGGGTCAAGGACACGGCCCAGAAGCTGGTCCAGCAGGGAAAATTCATGGGCGGGACAGCTCCCTACGGCTATCGTCTGGAGTTTTCCGGAGAATTCAGCAAGCACCAGCGGGCCTTAAAGCATCTGGTGATCGTACCGGAACAGGCACAGGTGGTTCGGTACATTTATGAATTATCGTTCCACAAGGAATTTGGCTCCGGAAAAATTGCCAGTACCTTAAACGCAGACAGCCGGTACCGTAAGCTGGCCCCCCATGACGTATGGAAAAGCGGAACCATCACCAGTATTCTCACCAATCCCATCTACGCAGGGTATACGGCTTATAAAAGAAGGGAAAAAAGAAACGGTTCCTATCACAGCTTAAACAGCAAGGAGTGGATTCTGGCTGAAAAGCCCAACGAGGAAATCACCGTCATTGACGGGGAGCTATGGGAAAAGGTACAGCGGAAACGGGAAGAGCGCAGGGGAAAATATGTGAAAAAACCCGAGCCGAGCGATGCACCGGTGATCTCCCGGAATGACGGAATGCTGGCCCTGATCGACGTGGCCCACTGCGGTTACTGCGGTCGGAAGCTGACCAATGGAAGCAAATATGACTATTGGACCATTAAGGGAACCGGGGAAAAGAAATGTTCCAGAAAACCAATCTACAAGTGCCAGAACGTCTGGCAGGGAGTTCCCCATCCTCCCATGAAACAGATTCGGGCCGACCAGGTGGAACCCATTGTATTCCGGGCCCTGGCCGAATATGTGGGCAAATTACAGGAAAATGAAACCGTCCTGGACCAAATCCTGGAGAACCAGAACCAGGCCAAAAAGCAGCTGGAACAACAAATAGCAAGCAGCCGGCAGGCTCTGGAAACCATCCGGGAGAAAATTGCGGTGATGGAGGACAAAATCCCCGATGCCATGACCGGGACCTATCCCCTTTCCCTGGAAGACCTGGTTCAGAATATCAACCGGCAGAAGGAAAAAGCCCAGGAACAGGAAAAAGAAATCCAGGAGCTGGAAACCAAATGGAAAAACGCTTCCGTTTCCGCCGGGGACTGGGAGGCCATCCGCCAGAAGATTCCCACCTGGCAGGAAATCTTTTTAAGCGCGGATACTCCCACCAAACGGGTACTGGTCAACAAGCTGATTGAACGGATTGAAATTACCAATGAAACCGTAAAAATCCGGTTTAAAATTGACCTGGACGGCTTCCTGCGTCAGCCCGGAATGACCTTATATGCCCCGGTACCGGAACAAGGGCTATGATTTCACCATCACCAGCTCCACTGCCTACGACCAGAAATGGTCCTTTGGCCGCACCACCTTTGAGAGCATTGACCAGGTGGTGGATGAAATTTTCACCGCCTACCTATCCCGGCCCAACGTGAAGCAGCCGCTGTTCACCCAGTACTGTGACGGGCGGCGGGTCACCTGCCCTGGCTGGCTGAGCCAGTGGGGTTCCAAGGATCTGGGTGACCAGGGGCGGTCCGCCATTGAGATTCTCCGCCATTATTACGGCAGTACCATCTACATCAACACAGCAGAGGAAATCTCCGGCATCCCCTACTCCTGGCCCGGCACCAACCTGGACATTGGCTCCTCCGGCCCCAAGGTCTATCAGCTGCAGGAGCAGCTGAATACCATCGGCACCGCCTACCCAGCCCTGCCCAGTATTGCGGTGGACGGCATCTACGGGGAGGCCACCAAAAACGCCGTCCGTACCTTCCAATCCATCTTCGGGCTTCCGGTCACCGGCACCACCGATTACCCCACCTGGTTTAAGATTTCGGAGATCTTTGTGGCCGTCAGCAAGATTGCGGAGCGGATCTGAGAGGGCCCGCCCCAAACACGCCCGGCGCACACGGCAGAAAGAAGCAGGACTGAACCTCAGCCCTGCTTTCTTTACGCTTTCCGTTTTTTAGAAGAAATCCGCCAGATACCACTTTCTGCCGATTTTCACCACCCGTACTTCCGTGGTATCATCCTCGCTGCCCTCTTCGCTCTCCACGGTAAGCTCCACCTCTACAAACTTTCCTTCATCTGCCTCCAGGTCAAATCCGGCATCCGCCATCTGCTCGTTGAAATCCCGCAGCTCGCTCCGGGAGAAATCCTCGGTATCTACGATCTCATAGCTGTAATCCCAGTCATCTCCCAGCTCACTGTTCAGCTGTTCCTGCATGGGCTGCACCATCATTTCATCGACCATTTCTTCCAGCTCTCTCCGGCTGTCCACGTCCAATTCTTCCATACCCATCTCAATCATTTCATCGGGCATGGCATCCAGAATCTTTCCGGCATCCCCATCCAGGACGCCTTCAATGGCGTTTCTCACCGGGTCCTCATATCCGCTGCCTCCCAGCAGCAGACGGATGAGCAGGAAAGCAACCACCACAATGACCACCGCCACCGCCGCAATGCCAATAATGCGGTTCCGGTTTCCGGCACTTTGGGCGCCGGCCGTATTGCCTCCGGGCTGGTACGCACCGCCGCCGGACTGGTAGCTTCCCCCGGGCTGGTACGCTCCACCACCCTGCTGATAGCCGCTTCCTGCCTGGTATGCTCCATTGTCCTGCTGGTAGCTGCCACCCTGCTGATAGCCGCCTCCCGCCTGGTATGCGCCGCTATCCTGCTGGTAGCCGCCTCCCGCCTGGTATGCGCCGCTATCCTGCTGGTAGCCGCCTCCCTGCTGATAGCCGCCTCCCGCCTGGTATGCGCCGCTATCCTGCTGGTAGCCGCCTCCTGCCTGATACGCACCGTTACCGCCGGGCTGGTACGCACCGCCGCCGGGCTGATAGCTTCCCTCCGGCTGCACGCCGGTGGGCTGTCCGCAATACGGGCATACCGTCACCGAATCGGAGATCTGTGCTCCACATTTTGTACAATACATTGCTGCTCCCTCCCTCTTCTTCTCTTTGGACAGCCTGTCTGAATTTATTTTGCCACCCAACTAATATATAGCATAATTTGCGCACAGGCGCAAGATTTCTTCCCGCTTTGCTCCCTATATTTTGTGGGAAAGCCCGGTCGCAAAGCATAGGCGGAACGGGCTGTTTGCAGGCCGGGCCGTCTATGCTTTGCGAATACAGGTAGGATTGCGGGAGCGCGCAAGTACGGAGCAATCCGAGGGCTTTCATGGTTGGTGATGCACGCGCCAGCGGGCATAGGGGGCAACTGGGAAACCTCCCCGCAAAACAGGGGCCTCCAGCCTAGCGCATCCGCCTCACCTGGCCTGCGGCTTACTTCCCTGCCTCCCCTGCCGTGGGATTCTGGCTCTCACAGGGTACCCCCACCTGGCATTTGCCGCAGCCGAACCGCACCTTCCGCACCGCCGGATACGGTTCACCCTGGTCCTCCGGCGGGCGGGTGTCCCCGCCAGCTGTGGAAAGCACCTTCACCGGATGCAGGAAGTCCCCGCAAACCACATTGCTCTTGCACTGGTTCAAATCCGGCCCCGGCACAATGGCCCCCGCTGGACAGCGGGCCGCACAGGCACCACAGCGGGTACAGTATTCATACAGCTCCCGGTAGGGGCGGACGGTCACCTCCAGAGGCGCCGCCGTGATCACAGAGCCAAAACGGCCTGCAATCCCCTTGGCGGTGATCAATCCCCGGGACATGCCAAAAGTGCCCAGGCCCGCAATGAAGGCCGCATGGCGTTCGGACCAGTTGCTGCTCCGGGGCTCTGATACCTGGAAGCGGGGATCCTCACAGGGGACCAGGCTTTCATACCCCTGCTGCTGCAGCCACTTTGCCAGCCGCTTCCGGTAAGCCAGATTCATCTCCTCCCCTTCAATCCGGCCATGCTGCCACTCGGAGGACGGAAGGGACGGATTAATCCGATTGCTGCGCCGCACCGGCTCCGTAAAAGGCAGGAAATAGCA
>CAJFTW010000158.1 GCA_904420025.1 Candidatus Pseudolachnospira avium
ATTTTTATGGTACTTATCTTGTCCTACTGCTTTTCTGCGGCGCATGCTGCACCGCCGCCTTAGCGGCCTTGGGGATCCATATACTGGCGGGTAAAATCTTTGGCATGGAGAGGGCGGCTGTAGTAGTATCCTTGGCCGTAATCACAGCCCAGAGAGCGGATAAACGCTTCATTTTCTTGGGTCTCCACCCCTTCCACCACGGTAGAGATGTGCAGCTTTTTGGATAGTTCCACAATCTGCCCCATAATAATCCGCTGGCGCTGGTGGCCGGTGCGGGAGGCCTCCAGCAGGAAGCCCCGGTCCAGCTTCAGCTCATCAATCTTCAGGCGGCCCAGGGTATTGAGGGAGGAGTAGCCGCTGCCAAAGTCGTCCATGGAGAGCCGGAAGCCCAGGGCCTGCAGCTGGGTTATCTTCTCATTGAGCTCTTCCACATGCTCCAGCGCCAGCCCTTCCAGAATTTCCAGGGTGATCAGCTGCGGCGGGATATGGTATGCCTCTGTCAGCTGCTGCAGGGTCTGCACATAGTCGGATTCATAGAACAGCAGCTTGGACTGGTTAATGGAGAGGGGGATGGGTTCCAGGCCCGCATCCATCCATTCCCGCAGCTGGCGGCAGACGGAGGCAAACATGTATAGATCCAGCCGGGCGCAAAAGCCGTTGCTTTCAAAAAAGGGGATAAACTGATCTGGAAACAGGGTCTGCCCATCCGGGGTGACCCAGCGGACCAGTGCCTCCGCGCCGCCCAGCTCCCGGCGATTCAAATCCATTTTGGGCTGCAGGTACAGCTGAAATTCCTGATTTTGCAGGGCTTGCTCCATGTGGGTTGCTACGTAATTCTCCAGAATTTCTTTTTTGTGCAGCTCGGTGTCGTAAAACCAGATCTGATCCAGCCCCATTGTGCGGGCTTTGGCTAAGGCAAAGGCTGCTTGCCCTAGAAGGATATCCCGGGCCTTTTCCCGGGGAAGCTCCGGAGTATCCGTAGCTACGCCGCAGTACAGCTGCAGCCGATAGTCATGGTGCTGGCTGAATGTCGTGTGGCGGACCTGTTCGGTCAGGATTTCCAGCCTCTGAAACAGCGTCTCCCGCCGGGTATCCTGCAAAAACAGATAAAACGAATCTGCGGTATTCCGACAGAAAAACTCATCTTCCCGGATGTTTCGTTCCAAAACCCTTCGCATCAGTCGCAGCAGTCCGTCTGCCTGTTCCCGGCCAAATAGCTCGTTGATAAACTTAAACTGGCGCAGGTTCAGAGAGACAACGCTTCCGGTACGCCCTTGGGTTAGGGCATCCTGTAGATTTTGCCGGAAACGGAGCAGATTGTCCGCGCCGGTGAGAGGATCCTGGTAGGCTGCCCGGATCAGCTCCCGGTTGTTTTTCCGCAGCTGCCGGTATCCGTAGGCAATCAGAAACACCGCCAAGGCCAGAATGGCGGAAAAAGTTCCCCGCGTGACTAAAAGCAGCTGGTACACAGGCCCGCTGGCTGCCCGTGTGGTGTTGACACAGAACAGATACCAACCATTGACCTCCAGTGGCTCCAAATAAATTTGGTAATCCCGGTTCTGATACTGGAAAGAGAAAAAGCCGCTGCCGGACTGGCGCATGGTATCCTGCATAGCGGTACGTGTCTCGGAAGAAATGTACTCACCTTCAAACACAGACTGAAGCGCTTCCGGGATTACCTGCCGGTGGGAGCGGAGAAGAAATTCTCCGTTCCGGTTCAGCAGATGAATGTACCCTTCTCCGTTGAGAATCGTTGGGGTGTTTAAAATATCGGAAAGGGAGCTGGCGCTGTGGCTGGCCGTCAGGGCGCCAATGACCTGGCCATCCCGGTATACGGGAACGGCATAGACGTACAGAATGTCGTCTAAGGTCTCCTCGTGAAAAAGCTGGGAGATGGCACTTTCCCCCTCCCAGGCTTTCCGGACCGTATCCTGCAGCTCCTCCGCCAGCGTATCCAGCTCTACCCCCACGGAGACACTATGATTCAGGATCGCCCGGATTCCCAGGCCCTCCTTTTCGAAATAGGTCATGGTGATAAAATCGTTGTGATTGTTGGATTCATAGAGCCCCTGCGCAAAGGCGTCCTGATCCATGGCCTCGCTGAATTCCAGAAAACTGGACAGCGTGTAGAGGGTCTGGAAATCCGTTTTGATCCTCTGCTGCAGGCGTTCCTTGTATTCTTTGGTCTCGGTTTCCATCTGGGTGTTGACAGTGCTGCGGAGCATGCCGCGCAGATAGTGGGTGACCAGGCCGCCCGCAGTCAGCAGCAAAACGCCAGCCAGCACCACCAGAAATGTAGCCCGTCTCAGATTTTTCCGGATTCTTTTTTCATCCAATTGGTATGCCTCCTTGACCGCCGGGAACAGGATATTGGGATTTAACTGCGGGACCCTTGCATATAGGAAATGCAACTATGAATATTTTATCACAGAAGCAGCTGGAGGGCTACGAAAAAATTTTGAAATTGGATCAGGTGAACATTTCCCAGATACCTAGGACAAGCATCACAAGATCTGCCAGGGGCTCCGCCGCCTGGCCCATCAGGCCGGACAGCCGGGAACAGCCCACCCGGTTTCCCAGGGCCAGAAAGCACAGGCTGGCCAGGAAGGTGCAGAAAACGGTGGGAAAGAGAGGCAGGCCGGTGATGCTGGCACCAATTCCCAGGCCGGCATTGTTCAGGGTCAAGGCCAGTCCCAGCAGAAGTGTCCTTTGCCGGTTCAGGCGGGGAGGGGAGCCGGCCTCCGGCTCCGGCGCAGAGGCCGGCGTGCGCCGCCGCAGCAGGCTGAAGGCTCCCATTAGGAAAATCATAAGGCCGCCCAGCACACCGGCCAGCCCGACGGGAAGAAACAGGCAGGCAGTGCGGCCCAAAAGCATGGAAAGGGCCGTGCCGGCGGTCCCCACCAGCGCCAGAGCCAGGTTGGCCTGACAGGGAATCCGGACGCCCCGGATCCCGTAGGATAAGCCCGCCACCAGGCTGTCCGCACTGGCCGAGGCTGCGAACAAGAGGGCGGACAGAAAGTGCAGCTCCATAGGTTCGTTCCTTTCTGTAAACCCCGGGAGCCCTCCGGCGGAGTCCTCCCGGGAAGGGTGTTCTACCGCTAGGGTATGGGGAAAGGGTTGGCCGGGTTCCGAGGGAACGGACAGAAGCTATAAAAGGGGAATCGCAGGGCGGGGCGGCAGAGCAGGGCGGGCAGACGGCAGTGCCGGGGCGGCCCCGGCTCAGCGGCAGGGGAGTGAAAGAGCCGTACAAGCTGCCTCACGGCTGCCCAGCCTGCTGAGGAAGCTGTTGTGGTAGCGGGGATCCTGGGTGACCTCCTTTCCCATCCATTCCGGGGGCAGGAAAGCCAGGGCCTCCCTCTCGGTGGGAAATTCTACCTCCACAATGGCTAAGCCGGAAAAAATGCCCTCAAAAAGATCCAGTTCAGCCATATAAGGGGGGACAGGAATACGATACCGCTTTTTGGTGATCACGGAGCCGTCTGCTTTGGCCAGCAAGTGCCGGTAGGCCTCTTGGTTCAGCGGCAGGTTGTACTCCTGCCGCACCATCATGCCGCGCCCTTTGTAGGTCAGGTAAAAATCTTGGTTTTCCCGGCGCACCCGTACCACCGGATCCGTGCACAGGTAGGCCTGCTCCAGGGCCAGGCATTCATAGTGATCCAGTCTTTCCGGCAGGTGCCGAAGCAAAAATTTTCGTTCGATTTCCATGGAAGGCGTGTTCCTCCTATCTTTCTGGGCGTGCCTGCCGGTCCGTTTCCTATGGGATGGCAAGTTTATCCGCAGTTCTCTTTCATTTTATCACAGGGCCCTGCCGGCCACAAGGCGCCCTTGTCCGTTTTCCGGCTTGCCCCTCCCTTCCAGCTGTGGTATAATCAAGATTCAGATTTTGACAGCCGCCGCCCTGTGGGCCGTGCAGGCTGTTTCCGCAGGGAAGGCGGGAAAGTTTTTATGAAAATTTTGCTGGTTGCCATCAATTCCAAATACATTCACACTAATCCGGCTGTGTACAGCCTGAAGGCCTGCGCCGGGGAGGCGGCGGAGCTGGTGGAGATTGCCGAGTACACCATCAACCAGCCGTTGGCGGAAATCCGCGGAGACCTGTGCCGCCGGCGGCCGGATGTGCTGGGTTTTTCCTGCTATATCTGGAATATTTCCTGTGTGGAGGCGCTGGTGTGGGACTTGGCGCGGCTGCTGCCGGAGACGGACCTGTGGCTGGGGGGGCCGGAGGTGAGCTTTGACCCGGAGGCGGTGCGGCAGCGGCTGCCGGTGACCGGGGTGCTGGCCGGGCCGGGGGAGCGGACCTTTGCCGCACTGGCGAACCGGTACCGGCGTGGGCTTCCTGCCCCGGAACAGCGGATCCAGCAGGGGAAGGCTCCTCTGCCCCTGGCCCAGATCCCCTTCTGGTATGGGGAGATGGAACTGGATCCCCGCCGGATCCTTTACTATGAGAGCAGCCGGGGGTGCCCATTTTCCTGCAGCTATTGCCTTTCCTCCCTGGAAAAGCATCTGGACTTTAAGCCCCTGCCTCAGGTGGAGCGGGAACTGGCCTGGTTTCTGGAAAAGCGGGTGCCCCAGGTGAAGTTCATTGACCGTACTTTCAACTGCCGCCGGGAGCACGCCCTGGCGATATGGCGGTTTCTGCGGGGGCATGACAATGGGGTGACCAATTTCCACTTTGAGATTTCCGCGGACCTGCTGGACGGGGAGATGCTGGAGGTGCTGCGGGGGATGCGGCCCGGGGCGGTGCAGCTGGAGATTGGGGTGCAGACCACCAACCGGCGGACCCTGGAGGCCATTCACCGGCCTATGGATTTTGACAAGCTGGCCAGGACGGTGAGGGAGATCCATTCCTGGGGAAACATCCACCAGCACCTGGATCTGATTGCCGGGCTGCCCTGGGAGGACTATGCCAGCTTCCGACGTTCCTTTGACCAGGTGTATGCCTTGCGGCCGCAGCAGCTGCAGCTGGGCTTTCTGAAGGTGCTGAAGGGCACGGAGATGGAGCGTCGGGCGGAGGAGTTTGGCATCCTCTGCTCCCGGACACCTCCCTACCAGGTACTGGCCACCCGCTGGCTTTCCTGGGAGGAGGTGCTGCGGCTGGAGGATGTGGAGAAGGTGGTGGAGACCTACTACAACAGCGGCCAGTTCCTTTATTCCCTGGAACTTCTGGAAGAATGGTTTGGCAGCCCCTTTGCCCTGTATGAGGCGCTGGCGGATTTCCACCGGCGGCAAGGGCTGATGGGGGTTCAGCCCTCCCGGATTCGGAAGTATGAGATCCTGCTGGAATTTTTTCGGGAGCAGGAGGCTGATGCGGAAAGGCAGGCAGCCTTCCGGGAGAGGCTGCTGGTTGATTGCTATGCCCGGGAGAACATGAAAAACCGGCCGTCCTTTGGAGGGGATCTGTCCTTATACCGGCCTTTGCTCCGGGAATGGGCCCGCCGGGAGGCAGAAACCCATGCGGTGCTGCCCCATTACCGGGACTGCGGTGCCCGGGAGCTGGAGCGGGCCCTGCACCTGGAGGTGGTCACGGAGATGACCGGCGGGTTGCCGCGGCTGCTGGTGATGGATTACCGGCGGAGAAATCCCCTGAACCATAATGCAGATATTCTCTTCCTCCCTCTGGAAGGGGAGGAGATTTTTCCTAATATAGAAAATGGATCGAAGGATGCCGTGGGAGGCACGGCAGGAAAGGAGCTTACAGAGCATGGAACTGATTTATGAAGCCCATCGAATTTACGGAAAAGCGGAGGATGGAGAAATCCTGGCGGAGATTGATTTTCCGGAGGTGGCTCCCCGCGTGGTGGACCTGAACCACACTTACGTATCGGAAAAGCTGCGGGGGCAGGGAATGGCCGGCAAGCTGATGGCAGCGGCGGTGGAGATCATTGAGAAAAACGGATGGAGGACCCGGACATCCTGCAGCTACGCCCAGGGATGGATGGCCAAGCATCCGGAAAAAGCGGGAATTTTGGAAGTATAAATCGGGTAGGCAGTATGCCGGAAAGGAATAGCCGTGTTCAATTTTAAAGATAAGAAGGCCAAGAGAGGGATTATCTGGGTGATTGTTGGCCTGTTGGTGCTCTGCATGGTGATCCCGCTGTTAAGCGGTCTGCTCAGCTGAATCAGATGGATATTGTTATGACTGGCCGGGCCGGGGACGCAGCCACCGCTTTCCTCCTGGCCCGCTGGCGGGAGCGCCTGGCAGAGCGGCTGCCATCCTCCTTTCTGGAGCAGGCGGAGCGGCTGCCAGGAACGGCGGGAGATGCGCCGGCAGGTGTCCTTTGGGTGCCGATTGGGCCGGAGGGGGTGTTCGGGGCGCTGTGGCGCCTGGGGGAGCTGGCTGGCACCGGACTACGGGTGGAGCTGGCCCGGATCCCCGTGTTTCAGGAAACCATCGAAATCTGTGAGATCCTGGATTTGTCCCCCTACCGGCTGCTATCCAGCGGGTGCCTTTGGCTGGAGGAAAACGGGAATTGGTCTGGCGGTACGGTGATCGGACACACAGAGGGAGGGAAGGCACGGGTGGTGGAGAGCCCCTGGGGCCTCCGGTATTTGACTAAGCCGCCGGAGTGTCCGCTGGAGCTGGGCGGAGATAGCCGGCTGCGGTGAGATGGCGGCAGCCGGGAAAGGAGGATGGAATGAGAGAGAAGATATTGGCCGTTCTGGAGAAGAACGCCCGAATGGATCAGAAAGAGCTGGCGGCCCTGCTGGGGGAGCCGGAGGATGCGGTGGCGGCAGAGATTGCGGCCATGGAGAAAGAAAAGATTATCGGCGGGTACCATACCCTGATTGATTGGGACAAAATTGGGGCAGACAAGGTGACTGCGCTGATTGAGGTAAAGGTGACACCCCAGCGGGGCATGGGCTTTGACAGCATTGCGGAGCAGATCTACCGCTACCCGGAGGTCCAGGCGGTGTACCTGATGTCCGGCGCCTTTGACTTTACGGTGATCCTGGAAGGGAAGACCATGCGGGAGGTGGCCCAGTTTGTGGCGGACCGGCTGAGCCCCCTGGAGGCGGTGCTCAGCACCGCCACCCATTTTGTCCTGAAGAAATACAAGGACCACGGGACCATTATGGTCCAGGAGGTCAAAGCGGAAAGGATGCTGGTAATGCCATGAGAAACTTTTTGTCTGATAAAGTGGTGAGCCTGGAGCCCTCCGGAATCCGGAAATTTTTTGATATTGTCAGCGAGATGCCGGACGCTATCTCCCTGGGCGTGGGGGAGCCGGACTTTGACACCCCCTGGCACGTGCGGGAGGAGGGCATCTACTCCCTTCAGAAGGGGCGCACCTTCTATACATCCAACAGCGGCCTGATGCCCCTGCGGGAGGAGATCTGCCGGTACCTGAAGCGCCGGATGCATGTGGAGTATCATCCGGAGAGGCAGGTGCTGGTGACCGTAGGCGGCAGCGAGGCCATTGACCTGGCCCTGCGGGCTCTGCTGAACCCTGGGGATGAGGTGCTGATCCCCCAGCCCAGCTATGTATCCTACCTGCCATGCACTCTGTTGGCGGACGGCGTGCCGGTGGTCATTGAGCTGAAGGAGGAAAACCAGTTTAAGCTGACCCGGCAGGAGCTTTTGGCTGCCATCACCCCCCGGACCAAGGTGCTGGTGCTACCCTTCCCCAACAATCCTACGGGAGCGGTGATGACCCGTGAGGAGCTGCTGGAGCTGACGGAGGTATTGCAGGAGAAGGATATTTTTGTGATCTCGGATGAGATCTATTCGGAACTGGCCTACAACGGTACCCACACCACCATTGCCTCTCTGCCGGGCATGTGGGAGCGGACCTTGCTGATCAATGGCTTCTCCAAATCCTACGCCATGACCGGCTGGCGGCTGGGCTACGCGGCAGGGCCGGAGTTCCTCATTGAGCAGATGACCAAAATCCACCAGTATGCCATTATGTGCGCCCCCACCAACAGCCAGTATGCGGCGGTGGAAGCCCTGAGAAACGGGGATCGGGATATTGCGGAGATGCGGGAGGCATATGACCAGCGGCGGCGCTACCTGCTGCACCGGTTCCGGAATATGGGGCTGCCTTGCTTTGAGCCCCACGGCGCTTTTTACTGCTTCCCCAACATCCAGCGCTTCGGAATGTCCAGCGAGGAGTTCGCCAGCCGGTTCCTGCAGGAGGAGAAGGTGGCGGTGGTGCCGGGGACGGCCTTCGGCCGCTGCGGGGAAGGCTTCATCCGGGTATCCTACGCCTACTCCCTGGACAATCTCCGTGAGGCCCTGGACCGGATGGAACGGTTTGTAAAGCGGCTGGACGCGGAAAGGGCAGCGGAGGCCGGACAGACGGCCCAGCCGGGGCAAGCAGCTAAGCCGGAGGCCGGCTCATGCTGAACATTGTGCTGCACCAGCCGGAGATGCCAGCCAACACCGGCAACATTGGCCGTACCTGCGCGGCCACCGGCGCCCGGCTGCACCTGATCTGCCCCCTGGGTTTCCGGCTGGATGAAAAAAGCCTGCGCCGGGCGGGCCTGGATTACTGGCACCAGCTGGATGTGACGCTGTACGATAATTTTGAGGATTTCCGGGAGAAAAACCCGGGTGCCAGGATTTATATGGCCACCACCAAGGCCCGGAAGATATACACGGAGGTATCCTACGAGCCGGACTGCTTTTTGATGTTCGGCAAGGAGAGCGCCGGGATTCCGGAGGAGATCCTGGTGGACTATGAGGAGACGGCGGTGCGGATCCCCATGCTGGGGGAGACCCGCTCCCTGAACCTGTCCAACTCCGTGGCCATTGTGCTCTACGAAGCCCTGCGGCAGCAGAATTTTCCGGGGCTGCGGACGGAGGGGGAGCTGCACCGGTTGCGGTGGGGCTCCCAGACGGCACATCAAAATTGAAACGCTTTTATCCCTGTCAGAGAAGGGGCTGCTGTATGCGCGGCGGCCTCTTTTTATATGGAAAGAATCCCTTTAGCCAGGCCGCCGATGAAAACCTTCTATCTTCCTGTGAGGGGGCGGGAGGGATTTTGCCTCCGGCGTGTTTTTTATGATACCGCACCTGGGGAAAATGGTGTGCCGGTTTTGGTAAAATCTGTGTAAAAGCCTGGATCCGGAGCTGGGCCGGGCCTCTTCCCTCCCGCATAATTTGCCCTTGGGGAGACTAAGATATCCGTATTTCCCCCATTTACCCCGTTATGATACACTATAGATAACAGATTATACAAAAAAATTATAATAACAGGAGGGGAATACGTTGATAATCAGCAAATTGGAACCGGTACTGGCGGGAGGCCGCTATCTTTTTTTAAAGCTCCACACGGACACGGGACTGGTGGGATATGGAGAGTGCGGCGCCTGGGGCTATCAGGAGGCAACGGTGCAGGCGCTGAAGCAGATGGAAAAGCTGCTGGTAGGCCAGGACCCTATGCGCATTGAGTGGATTTGGAATGCTCTGACCCGGAACCTGCACTTTCGCGGCTCTGTCACTCAGGCAGCGGTGTCCGGTATCGACATTGCGCTCTGGGATCTGAAGGGTAAGGCCTGGGGCGTGCCCTGCTACGAGCTGCTGGGCGGCAAAACCCGGGATAAGGTGCGGATCTATGTGAATGCCAGGGGAAAGTCGGATCAGGAGGTGGTGCAGGCTTCCTCCCAGCTGGTGGAAAAGGGATTTGGAGCCATTCGCTTTACCGTTATGCACCCGGAGAATCCGAACGGCACCTGCGGAGAAGCCCTCTCCGCCCTGGTACACCGGGCTGCCGGCACCATGGAAGCCATCCGCAAGGCTGTGGGCTGGGATGTGGATGTCTCAGTGGAATGCCACCGGGGGCTGCGGCCGGCGGAGGCCATTGAGCTGGGCCGGGCTATGGAGCCGTTCCGCCCCCATTTTTACGAAGATCCCATTCCGGACAACCCGGCAGCCATGGACACGGTCATCCGGGAATGCCGCATTCCGGTGGCCACCGGCGAGCGGTTTATCAATTCCCAGGAATTTGATTCCCTGATGACATCCACGCCGGTCCGCTATATCCGCCCGGATATGTGCCTGGCCGGAGGGCTGACGGCAGGGCGGAAGATTGCGGCCATGGCGGAGGCCCGGAGCATCTACCTAATCCCCCACAATCCCCTGGGGCCCATCTCCACGGCGGCCTGCCTGCAGCTGGATGCGGTGATCCCCAATTTTGAAATCCAGGAATATCCCATGGCCAACGGCGTCTGCCGCCTAGACCGGGAGATGAAGGAGCCGTTTGTGGTGGAGAATGGCTATGTCCGGGTGCCGGACGGCCCGGGACTGGGCATTGAGCTGATTGATGACATAGAAGAAAAGTATCCGTTCCAGGGACGGTACGGCGGAATTCACCTGCATGAGGATGGGTCTATTGTGGACCGGTAAAAGAAGTACGGAAAGGAGAGAATTCATTTGGGAAAAGAAAAAAAGGCGGCAGTGCGTCCTTCCATAGCCAAGTTCGTCACGCCATGCGGCGGCTTTGCCTTGTTGTTTTAAATAACGCACCAGCATATTGAAATGCGTTATCACGGAGTTGTGGCAGGAAGTCCTGCCAGAGTCCTGCTCGCTTTTCTCCTCACGGCTAAGCAGTAGCCAATTTGCCCGGATTGCAGCATAGCGA
>CAJFTW010000159.1 GCA_904420025.1 Candidatus Pseudolachnospira avium
ACCCGGGACGCCGCCAGCTGCTGCTGGAGAGCGGCATTGGCTGGCTGCGGGACTTCTTCCAGGGGAACCTGGGGGAAGGGGGCAAGGAGTATGTGCCGTATCTGATTGCCGTGGCCATCTACATTGGCGTGTCCAACATCATTGGGCTGTTTGGCTTTAAACCGCCCACCAAGGATATGAATGTGACCGCTGCCCTGGCCATAATGAGCATTGTGCTGGTGGAGGCGGCGGGCGTCCGCAAGAGAGGTGTGAAGGGATGGGTCAAGAGCTTTGCGGAGCCGTCGCCGGTGGTGGCGCCCATCAATGTGCTGGAGATTTTTATCCGGCCCGTTTCCCTGTGTATGCGGCTGTTCGGCAATGTGCTGGGGGCTTTCATTGTCATGGAGCTGATCAAGTGTGTGATCCCGGTGGCCATCCCGGTGCCCTTCAGCTTCTACTTTGATATTTTTGACGGGTTGATCCAGACGTATGTGTTTGTGTTCCTGACTTCCCTGTTTCTCAAGGAAGCCATTGAATAAGCCGGTGGATACAAGCCGGGAAACTACCAAGAAAAGAAGAAAAGGAGAATGAAATTATGTTAGTCGCAATCGGAGCAGCAGTTGCTGTATTTACGGGAATTGGAGCAGGCATTGGCATTGGAATGGCCACGGGCAAGGCAGTGGATGCCATTGCCAGACAGCCGGAGGCAGAGAGCAAGATCAGCAAGTCCCTACTGCTGGGGTGTGCCCTGGCGGAGGCTACCGCCGTGTACGGTTTTGTAATCGGCCTGCTGATTATTTTCTTCCTAGGTTAAAAGCATCTGGCGAAGCGATAAAGAAAGAAGGTGTCGGCAAGTGTTACGACTGGATTGGAACCTTCTCTGGACGATCCTGAACCTGCTGATCTTTTATGTGGTGATCAAAAAATTCCTGATCCGCCCGGTCCTGTCCATGATGGACAAGCGGGAGAAGATGATTCAGGATCAGCTGGAGGCGGCCAGCGCCAAGGAAGCGGAGGCGGAGGAGCGCAAAGCCCAGTATGAGGCTTCCCTGGCCGGCGCCAAGGAGGAAGCTGCCTCCATTGTGGAAAAAGCCCGGTCCGAGGCCAAGGCCCACTATGACCAGGCAGTGCAGGAAGCGGAGGCAGAGGCAGGCCGGATTGCGGCCAAGGCCCAGAGAGACGCGGCAAATGAGAAGGAGCAGGCCCGGCGGGATGTGCAGGCTGAGGTGGCCGGACTGGCCATGGCGGCGGTAGCTAAAATCCTGCAGGACGGAAGCAGCCCGGAGAGCGATGAGGCGCTCTACCGGCAGTTCTTGCAAAAAGCAGGTGGTGCCCATGACGCGGAAGGCCATTAATTACGGGACCGCGCTGTACCAGCTGCATCCGGCCCGGGAAGCGGTGGAACAGATGAAATCCGCGTTCCAAAGCTGCCCCCAGCTGGCAAAAGCCCTGGATGACCCCACGGTCCCCCGGCAGGCCAAGCACCGGGTGGTGGAGCGGGTTCTGCCCCGGGAGCTTTGGAATTTTGGCAAGGCGGCCAGTGACCACGGCAGGGCCCGGGAGCTTTTGGACATGGTGGAGGTATACCAGGAATGTCTGCGCCGGGAGCACCATGTGCTCCGGGCGGAGCTTTTGTGTGTCACAGAGCCCACAGCGGGGCAGAAAGAGGAATTCTGCGCTTTCCTGCGCCGGGAATACCAGGCCCAGGAGGTGGAGCTTGTGGTGCGGAAGGCACCGGAGCTGATCGGCGGCTTCCTGCTCCGGGCAGACGGCCGGGAATACGATTGGAGCCTGCGGGGACGGCTGCGGCAGATGGAACAGACTTTGGTCCGGAGGTGAAGGGATGAGTGCAATCAGCTCAGAAGATATTATCTCGATTCTGAAAGAAGAAATTGAAAACTACGAAGCCCTGTGCGCGGACCGGGAGACCGGCCGCGTCATTTGGGTGGGAGACGGCATCGCCACCGTGTACGGCATTGACCAAGCGGTATATGGGGAGATTGTGGTCTTTGAAAACGGTGTCAAGGGAATGGTGCAGGACATCCGGCAGGATTCCATCGGCTGCATCCTTTTTGGAAAGGATACCGGCATCAAGGAGGGCACCAAGGTGGTCCGCACGGAAAAGCGGGCTGGTGTCCCGGTGGGGCCGGCCTTCCTGGGCCGGGTGGTGGACGCTCTGGGCGCCCCCATTGACGGCAAGGGGGAGATCCCTTCCGTGGATTACTACCCGGTGGAGCGGGAGGCCCCTGGCATTGTGGACCGTCAGTCGGTGACGGTGCCCCTGGAGACGGGCATTCTGGCCATTGACTCCATGTTCCCCATTGGCCGGGGTCAGCGGGAGCTGATCATTGGGGACCGGCAGACCGGAAAAACCTCCCTGGCTATGGACGCCATCCTGAACCAGAAGGGGAAGGACGTGATCTGCATCTATGTGGCCATTGGCCAGAAAGCGTCCACAGTGGCCAAGCTGGTGGGCACCCTGGAGCAGTACGGGGCCCTGGATTACACCCTGGTGGTTTCCGCCACGGCCAGCGACTGTGCGCCGCTGCAGTACATTGCCCCCTATTCCGGCACAGCCATGGCCGAGTATTTTATGTATCAGGGGAAGGACGTGCTGATTGTCTACGATGACCTGTCCAAGCATGCGGTGGCCTACCGGGCCCTTTCCCTGCTGCTGGAGAGGCCGCCGGGACGGGAGGCATATCCGGGGGATGTGTTCTATCTTCATTCCCGGCTGCTGGAGCGGTCCAGCCGTCTGAGCCCGGAGGCCGGCGGCGGTTCCATTACCGCTCTGCCCATTATTGAAACCCAGGCGGGGGATGTGTCCGCCTATATTCCTACCAATGTGATTTCCATCACCGACGGACAGATTTTCCTGGAGAGCGGCCTGTTCTTCTCCGGTATGCGCCCGGCGGTGAACGTGGGCCTTTCCGTGTCCCGTGTGGGCGGCGCGGCCCAGACCAAGGCTATGAAGAAGGCCTCCGGCAGTATCCGCATTGACCTGGCCCAGTACCGGGAGATGGAGGTGTTCACCCAGTTCAGCTCCGACCTGGATGCGGCCACTAAGGCGCAGCTGGCCTACGGGAACTGCCTGATGGAGCTGCTGAAGCAGCCCCTGTGCCATCCGCTGTCCATGGCGCACCAGGTGATCACCCTGGTGGCGGCTACCAACAAGGTGATGGTGGATCTGGACCGGAAGCGGGTGAAGCCGTTCCAGCGGGAGCTGCTGGCGTTCTTTGACCGGGAGCACCCGGAGGTGGTGCAGGAGCTGACGGAGACCGGGGAGCTGAGCCCAGAGCTGACCCAGAAGATTGTGGAGGCAGCCAGGGAGTTCCGCGGCAGAAGCGAGGGTTGATATGGCAAACGCAAGGGAAATCCGGGAACGGATGAGCAGTATCCAGGACACCATGAAGATTACCAACGCCATGTACATGATTTCCTCCTCCAAGATGAAAAGGGCCAAGAAGGCACTGGCGGATACGGAGCCGTATTTCTATGCGCTGCAGGATGCCATCCGCCGGATCCTGCGCCACGTGCCGGAGATTGAGCACCGCTATTTTGAGCGGGGGGCCGGTGATGGGAAGAAGGCCAAGAGGATCGGTACTATTGTGGTCACGGCGGACAAGGGATTGGCCGGCGCATACAACCACAACGTGCTGAAGCTGGCGGAGGAGCAGGCTGCCCGGGAAGGGCAGCACCGGTTCTTTGTCCTGGGAGAGCTGGGCCGCCAGTATTTCCGGCGGAAGCAGCTGCCGGGTGTGGAGGTGGATACGGATTTCCGCTACACGGTCCAGCGGCCTACCATGCACCGGGCCCGGCTGATTTCGGAGAAGGTGGTCCGCCAGTTCCATGAGGGGGAGCTGGATGAGGTGCACATTATCTATACGGTGATGCCCAACGCCATGACCGAGCTGGCGGAGACCCAGCAGCTGCTTCCGCTGCAGAAAGCAAAATTCCAGCCCAGCATGGCCGTTCCCTATGGGGTACACCAGGAGGAGATTATGCTGAGCCCCTCGGCGGATGTGGTGTTGGACAACATTGTCCCCAACTATGTGACGGGAATGATCTTCGGCTGCCTGGTGGAGTCCTACGCCAGCGAGCAGAATGCCCGGATGACGGCCATGGATTCCTCCACCCGGAATGCCAAGGAGATTCTGAAGGATCTTTCGGTGGAATATAACCGGGCACGGCAGGCGGCCATCACCCAGGAGATCACCGAGGTGATCAGCGGCGCCAGGGCGCAGAAGGGCGGGCGTTAGAAGAAAACTGGATGCCGTGCCAGGAACGGCAGATTGAGGAAGCACCCTGCGGGTGTAACTGGATGGCGCATGAAACACGCCAGAAACAAGGAAAGGAATCAGAGAGATGGAGCAAGGCAGAATCGTGCAGGTCATGGGACCTGTGGTCGATGTAGAATTTGACAGCGAAAATCTTCCTTCCATAAAAGATGCCCTGGAGGTGGAAAACGGCGGCAAGCGGTGTGTGATGGAGGTGGCCCAGCACATTGGGAACCACACGGTGCGCTGCATTATGCTGGCGGCCAGCGAGGGGCTTCACAAAAATATTAAGGTGACGGCCACCGGATCCGGCATTCAGGTCCCGGTGGGGAACAAGACTCTGGGGCGGCTGTTCAACGTGCTGGGGGAGACCATAGACGGCGGTGAGCCCCTGGAGCAGGAGGAGCACTGGGTGATCCACCGGGATCCGCCCTCCTTTGAGGAGCAGAGCCCGGTGGTGGAGGTGCTGGAGACCGGCATCAAGGTCATCGACCTGCTGGCACCCTATGCTAAGGGCGGCAAAATTGGCCTCTTCGGCGGCGCCGGCGTGGGCAAAACGGTGCTGATTCAGGAGTTGATCCGCAACATCGCCACGGAGCACGGCGGGTATTCCATTTTCACCGGCGTAGGAGAGCGTTCCCGGGAGGGAAACGACCTGTGGACGGAGATGAAGAGCTCCGGGGTGCTGGAGAAAACGGCCTTGGTGTTCGGGCAGATGAACGAGCCGCCGGGAGCCCGTATGCGGGTGGCAGAGACCGGCCTGACCATGGCTGAATATTTCCGGGATCAGGAGCACCAGAACGTGCTGCTGTTCATTGATAATATTTTCCGTTTTGTCCAGGCTGGCTCCGAGGTTTCGGCCCTGCTGGGGCGGATGCCTTCGGCGGTGGGCTACCAGCCTACCTTGGCCACGGAGATGGGTGAGCTGCAGGAGCGGATCACCTCCACCAAGAGCGGTTCCGTCACCTCGGTCCAGGCGGTGTACGTGCCGGCGGATGACCTGACGGACCCGGCTCCGGCCACCACTTTTGCCCACCTGGACGCTACCACGGTGCTGTCCCGGAAGATTGTGGAGCAGGGCATTTATCCGGCGGTGGACCCGCTGGAATCCACCTCCCGGATTCTGGAGGCGGACGTGGTGGGGGAAGAGCACTATGAGACGGCCCGGCGGGTGCAGGAAATTCTGCAAAAATACAAGGAGCTGCAGGATATTATTGCCATCCTGGGCATGGAGGAGCTTTCCGAGGAGGACAAGCTGACTGTGTTCCGGGCCAGAAAAATCCAGCGGTTCCTCTCACAGCCTTTCCATGTGGCGGAGACCTTTACCGGCGTGCCGGGCAAGTATGTACCGCTGAAGGAGACCATCCGGGGCTTCCAGGCCATTGTAAACGGTGAGATGGACCAGTATCCGGAGTCCGCGTTCTTCAATGTGGGAACCATTGACGATGTGATTGCCAAGGCAAAAGCCGAGGCGGAAGGCTAAGGTGAGGGCATGAGCAGTTTCGGTCTGAGAGTGTTGGCCAGCGACCGGGTTTTCTTTGAGGGCCGGGTGCAGATGCTGGTGCTGCCGGCCATGGACGGGGAGGCAGGGATTCTGGCCAACCATGCGGACATGGTTATTGCCGTCACGGACGGTGAGATGCGGTTTCAGACGGAGGATGGCCAGTGGCACTATGCGGTGGTGGGCACCGGCCTGGCGGAGATCATCAACAACCGGGCGCTGGTACTGGTGGACACAGCGGAGCGGCCGGAGGAGATTGATGCCAAGCGTGCCCAGGAGGCCCTGGAGCGTGCCCAGGAGGAGCTGCGCCAGAAGCAGAGCATAGAGGAGTATTATCTGACCCAGGCCACCCTGGCCCGGGCCCTGAGCCGCCTGAAGGAAAAACAGCGCCGGGGGGACATCAATAACTGAAAAGCCATTGACTTTTTTTGGAAAAGGGAGTATCCTTAATTTCAGGAATGATTCTCAAAATGGATAAGGAGGGTGGCTATGTACGCAGAATTTGATGATTCCCTGGTAACCGGAAATGAGATGATCGACTCCCAGCACAAGGTGCTGATTGAGAAGATCAACGACCTGGTGGCCAGCTGTGAGCAGAAGCGGGATAAGCTGAGCGCCGTGCGGATGCTCAACTATCTGGCGGATTACACGGAATTCCATTTCCAGGCGGAGGAGAAGCTCCAGGAGGAGATTGGGTATCCGGGACTGGCAGAGCATAAGAAAAAGCATGAGGAGCTGCGTCAGACGGTGGAGGACCTTCACCAGATGCTGGAGGAGGAGGAGGGCCCTTCTGATGCCTTCGTGGACCAGCTGAACAAAAAGGTGATTGAATGGCTTTATTATCACATTAAGGGCTTTGACCGTTCGGTGGCAGAGTATCGGTTTATGAGGGATAATACCGAGAGGCTGTGAGACATAGAAAGTGTGCTGCCCATCTGCTCGGTCCGCTGGGGCGGGCCAGGCAGATGGTTTTTTTGTCTTTGAAAGCCAGCAATCCAGCTTTACAAACGGAAACACAGCCGGATTTGGATATGCAGCCAGAAGCGGCTGCGGAGGAGGAAAAATGGTAGAGATCAATGAGAGCCGCTGCGTGGGATGCGGGGCCTGTGCTGCAGACTGCGTGGGCGGAAACCTGGTGGTAGAGGAAGGTAAGGCCCGCGTCAAGGGGGGCTGCATTCTCTGCGGCCACTGCGTCGCGGTATGTCCGGTGCAGGCGGTTGCTATTCCGGAATACGGGCCGGCCCAGGAAATGCCCGGGGATGCGGTGTCCCTGGATCAAGAGGTGCTGCTGCAGGCGATCCGGTCCCGCCGGAGCATCCGCCAGTTCCGGGAGCTGCCGGTGGAGCGGGAGAAAATGGAGCGGATGGCGGAGGCAGGACGTTATACGGCCACAGCCAAAAACCTGCAGGACACCGGTGTGGTCTTTGTACAGCGGGAGCTGGCAGAGCTGAAGCGCCGCGTGTGGGCGTTTATCGACGCCATCCCCCATTCCCGGGAACAGCGGCCGCCACGGGAGCTGCTCCCGTATATGGCCTTTAACCGGCGGCGAAAATCCAACCCGGCGGATGACTTTCTGTTCCGGAATGCCCCAGCGGTGCTGTTTGTCACCTCCCCCCGGGCGCTGGATGCGGGCATGGCGGCCCAGAACATGGAGCTGATGGCGGAGGCCCAGGGGCTGGGTGTGCTGTTTGACGGCTATCTGGCCCACATTGCCGAGGCCAACAGGGAGCTGAAGCAGTGGCTGGGAATCGGGGAGGAGACCATCCAGGCCTGCCTGCTGCTGGGGTATCCCCAGGTGCGGTATCGCCGGACGGCACCCCGGAAAGAGGCCCGCACGGTGTGGAGATAGGGCGGAGGGAAAGATGAGACAGGAAGAGATGACCATTCGGGCGGGCATTGTACACATTCTGGATCCCATGGCTGGTATGCCGGTGCTGTCCCGCAGCCCCATGGAATTTGGCTCTGACCTCAGCGAGTTTTTGAAGGCCCATGTGGAGCGGTTTACCGAGAGCGATGACCGGAAGCTCTGCCGGTTCCAGGAGGAATCCGCCGTGGGGGAGCTGGTGCGGGGGTGCACCCCGGAAAACTTTGTGGAGACCAGCGGCCGCATGGCGGAGCTGCTGTACCAGATCCTCAGCCAGAATGCGGCCATCCCGGCAGCGGACGCGGTGGTGCTCCTGCTTGCCAGTGGGGAGGAGGAGTACCTAGCGTTTCTGAAAATGGATTACAAGAGCTCTTACACCCACCTGACCAGCGTGGAGGAAAACGGGAACGCCAATTCTATCATCCTGCAGAAGGCCCTGCTGCCGTCCCAGGGGCAGCGGCTTTCGGAGGCCTTTCTGGCCCGCCTCTCCGACGGGGGGCTGCAGGTGGTGGAGAGGCGGTATGAGGTCAATGGGGAGAAGCGCTGGTACTTTTCCGAGCTGTTCCTCCAGTGCCGGGCGCCCATGTCCCCCAAGGCCCGGCTGGACCTGGTGACCCGGGCGGTGGAGCAGGTGAACCGGAAGTATTACGGGGAAGAGGACACCAGGCGGCAGATGGAGATTAAGAATGCCGTCTACCAGGAGCTGGGGGAGGAGGGCGGCCTCCGGGTGGAAACCCTGAAAGAAAAGGTGTTTGCCGGAAGCCCCCAGCTGCAGGAGGAGCTGGAGGAAAAGCTGGAGCCCTACCACCTGGCGGAGGAGCCGGTGGAGCTGCGGAACCCCCAGACGCTGCGGAAGTACCAAAAGCAGCGGCTGCTGACGGACACCGGGATTGAGATCACCATTCCCATGGAGGAGTACGAGAATCCGGACCGGGTGGAATTTTTGACCAACCCGGACGGCACCATCTCTGTGTTAATCAAAAATGTGGGCAGCCTCCGGGCCCGGTAATACGATATCAGGAGGAATTAGAATGGAAGAAATTTGGGTAGAGGCGCATCCCCATGAGGATATTCCAGATTCCACGGGACGCCTGCCTAGAGAAAACGCGGTGTACCAGCTGCTGCTGCGGTTGGCAATCCCTTTTCAGCGGATAGATCATGACCCGGTAGAGACCATAGAGGCCTGTGGGGCGGTGGATCAAAAGCTGGGAACCCATATGTGCAAAAACCTGTTCCTGTGCAACCGGCAGAAAACCCAGTTTTATCTGCTGCTGATGCCGGGAGAGAAAAAGTTTTTGACGAAAGAGCTTTCTCGGCAGATTGGTTCTGCGCGGCTGTCTTTTGCCGGGGCGGACGCAATGGAGGCATATCTGGGGCTGTCTCCTGGCTCCGTCAGCGTTATGGGGCTGATGAACGATACGGAAGGGAAAGTGCAGCTGCTGGTGGACCGGCCAGTGTATGAGGCGGAGTTTCTGGGCTGCCATCCCTGTGTTAACACTGCCAGCCTGAAGATGCGTTCTGCGGATGTATGGAATAAATTTTTGCCGGCGGTGAAGCATACGGTGCAGGTGGTGGAGCTCACCGGGGAGGAAGTATGCAGATCCTGATTTCTCCGGCCAAAAAGATGCGGGTGGATCCGGAGACTATGGCCTGGCGGGAGCTGCCGCTGCTGCTTCCCCGGACGGAGCAGGTGCTGGCGGCCCTGCGGCGGCTGCGCTATCCGGAAGCCCGGCAGCTGTGGGCTTGTAGCGATGCCATTGCGGAACCACACTATGCGGCGCTTGCCCATATGGACCTGCGGCGAAACCTGACCCCGGCGCTGCTGGCTTACCAGGGAATTCAGTACCAGTACCTGGCGCCCCAGGTGTTGGAGGCGGGGGCCTGGGCGTATCTGCAGGAGCACCTGTGGATCCTCTCTGGCTTTTACGGCCTGCTGCGCCCGCTGGACGGGGTGGTGCCTTATCGGCTGGAGATGCAGGCGCCGCTGGCGGTGGGGGAGGCCCGTGACTTGTACCAGTTCTGGGGACCCTCCCTGGCAGGGATTGTTACGGCAGAGGATCCGGAGGTACTGAACCTGGCTTCCCGGGAGTATGCCCGCAGCGTGGAGCCCTGGCTGGGGGCGGCATGCCGGGAGGTGACCTGCGTGTTTGGAGAGCTGCGGGACGGCCGGGTGACCCAGAAGGCAACCCAGGCCAAAATGGCCCGGGGAGAGATGGTGCGCTTCCTGGCAGAGCGGCAGGCGGCGTCTATGGAGGAGGCTAAAGGCTTCAACCGTCTGGATTATTGCTTCTGTGAGGAGCTGTCCACAGAAAACCAGTGGATTTTTTTGAAAAAATGTGGTAAAAAATAAAAGTAGGCATGTATCAGCCGGTAAGGAGGAACAAACATGTTGGAAGTGGGAACCAAGGCTCCGGATTTTACGCTGCCGGATCAAAGCGGAAATCCGGTATCCCTGTCGGATTTTCGGGGGAAAAAGGTGATTCTGTTTTTCTACAGCAAGGACAACACCGCTGGCTGCACCAAGCAGGCCTGTGCCTTTGGGGAGCAGTACCCAGCGTTTCAGGCGAAGGGGGCAGTGGTGCTGGGCGTCAGCAAGGATCCGGTGCCCTCCCATCAGCGGTTTGCGGAAAAATACCAGCTGCCCTACCCGATTCTGGCGGACCCGGAATTCCAGGTGCTGGAGGCCTACGACGTGCGCAAGGAAAAAAACATGTACGGGAAAAAGGTGATGGGCATTGTCCGGTCCTCCTACCTCATTGACGAGGAAGGAATCATCCGGAAAGTCCACGCCAAGGTAAAGCCGGAGGAGAATGCCGGGCTGGCCCTGGCGGATTTGTGAGACAGCCCCTTGGTTCCAGCAACAGAATTGACCAAAAGGAGGAGACGCGTATGCAGGAAGTCTATGAATTTTTGAAGGCTTGCAAGACCTATTATCTGGCAACGGTGGAGGGCGACCAGCCCCGGGTGCGCCCTTTTGGGACGGTGGACTTGTTTGAGGGCAAGCTCTACATCCAGACGGGAAAGGTGAAGGATGTGTCTAAGCAGCTGGCAGCCAACCCCAAAATGGAAATCTGTGCCTTTGACGGCAGCCGCTGGCTGCGGGTGGCAGCCACGGCGGTGGAGGATGACCGGTATGAAGCCAAAAAGCATATGCTGGATAATTACCCCAGCCTGCAGAAAAACTATCAGCCGGACGATGGCAACACCCAGGTGTTTTACCTGAAGGATGCGGTGGCTACCTTCTCCTCCTTCACGGAGGAACCCCGGGTTATCCGTTTCTGACGGCAGGCCCCTGACGGGGGCTGGCGGCAGAAAGATTTTTTGTTGCAGACAGCCTCCTTGGCAAAAGGAGGCTGTTTTCGTTCAGCGGAGCATCCCGCAGAGCAGGATCCCTATTTTCCTTCTTCGGATCCGGCCTCATCCTGCAGCGGGCCACCGCCGAGCAAAAAGGTTTCCGCTTTCCGGAGAAGAAGCTGGCAGTCCCCCCGGAACCAGACGGATGCCATTTCCATGAGAATGCCGCGCAATACCTGATCCTGGGAAAAGCAAGGATGGTACAAAAAGCTCCGGCCCTGCCGGTACATATTGAGAAAGCCCTTTTTTACCAGGCGGGTCAGGAAGGTGGAAACCGTCTGGGGCTTCCAGTCTTTTTGATACCGGGAATTAACTTTTTCCAGAATTTCCGGGAGAGCCATGTCGTGATCTGTCTCCCAAATCACCATGATCACTTTGGTTTCTGCTTTTGTAAGTTCCATGTCCTTACCTCCAAATCGGCTTTTCTTTCAGTCCTTGCGGACCACCTCCTGGTCATTATACTATAAAAGTATGTACTTGGGGTATGGAAAATTTTGGAAATTCCTTTATGGCCAATATAGCAGGCAGCAGCCAAAAAGGCAAGGGAAATGCAGCGCGTCACGCCCGCTTGCCGAGCTTATTGCGCAAAACCCCCGGAAAACCGCACAAAACCGCAGCCCCCGGGGATTCTCCCAACCTTGCCTTCGGGCAACAAAAAATGCGTCAGACAGGATTCGAACCTGTCAAAATAGAGCTCAAAACCACGCAAAAACGTGTCTTTTTCATTTCTGTGTGCAGT
>CAJFTW010000160.1 GCA_904420025.1 Candidatus Pseudolachnospira avium
CGGAGCAATCCGAAGGGCTTTCATGGTTGGTGATGCCCGCGCCAGCGGACATGCAGGTTTGCTTTGCAATGCGAAAGGGGCGTGGAATTATGTGGTTTATGATACTGTTTCTTGTACTTCTGTACGGCGTTGGCCTCCTGTCACTGTTCAAGCCGGATCTCGCCTATAAACTCCGTTTTCCCTTTGTAAAGGACGGAGAAATCCCCAAATGGTACCGGATCTGGATCCGAATCGGGGGCGTAATTGCCCTGCTCATTGCGGTGTGGATCACCCTGCCCCTCCTGCGGCTTCTCTGAGAGGTGAAAGTGTCTGAAAATCAAGGAGTATTACCATGACGATTGGAATTATCTGTGCCGGCGATGAGGAGCTGGCCCCGTTTCTGCCTTCCATAAGGGACTGCCAAATAACCGAAAAAGCGATGCTGAAATTCTACCGGGGACAGATGGAAGGCATGGAAGTGGTTGCCCTGTTTTCCGGGGTCTGCAAAGTAAATGCCGCCATCGCGGCCCAGCTCTTGATTGACGTTTTTGGCGTGGACCGGATCCTCAATGCGGGGACGGCCGGGGGCATGCACCCGGACCTGGAACTGTTTGACACCGTGATTTCCACGGAGGTCTGTTACCACGATGTGGCAACGGACATATTAACGGAATTCCACCCCTGGATGAAATCCATCTTTTTTGAGGCGGATCGCCAGCTGGTGGAGCAATCCCGGGCTGCGGTGGAGAGGCGGAAGCCGGCAGGAAACGTGATATGGGGGCGGATGGCAACGGGGGAATCCTTTATCACCGACGAAGGACGGCAAAGGATTTGGGAGGAGCTGGCGCCTCTGACGGTGGACATGGAAACCGCCAGCATTGCCCACGTGTGCTATGTAAACCGCATTCCGTTTCTGGCCATCCGCTGTATAACGGACACGGCCCGGCACAGCGGGGTAGGCTGCTTTGAGGAGAACTGTGCCAAGGCCTCCGCCATTGCCAAGGACATTACCGTGGCGCTGCTGGAGGAAATGGGCCACAGATAGGGCGTAAGCTTCACAGCACCGCCAAAAACTCCTCCAGCTTCTGTGCCACCTCCGGGTCCCTTGGGGAGACATACACCTGCTGATTGCGGACCCGCATAATCCGGGACGGATTCAGCCGCTGCCGGTATTCCGCCGGCAGATAGCCGAACACGCTCCGGAACCGGTGGTTAAAGGTCTTGAGATCCGAGAAACCGCAGTCAACGGCAATCTGGGTAATATTTTTTTCTGTAACCGCCAGCTGATCAATGGCCATGCTCAGGCGAACCCGGGTCAGATAATGGTGGAAATTGATGCCCATGGTATTTTTGAACAGGGTGGATACATACGTGCGGTTGTAATGGATATACTGGCCTACATCGTCCAGACTCAGTTTTTCCGCATAATGCTGGTCAATAAACTGGATTACCTGCTGCACCGCTTCCCGGTTTTTCTGGTTGGGATCCGCGGTTTTTTCCACCTGATAAGGGGCCTCGCAAATGGTGGCCAGCAGCATCTCAAAGGCCGCCCGGGCTGCCAGCGGCTGAAACCGTGCTTTCTGCTCCATGGAGGAGAGCAGCAGGGCTGCGTAATAGCGCAGCTTTTTATAGATCTGTTCCTGGCGCGTCTGCGCTTGGGAAGGAGGCAGCTGAAAAAGGACCCGCTCTCCCCGTTTGCACATATTCGCAAAAGCCGTGTCGGAAAACCGGAATACCAGGGACCGTGAACCCTCCTCCCGGGAAAAAGATGCATGCCACACCCCAGGGTTGATAAGAATTACGTCATTTTCCCGCAGGTCGTAAGCGTCCTGGCCGCTGCAAAATTCAGCTCTGCCGCTGAGCAGAACACAGAGCTCATAGTCGCTGTCATGCCAGTGGTACCGGTAATTGTACAGTTCATGGGCATAGCAAAATCCAGAAAGATCGTCCTGCGGCCATTGCAACGGATAAAAAAACGCCTTCGGCATATTCGCCTCCTGTCTCAACGGGAAAAACCTTTTTCCTCATTTCTTAAATAACATTTTATCGCAAGATCCAAATATTTTCCACCTGGAAAATGTTTCAATCCCATAGCAATCTATCCCAAGGCCTATCATATCCTGTAACCATGTTTTCTAAATATCAAAAGATTTTTTTCAAAACCATTCTCTCCAAAAGCCTCTGGCAGGGCAGGGAAAATATTTGGATTTTTTCCGCTCCTGGGAGGACGGATTTCCTTTTTTCTCTCCGCGTACCTCCATTGGCTTCATCCTTTTTTTCTTAATAAAATACACGACAAAACGCTGCGGGAAGAGTATGCTGTGTTTCGTCAAAGCCGGAAGGGATCCGCCGGTTTTCTGGACGTAAACTGTCCCCGGGCACCGCCCGCGGCAAGGAGAGGAGACACCTTTATGAACACGCAGTTAATCATCTGCATTGTGATCTTTGTGCTGACCCTGATCAGCTATCTGCTGAACAAAATTCCCATGTGGGCCACCGCTATGATCTCTCTGTGCGCCCTGTACATTACCGGGTGCATTGACGCCACTGGTGCACTGGCTGGGTTTTCCAATGTGAACACCATGCTGATGGGAGCTATGTTTGTGGTGGCAGCAGGCTTCCGCCGTACCTCCCTGGTAGATTCCCTCTGCAATTTTATTACCCGCATTACACACGGTTCCTTTAAGATTGCCTATCTGGGCTACCTGATTATTGCCGTTATCCTGACCAATTTTATCGCCAGCCCCATGGTTGTATACGCCATCGTTTCCACCCTGCTGTGCGCCTATCTGGATACCACAGGGAAAAGCCGTTCCAAGTATATCTTCCCGATCATGGTTGTATGCGTGTCCTGCTGCGGCATCCTGCCGCTGGCCACCGCCATCCAGATGGGTGGACAATTTACAGGCTTCCTGGAGACCTATGGATTTAGCATCTCCTATGATCCCATCAATTTCTTTATTGCTGGCTGGCCTATCCTGATTATCGTACCCCTGTGGGCCCTCTTTATTGGCCCTCGATTTCTTCCGGAGCAGCCGCCTCTGCCCATTGCCGCCAAGGAAGAGGCAAAAAAGCAAGCCAAAGCCCTATCTCCCCTGCAGGATAAGCTGGGCATTCTTTTCTTTTTTGTGACCATTCTGGCATTAATCTTCTCTGCCCAGATTGGCCTGGAAACCTGGTTCATTGCCCTGGCCGGTTCCCTGCTTATGGTGGTGTTCGGAATTGTAGACCGGAAAAATGTACTGCGGGATATTCCCTGGGATATGCTGCTTCTCTATGTGGGAGCCCTGGCCCTTGGTACGGCTCTGACCAACACTGGAGCCGGTGATATGATCGGAAACTGGCTGGCCGGCATTGTGGGCGGAACCCGCAACAGTTATGTGCTAGGTATCCTGTTCTTCCTGATCCCGTTCATCATCACGCAGTTTATGCTGAACCGGGCGGTATCCGCTGTGTTCACACCCATCTGTCTGCTGACCTGCAACGCCCTGGGAGCCAATCCCATCGGCCTGATGTTCCTGGTGAATGCAGGTTCCCTGACTGCCTTCCTGACCCCCATGGCAACCCCGGCGGTCCCCCTGGCCATGGCAGACGGCGGTTATGACTTAAAGACAGTTGTAAAAGGCGGCGCCATCATCTCCATTCTTGTGCCGCTGATCTACATTCCCTACGTGATGACCGTATTCCCGGCATTCTAAAAATGTCCGCAGAGTCCGGAACTGTGCCGGCCAAACAGCTGGCAGAGAACCGGACTCTGCATGATAAGTCGAACAATAAATAAAAATTGGGAGGAAAAATTGAAGATCACAGATATCAAATTGATTTACGCCAAGCACTACCTTTTTATCCACATCTATACCGATGAGGGAATTGTGGGATTGGGGGAGGCCGGCAACTGGGGCCACCTGATGGCCACAGCGGAAGCCATCCAAAAATTTTCCACCTACCTGATTGGTAAGGATCCTTCCCGCATTGACGACATTGGGCAAAACCTGTACCGTTCCCTGTATTTCCGCGGCTCCGTGATCATGAGTGCCATCTCCGCCATTGACATTGCCCTGTGGGACATCAAGGGAAAGGCCCTGGGCGTACCGGTCTACGAGCTGCTGGGCGGAAAGACCCGGGACAAGGTGCGGGTGTACGCCTCGCCCATGGCCAAGGAGACGGATCCGGAATCCCTGAGAAAGGGCTACCAGGATCTGAAGGCCCAGGGCTTTACCGCCGCCAAGATCTTTGTCAACGGCCCGGTCCAATCGGAAAACGGCGGACGGGATGAGTTTTTCTGCGGCCGGGTGGAGGATGAGCTGGAAAAGGTGGCCATGGTCCGGGAGGCTGTGGGCAAAGATTTTGACCTGATCCTGGAGGCCCACCGGGGCATGACCGTGCCGGAGGCCATTGCCTTTGGCCGGGAGGTGGAGCAATACCGCCCCATGGTCTTTGAGGATCCCATCACCCCGGACAACATCGACTCCATGGCAGAGGTAGCTTCCAAGATTGCGGTGCCCATTGCCACCGGCGAGCGTTTCATCAATATCAAAGAATTTGAAATGTTATTCCGCCGGAACGCTGCCTCCTATGTTCGTCCAGATGTGTGCGCAGTGGGCGGCATTACCGCTTCCAAGAAGATCTGTGCCATTGCGGAGGCCAACGACGTGCTGGTAATCCCCCACAACCCGCTGGGGCCGGTTTCCACCGCTGCCTGCCTGCAGATCTGCGCATCCGTGCCCAACTTGGGCATTCAGGAGCTGCCCGGCTTCTGCCTCAACGGAGCTGAGGACGCCATGGTACAGAAGCCCTTCCAGGTGGAGGATGGCTGCCTGCTGATCCCGGATGCCCCCGGCATTGGCATTGAGCTGGCCGAAAACGCTTCCGAGCTGTATCCGTTAAACGACCGGGGCGGCATTGTTGCCAAACGGATGTTTGACGGTTCGGTAAAGGACTGGTAAAAATACGGCTTCCAGAAACGTGCTGCCAGTCTTATTCCAAGGGGGCTGCCGCAAGAATGCCTCTTGCGGCAGCCCCCTTTTTCCGCCGATTCCCGCAAAATTGCCGTGCCGGAGTTTACCTCTTCAGGTACTCTTCCACCACATCCAGGGTCTGCTGAATGTCCTCCTCCGTGTGGGCCATGGATACAAACATGGCCTCAAACTGGGACGGAGCCACGTAGATGCCGTGGTCAAACATCCAGTTGGCATACCGGCCAAAGGCCTGGGTGTCCGAGGTCTTGGCGCTGGCGTAATCCCGCACCGTCTCTCTGGTAAAGAACACGGAGCCCAGGGAGCCCACGGTGTTCAGCACCGCCGGCACCTGGTAGGTGTCCAGCAGCCGCTTCAGGCCGTCAAAGAGCAGGGAAGCCTTCCGGTGCAGCTCCGCATACCACTCCGGATGATCCCGGAGCAGGGAAAGCTGGGTGTAGCCGGCGGCCATGGCCACCGGGTTTCCGGACAGGGTACCCGCCTGGTACACGGAGCCCAGAGGGGAAACCACGCTCATCACCTCCCGGCGGCCGCCGTAGGCGCCCACCGGCATACCGGCGCCGATGATCTTGCCGAAGGTGGTCAGATCCGGCCGCACCCCAAAGTAGCCCTGGGCACCGTCCGCCTGAAGCCGGAAGCCGGTGATCACCTCGTCAAAGATCAGCAGGCTTCCCGCCTCATCGCACAGCTTCCGCAGACCCGGCAGGAAGTCTTTCTCCGGCACCACCACGCCCATGTTGGCCGCCACCGGCTCCACAATCACCGCCGCAATCTGCTCCGGATACCGGCGGAACAGCTCCGCCACGCTGTCCAGGTTGTTGTAGTCCGCGGTGAGGGTGTCCTGGGTGCAGCCGGCGGGGACCCCGCTGCTGTCCGGCACCCCGGCCGTCATGACCCCGGAGCCGGCCTTTACCAGCAAGCCATCGCTGTGGCCGTGGTAGCAGCCGTTGAATTTTACAATCTTGTCCCGGCCAGTGAAACCCCGGGCCGCCCGGATGGCGCTCATCACTGCCTCGGTGCCGGAGTTGACCATCCGCACCATCTCAATGGAGGGCACCATCTCACAGATCAGCTTGGCCATCCGCACCTCAATCTCCGTGGCCGCTCCGTAACTCAATCCCCGGGCTGCGGCCTCCACCACCGCCTCCCGGACCGCCGGGTGGTTGTGCCCCAGGATCATAGGCCCCCAGGAGCACACATAATCAATGTAAGTCTGGCCGTCCTCGTCGGTCATCCGGGCCCCGTCCGCGGAGCGGATGAACCGGGGCGTGCCGCCGATGGACTGGAAGGCCCGGACCGGGCTGTTGACCCCGCCGGGGATGTAGCGCTTGGCTTCCTCAAACAGTTGTTCCGAACGGGTTCCCATATCAGCCGATCCTCCCTTCATCCATGCACTGGGCCAGCTCCTTGGCAAAGTAGGTGAGATAGATGTCCGCCCCGGCCCGGAAGGTGCTGGTAGCAATCTCGCACATCATGGCGGTCTCGTCTATGTATCCCAGCTGGGCCGCCGCCTTCACCATGCTGTACTCGCCGCTGACGTTGTAGGCGGCAATGGGCACGTCCACCGTCTCCTTCAGCTCGTGGATCACATCCCCAAAGGCCATGGCCGGCTTTACCATCAGAATGTCCGCCCCTTCCTCCAGATCCAGCAGGGCTTCCTTGATGCCCTCCCGGCGGTTGTGGAAGTCCATCTGATAGGATTTCCGGTCCCCAAAAGCCGGCGCCGAATCCGCCGCCTCCCGGAACGGGCCGTAGAAAGCAGAGGCGTACTTCACCGCATAGGACATAATAGGCACGTTCTCGTGGCCCTTCTCATCCAGCAGCTTCCGGATGGCCGCCACCCGGCCGTCCATCATGTCCGAGGGGGCCACCATGTCTGCCCCGGCCTCCACCTGGGACAGGGCGATTTTCGCCAGGTACTGGATGGTGGTGTCGTTGTCCACCTCCTGCCCGTGGAGGATGCCGCAGTGGCCGTGGGAGGTGTACTCACACATGCACACATCCCCGATCAGGTACATCTCCGGGAAGCGGGCCTTAATGGCCCGGAACCCCTTCTGGACAATGCCGTCCTCGGCGTAGGCGCCGCTGCCCACCTCATCCTTCTCCGCCGGAATGCCAAAAAGCATCATCTTGTCCACTCCGGCGTTCAGCATATCCTCCACCTTGTAGAGGAGCCGGTCCACTGTGTACCGGTACTGGCCGGCCATGGAGGAAATCTCCTCCTGCCGGTTTTCCCCCTCCATCACAAACACCGGATAGATCAGGGACGCCTTGCTCATCCGGGTCTCCCGGACCATCCGCCGCAGGTTCTCCCCGTACCGCAGCCTTCTGGGTCTTTGGATCATTTCCATCTCAATTACCTTCTTTCCTTCTTCCTCTATTTGCCGTGTTGCCTTTTCTATTTTTGGCGGTTGACCTGCTCCGCCAGCTCCACCAGGCTATCCATGGTGGCCCGCTGGGAAACTTGGGTCTGCATACCCAGGGCCTCCGCCTGGGCCTGGGTCTGTTTTCCAATACAGAGGGCCCGCACCCGGTGGAAATCCAGCCCCGGCGCGTTTTCCGCAAAGCCCCGGACCGTGGAGGCGCTGGTAAACAATACCAGGGTCTCCGGGTGCTGCTCCAGCTCCTCCCGGATATTCAGGATACCCGGCTCCGGGTACACCGTCTCATAAATGGCCAAATCCGTCACGGACAGGTCCTGCCGGGAGCGGATTTCCTCCAGGATCTCCGTGCCTCCCACCGCTGCCCGGGGGAGCAGGATGGATGCCCCCGGCTCGCAGATTTCCGCCAGCAGCCGCCCCAGGGCTGCCCCGTCGTACACCTCCGGCACTGCGTCCACCAGAATGCCTCTGTTTTCCAGCTCCCGGGCGGTGCCGCTGCCCAGAGCCGCCACCTTCTTGCCCGCCAGCAGGCGGATGTCCCGGCGCTCCTGGCGCAGCCGGTCAAAGAAGTGGCGCACCCCCGCCGGGCTGGTGAAGGCCAGCCAGGAATACCGCTCCAGCTGAGCCATGGCCGCTTCCCAGTGCTTCGTCTCTGTCAGCAGCCGGGTGGCAATGGCCGGAATTTCCAGCACCTGGGCTCCCTTTTTCCGCAGCTTTTCCGCCAGCACGGAGGCGCTCTCCCGGGGGCGGGTGACAATGGCCCGGCACCCGGCCAGGGGCCGCCGCTCCGCCCAGCCGAACCGGTCACTGTATCGGCAGACGCCGCCCACCACCAGAATGGCCGGGGCCTGGGCCTTCTGCCGCCGGGCCTCCTCCGGCAGCTCCGCCAGGGAGGCGGTGATCCGCCGCTGCTCCGCGGTGGTGCCCTTCTCCAGCACCGCTGCCGGGGTATCCGCCGGCATCCCGGCGGAGAGAAGTCCCTGGCAGATTTCCGGCAGGGCCGTCACGCCCATAAGGAACACCAGGGTCCCCCCCAGACGCACCAGGGCCTCAAAGTCCATATCCAGCGGCTGGTCCTTTTTCTTGTGTCCCGTGATAATGTGTACGGAGGAACATTCATTCCGGTGGGTCACCGGAATCCCGTTATAGGCCGGCACCGCAATGGCGGAGGTGACGCCGGGAACCACCTCGTAGGGGATGCCCGCATCGGACAGCAGCTCCAGCTCCTCCCCGCCCCGGCCAAAGAGGAACGGGTCTCCCCCCTTCAGCCGCACCACCCGCTTGCCCTCCTGGGCCTTCTCCAGCAGGATCTGATTGATCTCTTCCTGGGTGCGGGTATGATGGCTGGCCCTCTTGCCCACGTTGATCCGCTCCGCCGTCTCCGGCACCAGGGCCAGCACCTCCGGCCCCACCAGCGCGTCATAGACCACCACCTGGGCCGCGTCCAGCACCGCCTTTCCCTTCAGCGTCAAAAGCCCCAGATCCCCGGGGCCGGCTCCTACCAGCCAAACCTTTCCCTGTGTCTCCATGAGAATACCTCTTTCCCTGATACTGCCGTGCTTCTCACGGCATCTCCGTTACACCCGGAGGGTGCTTCCAATCATCTTACACCTCTCCCAGCCGCTTCCGCAGCGTCCCCGCCAGGCGGACGCCCAGGGCCTCCGCCTCCTCCGGCGCGCCGGTGATCTCTTCCACCGCGTGTTGGCCGGTGGCCTCATTGTAGTGGAGCCCCCGCAGCCGCAGCACGCCCTCCTGCACCGTGGCAAAGGCGGCAATGGGGGAACTGCAGCCTCCGTCCAGGGTCCGGACAAAGGCCCGCTCCGCCTGGGCGGCCCAGGCGGCCTCCGGATCAAAATAGCCCTCCAGGTAGGAGTAATCCTCCCCGGCCCGGCCCTGGACCGCCAAAATGCCCTGGCCTGCCGCTGGAATCATCTCCTCTGTGGAGAGGTAACGGCTGATCCGGTGCTCCAGCCCCAGCCGTTTCAGCCCCGCCGCCGCCAGGATCAGGGCGCCGTACTGGCCCTCGTCCAGCTTCCGCAGCCGGGTCAGCACATTCCCCCGGACCATGGCAAAGGTCACCTCCGGCTCCAGCTGGGAAAACTGCAGGGTCCGCCGCCGGCTGGAACAGCCCACCGGTTTAGTCTTATCCCACTCCCGGCAGCCCTCCGGCAGCACCAGCACATCCCGGGGGTCCTCCCGCCGGGAAAAGCCCAGCACCGGCAGCTCCGCCGGCACCTCCATGGGCAGGTCCTTCAGGCTATGGACGGACAGGTCGCTGCGGCCGTCCAAAAGCGCCCGGTCCAGCTCCTTCACAAACAGTCCCTTGCCGCCGATCTCCTCCAGCTTCCGGTCCAGAATCCGGTCCCCGGTGGTCTTCATGGTCACCAGCTCCACGGTGCGCCCCGTGTGCTGCCGCAGGTAATCCGCCACCAGCTCCGACTGGATTACCGCCAGCCGGCTCTCCCGGCTTCCAATACGTATTGGTCTCATCTGTCTCCGCAGCGCTGCCGCCGCCTCCTTTACCATTTTGTGGTTGGTGCCGTCCCCGGCCAGGCCCAGCACCAGTTCCTCCGTCTCCACCAGAGCCGGAAAATAAAAGTCACAGAGCATCCGGTCCGAGGCGGCGTTGCACAGAATGCCCTGCCCCCGGGCCTCCCGGCACACCTCCCGGTCCACCTGCCGGCTCACAGCCGAGAGAACCAGGAAATACCGGCCCTCTGGGCTGCTGGCACCGTCGGCTGGTCCGCCGTCCGGTGAAGCGCCGCCGGATAGGCCGCCACCCGGTAAAGTTCCGCTCTGCCCCATCTCCCCGGGCCGGTAAACGCCCTTTTTCCAGACAATCCGCTCTTCCCCGGCCAGCCGTTCCAGAAACGGCGAAAGCGCCGGGGACCAGACGGTGATCGCCGGCCCAAAGGGCAGCAGGCTCTCCACCCGCCGGGAGGCAATAGAGCCGCCTCCCACCACCAGAATACGCTTTCCCTCCAGAGGAAAGAACAGGGGAAAACGCTTAGCACTCATGGTACACATTCTCCCAGACGGACAGGCACCGCCGCAGGGTCTCGCTGCCCGCCTCATCCCGGATGGCAAACAGCAGTTTCTTCACCATCTTGCCCACGGCGTCCTCAGCGCCGGCCTCCAGCACCGAGCGCTCCTCCGCCGAGAGCGGCAGCTTTTTCAGGGTTTTGCCCATGCGCCAGACCACATCCTCCGCGGAAGCCTGGCCCAGCTGCTGAATCTTGGGGATCACATCCCGGCACTCGTACCAGTTAAAAAACTCTTCCTGCTGCTCCCGGAGAAGGCCTTCCGCCACCTCCAGCTGCCGCTGCAGCTTGGGCGACTGGGGGCAGACCGGAAAGTGGTCAATATCAAACAGCGTCACGTGGGGAAGCGTCCCCACCTCCGCCTCTATATCCCGGGGCACCGCCAGATCAATGAAAATCTTGTCCTCCGTCAGATCCAGCGCCGCTATGTCCGCATACTTGATGGTAGTGTTGGGGCTGCTGGTGGCGCTGACGATCACGTCGCACCGGGGAATCCAGTCCAGACGCTCCCCATAGTTGATCCGTTCACAGCCCTCCGGGATCTCCACCACACCGCTGCGGTACTGGCGCACCGTCACCGTCACATGAGCCCCCTCCGCTGCCAGGGCCAGGGCGGACCGCCGCCCCATCTCCCCGTTGCCAATGACCAGGCACTCCCGGCCGGCAAAGGAGTAGCCCTGCTTTTTCAGATACCCCACCGCGTGTTCAATGGCCGAGGTGTTGGCGGTGGACATCTGCAGGTTGGACTTCACCTTCTTGCCCACAGTCAGGGCCATCCGGAACAGCACCTCCGTCACCTGGTCCGTGGCCTCCTCCTCCCGGGCTAGGTTCCAGGCATCCTTCACCTGGGTTAAAATCTGATCCTCCCCCAGGATCATGGATTTGAGGCCGCTGGTCAGGCGGAACAGGTGGGAAACCGCCTCCGCCCCGGAGCGCTTCACCAGATACCGCTGGTACTCCGGCAGGGAAAGGCCCTTCAGCTGACAGAGCCATTCCTCCAGAGGCAGCTGGGCCCCTTCCTCCCCGTTGACCCACAGCTCCGTCCGGTTGCAGGTGGAAAGGACCACGCAGCCGCTGACGCCGGTACGGCTCCGCAGCGCCTGAAGTGCCTCCCCCTGGGCCTTTTTGGTGAAGGAAAATTTTTCCCGGATGGGAACCGGCGCCAGGCCATGGTCGATTCCCGCCATCTGTATACTCATCTCTTTTGCTCCTCCATCCGTCCCGGCTCCAGCTGATACAAAATGGCGTTGCATATAGCTGCCGCCACATTGCTGCCGCCCTTTCTGCCCCGGGCCACAATGGCCGGCACCGGGGTCTCCAGAATCAGCTCCTTGGACGCCACCACGTTCACAAAGCCCACGGGCACGCCGATGATCAGCTCCGGGGACAGCTTCCCCTCCTCCACCAGCTCCGCCAGCCGGATCAGGGCCGTGGGAGCGTTGCCGATGGCAAAGATCAGGGGCTTGTTCAGCCGGGCCGCCTTGTCCATGCAGGCCACCGCCCGGGTGGTGTGGTTCAGCCGGGCCGCCTCCGCCACGTCCGGGTCGGACATAAAGCAGTGGACCTCCCCGCCCAGAGCTCCCAGCACCCGCTTGTTGATGCCGGACTTGGCCATCTGGGTGTCCGTCACAATATCCGCCCCCCGGCGCAGGGCTTCCATGGCCCGCTCCACCGGCTGGTGGGAAAACACCAGGTTGTCCGCATAGTCAAAATCCGCAGTGGTGTGAATCACCCGCTTCACCACCGGCTCCTCCAGAGGCGGGAACGTTCTCCCGTTCAGTTCCTGGGTAATAATCTCAAAGCTCCGGCGCTCAATATCCTTGGGAAGCACCTGCTCCAGCTCAATTTTCATGGATTGATTCCCTCCTCCAAAATCCGGTAAATTTGTTCCATATCCAGGTGGCGGCGCAGGGTGTCCGCCAGCAGGTCATACTGGGTCTCCTTATATGCCTGGTAATCCATCCCCGGTTCCGCGTCATAGTCCAGCCCTTTCCGGGCCGCCAGGCTCCGGGCAATCTCCCGGGCAATCTCCGGCCGGTCAAAGAAGCCGTGGACATAGCTGCCGTAGACCCCAGCTGCCAGGGCGCCGCCCTCGCTCTTTTCCGTTCCGGTCACCGCATCCGTCAGCCGGGTGGCCGGCTGCTGCTCTCCCCCGGCGGTGCTGACGCCCATGTGGATCTCATAGCCCTCCACCGGCAGGCCGGAAAGTCCGGCCAGCGGCCCCGGCAGCGGCTGTACCTGGCCGGTAACCCGGGTCCGGGTCTTTTCCCCGGCAAACTCGGTGCGCATGGGCAGAAGCCCCATGCCCCGGAGCTCTCCGCCTTCCTCCACACCCAGGGGGTCCGAAAGGCTCTCCCCCAGCATCTGATAGCCGCCACAGATACCAAAGACTATGGCGCCGGCCCGGTGGGCCTTCTGCACCGCCGCTTCCAGGCCATTCTGGCGCATCCACAGCAGATCACGCATGGTGTTCTTGGTTCCCGGCAGCAGGATCATATCCGGGTGGCCCAGCTCCTCCACCCGCCGGATGTACCGGACCGAAACCCCCGGCAGGCTCTCCAGCACGTTAAAGTCCGTAAAGTTGGCAATCCGGGGCAGCCGGATCACCACAATGTCCACCGCCTCCACGGTCTTGTTTCCGGTGAGCCGCTCGGAGAGGCTGTCCTCATCCTCCACGTCAATGTCCATGTAGGGGACCACCCCCACCACCGGGATGCCGGTGCGCTCCTCCAGCATGGCAATACCCGGGTCCAGGATGGTCTTATCCCCCCGGAACTTGTTGATGACCAGGCCCTTTACCATAGCCTGCTCCGACGGCTCCAGGAGAGAGACAGTGCCCACCAGCTGGGCAAACACCCCGCCCCGGTCAATATCCCCGGCCAGGAGCACCGGGGCCTTTGCCATCCGGGCCATGCCCATGTTCACCAGATCATCCTGCTTTAAGTTGATCTCCGCCGGGCTCCCAGCCCCCTCCAGCACGATGATATCATACTCCGACGCCAGGGAGCCGTAGGCTTTCAGGATATCCGGAACCAGCTTTTTCTTAAAAGCGAAATAGTCCCGGGCGCTCATGTTCCCCAGCACCTCTCCGTTTACAATCACCTGGGACCCCATGTCGTTGGTGGGCTTTAGGAGAATAGGATTCATATACACATGGGGGGCAATCCCCGCCGCTTCCGCCTGCATCACCTGAGCCCGGCCCATCTCCAGCCCCTCCTCTGTGATAAAGGAGTTTAAGGCCATATTTTGAGACTTAAAGGGCGCCACACGGTAG
>CAJFTW010000161.1 GCA_904420025.1 Candidatus Pseudolachnospira avium
CGCAATATACTTCTCTTTTGTAAAACCGGAAAAATGCCTGGTGATCACCGATTCCCGGGATACCCTGGGGGACTTGAAGCGGGGTATCGGCAAGTACAAAAAGCAGTACCAGGTGACCAAGGTGATCCTCTATGAGGATCCGGAGATCTGGAATGAGATCCTGCGGGTCCACACGGTATTCCTGAACAATGTGCCCTCGGCCCGGCGCACGGAGATTGTGGAGTACTGCTATCAGAAAATGAAAAATGTCTATTACAATCCGGAGATTGTGGATGTGGTCAACATCAGCTCCCGCCACGTACTGCTGGACGATGTCTCCATGATCCTCTCGGAGGTCCGGGAGCTTTCAGTGGAGCAGAAGGCCATCAAGCGGCTGATGGACATTGCCATCTCCCTGGCGGGGATCCTGATTACCAGCCCCATTCTGCTGATCTGCGCCATTGCCGTGAAGGCTGGGGACGGGGGCAGTATCCTGTTCCGGCAGGAGCGGGTGACCCAGAACGGGGATACCTTTACCATCTACAAGTTCCGCACCATGATTGAGCACGCGGATAAGCGGCTGGTTATTGACCATGACAACCGGATTACCAAGGTGGGCCGTATCCTGCGGAAATACCGGCTGGACGAGCTGCCCCAGCTGTTCAACATCCTCAAGGGGGATATGAGCCTGGTGGGACCACGGCCGGAGATGACCGAGTATGTGTACGCCTACTCGGAGAACCTGCCGGAATTCCAGTACCGGCACCGGGTGAAGGCCGGCCTCACCGGCTACGCCCAGATCATGGGCAAATACAACACCAGCTCCCGGGACAAGCTGATCCTGGACTTGCTGTACATTGAAAATTTCAGTCTCTGGAATGACATCCGGATTATCTTCCAGACCATTTTGGTTTTATTTAAAGCCGGTGACAGCACCGAAGCATTTACCGAGGAGGACGAGAGACATCAGCATGAAGACAAAGTGTTATGATTATGTGATTGTGGGGGGAGGCCTGTTCGGCGGTGTATTTGCCTGGCACGCCAGAAAACACGGGAAAACCTGCCTGGTGCTGGAGAAGCGGGGGCAGCTGGGCGGCAACCTGTACTGCGAGAATGTGGAGGGGATTCCGGTCCACCGGTACGGCGCCCACATTTTCCACACCTCCGATAAGGAAGTGTGGGATTTTGTGAGTGGCCTGGTGGAGTTCAACCGCTTCACCAACTCCCCCATGGCCAATTTCCACGGGGAAATGTACAACATGCCCTTTAACATGAACACCTTCAACCGGCTGTGGGGAGTCCGGACACCGTCGGAGGCCCGGGCCATCATTGAGGAGCAGCGGGGCGCGGTGGCCGGGGAGCCGGCCAACCTGGAGGAGCAGGCCATCCGCCTGGTGGGCACGGATATTTACCGGAAGCTGATCAAGGGCTACACGGAAAAGCAGTGGGGCCGGGACTGCCGGGACCTGCCGGCATTTATTATCCGCCGTCTGCCGGTGCGCTACACCTACGACAACAATTATTTTAACGATAAATACCAGGGGATTCCCGTGGGCGGCTACAACGGCCTGATCGAAAAGCTGTTTGAGGGCTGTGAGGTGCGGCTGCACACGGATTTCAACGAAGCTCCGGAGGAGTACCGGGCCCTGGGGGAGAAGGTGCTGTACACCGGCACCCTGGATTCCCTGTACGGTTACCGGTTTGGCCGTCTGGAGTACCGGAGCCTGCGGTTTGAGACAGAGCTGCTGGATGTGGAAAATTACCAGGGGGTGGCGGTGGTCAACTACACAGATCGGGAGACGCCCTACACCCGGATCATTGAGCATAAGCACTTTGACTTTGGCACCCAGCCCAAGACCGTGATTACCCGGGAGTATCCGGCGGAGTGGAAGCCGGGGGACGAGCCCTACTATCCGGTGAACGATGAGAAGAATCAGCAGCTGTACCAGCGGTATCGGGAGCTGGCCCAGGCGGAGACGGGCCTTCTGCTGGGGGGGCGGCTGGCGGAATACCGCTATTACGACATGGACAAGGTGATTGCCTCTGCGTTCCGGCTGGCGGAAAAGGAATGGGGGGAGCCTCGCTAGGATGAAAAAAATCCTTTTTGTGTGCAACAATCTGGATCACGGCGGCATCTCCCGGTCCCTGGTAAGCCTGCTGCGGGAAATCCACCGGGACTATGCGGTGGACCTGCTGTTGTTCCATCCCTGGGGGCCTTACCGGAAGGATGTGCCGGAGGATGTGCGGCTGCTTCCCTCCGAGGGGCTGCTGCCTCTGTTGGGTATGACCAAGGCCCAGGCGCGGCAGCAGTCGAAGCGGTTAGCCCTGCTACGGGCCTTTTTCAGCCTGTTCAGCCGGATATTTGGCAGCAGCCTGCCCCGGCGCTGGATTTTTTCCCGGGTACCGGATCTGGCCGGATACGATGCGGCGGTGGCCTTTACCCAAGCGTTGGGTGGGAGAAATTTTGCGGTGGGCTGCAATTCCTTTGTGATCCAGAAGGTGCAGGCTGGCCGGAAGATTTCTTTTGTACACTGGGATTTTGAACATTACCGGGGGAATACCCGGGCCAACCGGCGGCTGTACCGGAAATTCGACCGGGTGGCCTGCGTGTCCCGGGGCTGCCGCACCGCCTTTCTGCGGGTGATGCCGGAGCTGGAGGCGCGGACCAAGATTGTCTACAACTGCACGGACTATGTGGCCATCCGCCGGATGGGGCAGGAGCCGGTGGAGGTTTTTTCCCCGGACTGCGTCAACCTGCTTTCCGTTTCCCGGATCACCCAGGAAAAGGCCTATCCCCGGGCCGTGTCGGTGATGAAGCGGATGATGCCGGACTATCCGGTCCTCCGCTGGTATGTGGTGGGGGACGGGCCGGAGTTGCCGGAGCTGGAGCGGTCGGTGCAGGAGGCGGGGCTTTCGGATCGGATTATCCTGCTGGGCGCCCAGGACAATCCTTACTGCTACATGCAGCGGGCGGACGCCCTGTTTCTTCCCTCCCTCTATGAGGCGGCGCCGGTGGTGTTTGACGAGGCTAAGGCCCTGGGGCTGCCGGTGCTGACCACGGAGACCACCTCCTCGGCCAAGCTGGTTGGGGTCACCGGCTGCGGCCTGGTCTGTGAGAATTCCGAGCGGGGAATTGAGGAGGCCCTGCGGAAGGTCCTGGAGGAGCCGGCGCTGTTGGGCCAGTTCCGGGACAAAATCCGGCAGCAGTCCTTTGACAACCAGCTTCCCCGGGAGCAGTGGGAACGGCTGATCCGGGGATAGAAAAGCAGCGGCGGAACCATCGCCGTGAAAATGGACTGAAGGAGAACGTATTACATGAAACTGATCATACAGATCCCCTGCTACAACGAGGCGGAGACCCTGGAGGTGGCCCTGAACGCGCTGCCCCGGCAGATCCCGGGGATTGATACCATTGAGTATCTGATTATCAACGACGGCAGCCGGGACGACACGGTGCAGGTGGCCCGGCGGTGGGGGGTCCACTACGTGGTCAACTTCCGGCGGAACCGGGGTCTGGCCAAGGGTTTTATGGCCGGCCTGGACGCCTGCCTGCGGAATGGGGCGGACATTATTGTGAATACGGACGCGGACAACCAGTACTGCGGGGAGGACATCGCCAAGCTGGTGCAGCCGATCCTGGAGGGAAAGTCGGACATTGTCATTGGGGAACGGCCCATTGACACAACGGAACATTTTTCCCCGCTGAAAAAGAAGCTGCAGCACTTTGGCAGCTGGGTGGTGCGCAAGGCATCCCGGACCACCATCCCGGACGCCCCCAGCGGCTTCCGGGCCTACAGCCGGGAGGCAGCCATGCGGATGAACGTGGTCAATGAGTACACCTACACTCTGGAGACCATTGTCCAGGCAGGGCGGGAGAAAATGGCCATCACCTCCGTGCCCATTCGGACCAATGCGGAGCTGCGGCCTTCCCGGCTGTTCCACAGCATGTTCGGATACGTGAAAAAATCCATGGTCACCATCCTCCGGGCCCTGCTGATGTACCGGCCTCTGCTGTGTTTTACCATCATCGGCGGGATTCTGTTTCTGCTGGGCTTTGGCGTGGGGGTCCGGTTCCTGTATTTCTGGTTCACCGGGGACAGCACCGGCCACATCCAGTCCCTGATCCTGGCCAGCACTCTGATGCTCTCCGGCGTCTCCACCATTGTGGTGGGGCTGCAGGCGGACATTATTGCGGCCAACCGGAAGATCCTGGAGGATGTCCAGTACCATGTGCGGAAGCTGGATTATGACCGGGAGCAGGAGAAGCGGGAGGCGGCTGCCGGTGCTGCCGGAACCGGAGCTGAGAGGGAGCAGGCTGCCGGCCAGGGAAAGCAGGTGGAGGAATGAAGATTGCGGTAGCGGGAACCGGCTACGTGGGCCTGGTCACCGGAGTGTGCCTGGCAGAGCACGGCCACACGGTGACCTGTGTGGATGTGGATGAACAAAAGATCGAGCAGCTGCGGCAGGGCCAGACGCCCATCTATGAGAAGGACCTGCCGGAGCTTTTGGTGCGGAACCGGGAGCGGCTGACCTTCACCACCGACTGCGCCGCCGGCTACCGGGATGCCCAGGTGATCTTCATTGGCGTGGGCACCCCGGAAAAACGGGACGGCTCCGCCAACCTGAAATATGTGTACGCGGTGGCTGGGCAGATCGCGGAGACGGCGGAGCGGGACTGTGTGGTGGTGGTCAAATCCACGGTGCCCATCGGCACCAATGATAAGCTGGAGGAATTCCTCCAGGCCCGCCAGACCCATCCGGTGCGGCTGGAGGTGGCCTCCAACCCGGAGTTTTTGTCCCAGGGCACCGCGGTGCGGGACACCCTGCACCCGTCCCGGATTGTCATCGGCGCGGAGAGCCCGGAGGCGGCGGAGGTGCTGCGGCAGGTGTACCAGGGCTTTGACGCCCCGCTGGTGGTGACCAACCGGCGCAGCGCGGAGATGATCAAGTATGCCTCCAACGACTTTCTGGCGTTGAAGATTTCCTATATTAATGAGATTGCCAACCTGTGCGAGCTGGTGGGGGCGGACATTGAGGACGTGGCGGCAGGCATGGGCTACGATGAGCGCATCGGCGGCCGGTTCCTCCACGCGGGCATCGGCTACGGCGGGTCCTGCTTCCCCAAAGACACCAAGGCCCTCCACTGGCTGGCCAACTTCCACGATTACGAGATGAAGACGGTGAAGGCGGCCATAGAGGTCAACGACCACCAGAAGCTGCGGCTGATCAAGAAATCCCGGAAGTACTACCGGGATCTGAAGGGGCTGACCGTGGCGGTGTTGGGCCTGACCTTCAAGCCGGGCACCGACGACCTGCGGGAGGCCCCCTCCCTGGTGAACATACCCATCCTGCAGGACGAGGAGTGTCGGATCCAGGCCTGGGATCCGGTGGGCATGGAAAAATTCCGGGCCCTGTACCCGGATGGCATTGCCTACTGCGACTCCCCGGAGGCGGCGCTGGCCGGGGCGGACCTGTGCCTGATCTTCACCGAGTGGCCGCAGGTGAAGGCCCTGGCCCCGGAGACCTTCCGGCGGCAGATGCGCCGGGCCATTGTGCTGGACGGGCGGAACTGTTATGAGCCGGAGGCGTTTGCGGGCAGCGGCGTGGTGTATGATAGTGTGGGGAGAGGGACGGTGGGGGAGGATTCAGGAATGTGCCAGCGGTAAGCTGGCAGGAAAGGCTTTGCGTTATGGGAAAGATCGCTTTAAATTACATCTATCTCAGTGAAAAGCATGCCGGAGGGAAAGACCAAGCAGGCTTAAATCTGCTGAAGGGCTTTTACGAAAACGGTCAGTCGGGGCAGTTTTTTGCCATCTGTTTTTCCTATTCAGAAAAGATTTTGCGGGAATTGGCGCCGGACATGGAGATTATCTCAATCCCAGGCGGACGGGCTTCCAACGAACTGACTCGAATGGCAAAAATCTGTTGGACCAATACTTTCCGGATTCCACAAATTTTGCGTCAAAAGAAAGCGTCTGCCGTCTATCATCTGAACTGCAACAATGGTCTACGGAAAATGCCGGTTCCCTCGGCTGCGGTACCTTATGACATTAAGGCAGTGGCGCACCGGGTGCTGGCTAATGTGAAGATTCCCTTTTACAAATATTGGCTGTACCGGATCCTATACCGAATGGATTTTTCTCATGCGGATCGAATTGTAGCCATCAGCCAAGTGGACCAAAAGGAAATTGGGACGTTTTATCCCCAGTATCGGAAAAAAATACACAAAATTTATATTCCAGTAGATTGCCCTCTTCCGGAAGGAGAGGCAGCGGAGAAAAAAAATATTCACGCCTTAAATCTTCAATTTCACCATAAGAATATTATCACGCTGGTCCGGGCCTTTGAAAAGATACAGGGACAGACCGATCAGGATTTGATTCTTATGGGGCGGGTGCCGGAACGGGTACAGTATCTGAAGGAGTATGTAAAACAGCATCAGCTGGAAAAACGGGTCCATTTCACCGGATTTTTGCCGGAGGAACAGGTGCAGCAGCAGATGCACAGCAGCCGGCTGTATGTAAATCCTACCCTCTATGAGGGCTTTGGCATGACAGCAGTGGAGGCAATGATCCAGCGAGTGCCAACACTTTTGTCTGGGATTCCTACAAACCGTGAGGTGACCGGCGGGCTCTGCCGTTACTATGAGCCTCCGGAGGATGTGGACGCATTGGCTCAAGCCCTGTTGGATTGCCTGCAAAATCCGCCGGCCGCGGAGGAACTGCAAAAAGCCAGCCAGTATCTGTATGAGAGGTATCATTATCGCAGGATCAGCCAGGAGTGCGGGGAATTCCTGCGGCAGCTGGGGGAAGAAAAACGTGAAAGCTGATATCAGTGTTGTGATTCCGGTTTATAATGTAGAAAAATATCTGGAGCGGTGTTTGGAGTCTGTGCTGAACCAGACCCTGCAGCCGGTGGAGGTTATTCTGGTGGATGACGGTTCCACCGATTCCTGCGGGGAAATTTGCGATCGCTATGCGGAGCTCTATCCGGAATTTTATGTGATTCACCAGGAGAATGGCGGCCTCAGCGCTGCCCGGAATACTGGAATCGAACGAGCTTCCGGCACTTATATCACGTTCCTGGATTCCGATGACTTCCTGCATCCGCTGTATTTGGAGATCCTGTATGAGAATGCGGAACAGTATCGGTGTGCGATCAGCGTTTGCGGCTACGCAATGACCCGGCAGGATCAGCTGCCGGAGGTGAATCGGAGAGACAATCAGCCTTGCATCCGCACCCGGCAGGAGGCATTGTGGGAATGCTGCTCCCTGCGGAAGATGAATATGACGGTGGCATGGTGCAAGCTGTACCGGAGAGAACTGTTCCAGGAAATCCGGTATCCGGTGGGGCGTGTGTACGAAGATCTGGCTACTACGCACCGGGTGATCAACCTGGTGGATCAGATTGTCGTCACGCCAGTGAAGCTGTATGGGTACTACCTGTCGGAGTCCAGTATTACGCGCAAAAAATATAGTTTAAACAATTTTCAATCGGAGAATGTGGCTCAGGATGAACGCCTGGATTTTTTCCGGGAACTTGGCGAGCCGGAGCTGTACCAACGGCTGGCGGTCTCTGTCCAACGGAACCGGATTGCCAATTACTGCAAGGCAGTCCGCTATCTGCCGGAGGCGATGCAGGAACGTCAGGAGTTATATCGGAAATATCAGATGCTGGCGGGAGAGGTACGGCGGTATCCCAAGAGTGGGACGGATCGACTGCTGTTTTTCCTGTTTCGCTTCTCGCCCGGCCTTTGCGCGCGGGCCTTCTTTCCCATTTATGAAAAGCTGGATCATATGGAAAGGCAGCGCAGGCACAAGGAAACATTATGAAGAATCAGAAAGTCGTATTTATTACCAAGGGAAACTTGTTCGGACCAATCCAGACCGGAGGCCTCCAGTGTACCCAGCGGAACTACCAGCTTTTGTGCCACATTTTTGGCGAAGAGCAGGTGGAAGTGGGGATCCTGACGGAAACGCCGGTGGAGAAAAAAGTCCCCCCGCATGTTCACTATTTTCAAAATGATGGACGCCCGGTTCGGGTCTATTGGAATTATCTGCGGATGCGGGACCGGATTCCGGCTTCTCTTGGGCGAGAGCTGGCTGCCTTTGTCAATGAGCGAAAGCCGGATCTGCTCTTTTTGGATGGCTCTTCCTATTGCGGCTGGACCAGGAAGCTGCACCCATCTATTAAAAAAATGGTGTTTTGCCATAATGTTGAAAAAGAGTATATCTGGGGATGGGTACGGCATCAAAATTGGCTGTTCCTGCCTCGTTTTTTTACGGTCTGGCGAAACGAAGGGCGGCTGGTACGGCAGGCGGATTACGTGATCTGCCTGAACCAGCGGGACGCCCACAGCCTGGAAAAATTGTACGGGAGAAAAGCGGATCTGATTTTGCCCATTTCTTTCTCCGATCGATTTGAGCCGGAGCAGGCAGCAAAGGCTTCGGGAAGCGGGCGTCTGCTATTTGTGGGCTCCTACTTTGCCCCCAATGTGGACGGGCTTCGCTGGTTTTGCCGCCAGGTGCTGCCGCATATTCCCTGGTCCCTGGATGTGGTGGGAAAGGGAATGGAACAGCTGCGGGAGGAACTGGCAAGCGAGAAGGTTTCGGTCATTGGAGGGGTGCCGGACCTGGCAGCGTACTATTACCGGGCAGAGGCAGTGGTGATGCCGGTTTTGTTCGGCAGCGGCATGAAAGTAAAAACCGCGGAGGCGCTGCAGTATGGCAAGGCCATTTTTGCCACCCGGGAGGCGCTGGAAGGCTATCAGGTACAGGATCTACCTGCCGTGCAGGAGTGCAATTCGGCGGAGGCGTTTATCCAGGCGCTGACAGCATTCCGGGCAGCCTCCTCCCGGCGGGTGTACCCGGAGAACCGGCAGCGCTTTTTGGAACTGTATGAGACCAGCCGGCAGGAGGAACGGCTGAGGGCGCTTTTGGAACCACAGACAGGAGGGAATTTATGATTGCGGCCATTACCGTGACATACAACAGCAGCCAGCTGTTGGAAAAAAATGTGCAGGCTCTCCTGCGGCAGAGCGTGCCGGTGGAAGGTATTGTCATTGTAGATAACCACAGCACGCCGGAGCATCAGGAAAAGATTCGCAGTCTGGCAGCACGGGATTCCAGAATCCGGGTGTTATGGCTTCCGGAAAATACCGGCGGGGCCGGCGGATTCAGCCACGGCATGGCATACGTCCGGGAACAATGGAACCCGGACTGGTACTGGCTGATGGACGATGACGCATACCCGGCGGATGATTGCCTGGCAAAATTATTGGATCACCGGAATGCAGTGGCAGATGTGGGCTGCCTGGCTCCCATGATTTTTGGGATTGACCGGCAGGAATATCAGCTGTATCATCACAAAAAACTTTCCCCACTGCTGACCCGGGACATTCCGGCGGTGGAGACCAAAGAAGATATGCCGGAGACCCTGCCGATTGAGGCGGATGCCTTTGTGGGGCCTTTGTTTTCCCGGCAGGCGGTGGATGCGGTGGGCATTGCAGACGGATCCCTGTTTATCTATGGAGACGATCTGGAATATACCTACCGGGTTTCCCGACATTTTCCAGTGCTCTTGGTGCGGGACGCGGTGATTTATCACCGGGATCCTTTGAAACAGCAGGATGAGTCCAACCCGGGAGGATGGTGGAAAGACTACTACATGTTCCGGAATCGGATTTTTTTTATCAAAAAATATCAGGAACACCTGCTTCTCCGGGCTGCAGGCCAGCTGGCAATGGTATGGGAAATCGGAAAACGGTGCCTGGGAGCACTGGTGAAAGAAAAATTCCGTGGGAACCGGAAGCTGCGGCTTTGGCTGATGCTGCGGGCATTGCAGGATGGATGGACGGGAAAAACCGGAAAGACCATTGACCCGGCATCCTATTTTCAGTTTTTGGAGAAAAGGGAAAAGAGATGATGCAAGTCATTTGGTATGGACTGTCGCTGCTGTTTGCTTTTTGGGTGCTATTCTACCTGGCATGTACCGTCGGGAGTTTTTTCTACTGCCGCTATCGAAAGAGATTCATCCGGAAACGGGCGGCTTCTCCGGCGGGAGAAGGTCAAAACATTCAGCCGGATAAAGAAGAACCGCCGGAACGGAAAGCTTCCCCCAGGCAAAAAAGGGTTTGGGTGCGGCAGTGCGGCGATGGAATGGTGAAGCTTTTGATGCACCGGGTCTCCCGACTGCCTGCCCACTGGCTGCGGATGTTTTTTTACCGCCGGATTTTTTGCGTTCAGGCCGGAAAACGGGTGGTCGTTTATCAGGGAGTAATCTTCCGGGCCCCATACCGGGTGGTGGTTGGAGAAAATTCCATTATCGGAGATAACTGCTGGCTGGATGGACGGGAGGGCCTGATTATTGGGAGGAATGTTAATCTTGGTTCGGAGGTGCGGATCTGGACCGGCCAGCATCAGGTGAACTCGGAGAGCTTTGCCTACACCGGTGGCCCGGTGCAGGTGAAAGACCGGGCCTGGATCAGCAGCAATGCCATTCTGCTTCCGGGCATTACGGTTCATGAAGGGGCCGTGGCAGCCGCCGGGGCAGTGGTAACAAAGGATGTGGAGCCCTTTGCCATTGCGGCAGGGGTACCGGCAAAAATCTGTGGAAGGCGGAATCCGTCCATCCAATATTGCTTTACGGGTGAACATGACTGGTTTTATTGATCGGAATCCGAAAACAGGGAGGTGAGAGGTCCGTGGAACAGAAAACACCCAAAATTCACAGCGTACAGTTCAATTTTGTGATGAATGTGATTTTGAAGCTGTCTGCGGTGATCTTCCCCCTGATTACCTTCCCGTACATCTCCCGGATTTTAGGGCCGGAAGGAAATGGAAAGATCAGCTTTGCCACCTCTGTGGTCAGCTATTTTGCCATGTTTGCCCAGCTGGGAATTCCCACCTATGGAATCAAAATCTGCGCCGAATGCCGGGATGACCGGGAAAAGCTGAGCCGCACCGTACAGGAACTGCTGTCCATCAATCTGGTATCCATGACCGTCTCCTACGTTATGCTCGGAGTTTGTATGCTGCTGGTCCCCCGGTTCCGGGAGGAACCGGTTCTGATGGGTATCCAGTCCATCTCCCTGCTGCTGAACACCATAGGGATGGACTGGCTGTACCAGGCCATTGAACAGTACAGCTATATCACGCTGCGGAACATTTTGTTTAAGTTGCTGGCTTTGGCAGGCATGTTTTTGCTGGTGAGGGAACCGTCGGATTACGTCCTCTACGGTGCCATTTCCCTGATTGGCAGCTATGGGTCCAATCTGTGGAACCTGTTTTATTCCAGGAAGTTTGTGGATTTGACGACCCGAAGAGACTGGAATTGGAAACGGCATTTTCGTCCGATTCTTTCGTTTTTTGCCCTCTCTGCCGCGGCAACCATCTATGTCTATATGGATTCGGTGATGCTAGGATTTATGCACGGCGATACCGAGCTGGGTTACTACAATGCGGCCACCAAGGTAAAAACTATTTTGGTGAGCCTGGTGACGGCTCTGGGAACAGTGCTTCTGCCCCGGATTTCCAACTATCTGGCCAACGGCAAGAGAGAGCAGTTTGAGAAACTGGTGCGGCAGTCACTGGGAGTCGTTTTGTTGGCTACCATCCCTCTGGTGACCTACTTTATTCTGGCGGCGGAGCCGGTGATTCTGTTTTTAGCAGGGGACCAGTACATGGATTCGGTGCTGCCCATGCAAATTATTATGGTGACAGTACTGCTGATTGGGATCAGTAATCTGACCGGTATGCAGATTCTGGTTCCGCTTAATCTGGAAAAGTATACGGTGATTTCCACGTTCTGGGGAGCCGGCGTGAACCTGGTGATTAATGCCCTGCTGATTCCCGGGCTTCGTTCTGCCGGTGCTGCCATTGGCACGGTGGCAGCGGAGGGGACTGTGCTGGTGATCCAGCTTCTGTATCTGAGAGGCCGTTTTTCTGTTTGGAACCGGGAGCTGCAGCTTTGGAAACTGTTGACAGCCAATCTGGCCGCTCTGGGGGGATATGGGGCCGTGCGGACGTTTGTCCCGGGAAACGACTTCTTCTTTCTGGTGCTTTCGTCAGTGGTATTTTTCGGCGTCTATCTGATTGGGTTATTGTTACTGCGGGAAAAGATACTTACAGGCTGGCTGCAGTGTCTCGGGAGGCTCAGAAAATCGTCATAAATCACTGTAAAATGTAAGAATTAGGCGAAGCGAGAAAAACAGGAATTGTTTTTTACTCTGGTACATGGTATAATGCCGATAGGCTTTTCGGCAGGCAGAGAGAAATCAACCCCAAGGGAGTTCACTCGTCTGGCGGCAAGAGGAAATTGCAGTATGGAAAAAGAAGGAACCGAACTGAAAACAGAGCGGCTGTGGGAAACCGGATACTTGGTTCTTCTGGCTGTGTATCTGTTGGAAGCGTTTTTAAAAACAACGATGTTTCCCATTACATGGCCGGAACATGCGCATGATGTGTTGCAGTGTGCCCTGGCCGTTTTTGTCATTCTGAAGTTTGCCTACGGCAGTGTCCCGCTGAAAGGCAAAAAGGCTGTGACCACAGCTGTGGTTACACTGTGCTTTTTGCTTTCCTCCGCCATCTCGGAATATTGGGTGGTGCGGGATGTGCTTTTTCTGGCACTGGGGGCTTACCGGGTTCCCTTCCGGAAAATTTTGACGGTCTACCTGGTGGTGCTGGGACCGGCACTTTTGATTACTATGGGGGCAGCGCTGACCGGGAAGATTGAAAACCTGATTTATTACCAGGGAGACCGGCGTGCCAGAATTTCCTTCGGTATCGGTTACCCCACAGATTTTGCGGCTTATTTGTTCTTTGGAGCGGTGATCTACTGCTGCTGGAGGAGGACAACCTTTCACTGGTGGGAGATTGCAGGCATAGAGGGATTAGCGGTATTCAGCTGGTATTTCTGCGATGCCCGGAACAATGCCGGATGCCTGGCCCTGGTAGGATTGGGAACGGCGGTGTTAAAAGTGTGGGCACTTTGTACCAAACGGAGAGAAGAAGGGTATTATTTGCCGAAAGTGTTGCAGACTATCCTTATCGGTGTGCCGGTGGTGCTGCCGGGAATGATTTGCATGGTAACAGTGTTGTATGATAGTACTATACCATTTTTAAGAATGTTGAATGCGTTTCTTGGAGATCGCCTTGCATTGGGGAAAAGAGGGGTTGACTACTTAGGCTTAACTCTTTTTGGCCAGCAAGTTGCTATGAATGGGAAGGGAATGAGCACGGAACCGACTTTAGATTATTTTTTCTTGGATTCCTCGTACGTGCTGATTGGAATGCGCTTTGGCATAGTGCTTCTGGCTCTGTTGTGTCTGCTGTTTGTCTGGTATCTGCTGCAGCTGCTCCGGAAAAAGCAGGTTTTTCCCATGATGCTGCTGGCAGTTTTGTTCCTGCAGTGTACGCTGGAGCATCATTTTTTTGAATACGTCTATAATCCGTTCCTGCTGCTGGGATTATCCATGTGGGACGGATGTTTTGCGGGAAGAGAAACCATTTGTAAGAGGGGGAACACAGGTGGATAAAAATAAGGGGAGCAGTTGGGCCAAGCACTGGGATTTTATGCTGCTGGACATCCTGTGCCTGCTTCTGGCTCTGTGGGGAGCTTTCTGGCTGCGCCATGGTGAGTGGAAAATATTTTTACGTCCGCTGTACCGGGAAGTAGCTTTCGTGTTATTTTTTGCGGATATTTTAGTAGCCTACTTTGGAGAAAGTTACCGGGGAATTCTGAGAAGAAATCCTTGGGAGGAATGGAAGGCTCTCTTAAAGCATGTAACACTTGTTTTTTTGATTGAGTTTGTATATTTGTTTGCCACTCAAAAAGGAGATTTAGTCTCTCGAACCACTATCGTGGGATGCTATGGGATCGCTTTGATCTTGATTTATGTGGAACGACAGCTGCTGAAACGAGTACTGAAAAGTAGTAAGCACCGACAGCGTGGGGCCCAAGCGTTGTTGGTTTTAACATCTCGGGAACGAGCTCAAAAGCTGGTTCACCGGCTGAATGGCACTACTTATGGCGACACCCGCGTGGCTGGATTAATTCTTACAGATAATAGGGAGGGAAAAATCGGCCAGATCGAAGGGGTTCCCGTGGTAACCGATGTGGAGGGACTTCCAGATTATGTGCGGCGGAGCTGGGTGGATGGAATTTATGTCAGTTTGCCGGAAGGACACTTTGTGGATCAGAGCGTCATTGACAACTGCCTTTTGATGGGCGTTACCGTCCATTTTGATATGAAGCGGTTCAGCCAGGTTGGCACTCCTTATGTCAGTAAGCTGGCGGGGGAAAACGTGCTGAGCACCTCTATTGTCTCCGGCAGTACCCGTGCCATGTTGATCAAGCGGGGAATGGATTTTGTGGGAGGTATTGTGGGGTGCGTGATCACCGGTATCCTGTTCCTGTTTGTGGCCCCTTGTATTTACGTTAAATCCCCGGGACCGATCTTTTTTAAACAGGAGCGGATTGGTAAAAACGGCCGGCGTTTTAAGATTTACAAGTTTCGCTCCATGTACCTGGATGCGGAAGAACGGAAAAAAGAACTGATGGCCCAGAATCAGATGAAAGATGGCCACATGTTTAAAATGGAAAAGGACCCCCGGATTATCCCGGGAATCGGAAATTTTATCCGGAAAACCAGTATCGATGAGTTCCCGCAGTTTTTCAATGTGCTGAAGGGGGATATGAGCCTTGTAGGGACCCGGCCACCCACAGTGGATGAGTGGGAACAGTACGAGGCCAGCCACCGGACCCGCATGGCCATCCGGCCAGGGCTCACCGGCCTTTGGCAGGTCAGCGGGCGCAGCAAGATTGTGGACTTTGACCAGGTGGTGGAGTTGGATCGAAAGTATATTACGGAATGGAACTTGGGGATGGATTTTAAGATTCTCTGGAAGACCATCGGTGTGGTTTTAAAAGGTGAGGGGTCCTGCTGACCTGTTTAAAAAAGAAAAAGGGAAAAGGAGAAATAGAAGCGTATGCCGAATGAGTATAATGGTTCAGGAGAAGTGCAGATTGATTGGAAAGATCTGCTATTAAGAATTTTTTTACAATGGAGAAAAATAATTGTATTTGTTTTTATCGGGGCGCTTCTGTTGGGGGTGATAGGAGGAATTTCTGCCTATCGTGAAAGGCAATGGATGGTGGCTGAAGGAAGCAGTGACTCTTCAGAGGAACGATTGGAGCGATTGCGCGCAGCTCTATCGGAACAAGAAATTGCCGAGGTGCAAAGTGCCTATGATCTATATAAGGGATACGATCAGCAATATGAATTGCTGTTGGCATATAAAAATGAGTCTTTGAAAATGAATTTGGATCCGGGACATGTATTTAAGGGGGAAATTTGGTTTCGGGTCGATAATTATTATCAGGTGCAATATCCGATGATCAATAGCTCGAATAATATTTCAGCTATTGTGTTTTCTTATATCCTTCAACTTGAGCGGATAGATATGTATGAAAAGCTGGTATCTTCTTTATCGATTGACACCACACCAGAATATTTACAGGAATTGGTTCAGGTCAAAAGCATAAATGAAAAACAAGGACAGGCGGAGGAAACGGGTATTTTTTCTGTCTGTGTGACAGCAGAAAGTGAAGATTTTTGTAATAACATTTTGGATGCAGCAGAGCAAGAAGTTGAGCAGGTTACCGGAAATTTCCGGGAGATATATGGTGATTTCCAAGTGGTTGCGTTAGAGCGGCAAGTTGAAGACGGCGTAGATTTGGCTCTATTGGAGGAACAGCAAACACAAATAGAGCAGATGCAGGAGATAAGCAGTGCTATGCAGGAGTTGGCCTCTGACTTGACAGAGGCTCAGGAAGCATATTATCTTGCGCTTATTCAAGACAGCGGAGAAAAGAAGCCGATAGATGAAGAAACGGTGCAGGCATCCGTAAACTGGCTGAATGTAAATTATATAGTTTTTGGAGCGCTTGTCGGAGCCTTTGTGGCATGTGTAATGGTGGCGCTACAGTATCTATTTAATACACGATTGCGAGTGATAGAGGATGCAGCGGTGTGTTGTCGAACTCCCATTTTGGGTGTTTTTCCACCTGAAATAATTGAAAAAAAACGGATGTTTTCTTTTGTGGATCGCTGGATTTGCGCTTTATTTGGTAAGACTAGGACTTCTGTTTCAAAAGAAACAATGCAAAAAATAATTGAGACAAAGCTTACTACAGCATTAGAGTCTTTAAATTTGCAAAGTGTATTTCTGGTGAGCAGTCAGGCAGATTCTGCATGCGGAAAAATTCGCAAGGATTTGAAAAAAATTATTGGACAAGACGGTGTGTCTGTTACGGAAGGGGATAAAGTTTTGGAAAATCCGGATTCTCTGCAGGCAATGTTGAATGCCACCGGCATTGTTTTTGTAGAGCGATTGAATGTTTCTCGATATAGCGACTTGCGGGAAATAGCTTCTCTATGCGAACAGTATCAGAAGAAGGTCTTAGGCTGTGTGGTGATGGAATAATATTTCCGTAATACGTTTGTGAAAAGGAGAAATTTGCAGATGCAGCAAATATCTTTGCAGGGTAAGCATATTTTAGTGACAGGAGCGGTGGGGTTCATTGGTTTTTTCCTGGCCAAGAGATTGCTGGAAAACTATCCAACGGCTCAAATTATTGGATTTGACAATATAAATGATTATTATGATGTACGTTTAAAAGAAAAGCGTTTGGAGCAGTTGCTAAAATACAAAAACTTTGTTTTTGTAAAAGGAAATTTAGCAAATAAGGAATTGGTCTTGTCTGCGTTCCAAAAGTACCGTCCTGAGATAGTGGTGAATTTGGCAGCACAGGCGGGCGTCCGTTATTCTATTACAAACCCGGACGCTTATATTGAAGCAAATTTGATTGGCTTTTTTCATATTTTGGAAGGTTGTCGCCGAAATCCGGTAGAGCATTTGGTATATGCCTCCAGTTCCTCTGTTTATGGGATGAATAAGAAAGTGCCATACAGCACAGCGGATCAGGTGGATAATCCGGTAAGTTTGTATGCTGCAACCAAAAAATCGGATGAGCTGATGGCACATGCGTACAGTAAGTTATACGATATTCCTGCTACGGGGCTGCGTTTCTTTACGGTTTATGGTCCCATGGGACGACCGGATATGGCATATTTCAGCTTTACAGATAAACTTTGTCATGGGGAAGAAATTCAGATTTTTAATTATGGAAAGTGCCAGAGAGATTTTACGTATATCGATGATATTGTGGAAGGTGTAATTCGCGTAATGCGCGGAGCACCGTCCAGAATGATTGGTTCGGATGGATTACCAATCCCTCCCTATGCTCTGTATAATATTGGGAATAATCATCCGGAGAATCTGATGGATTTTGTGCAAATATTAGGAGAAGAATTGATTCGCGCCAAAGTGATTCCGCCTGATTTTGATATTGCTGCTCATATAAAACTTGTGCCTATGCAACCGGGGGATGTTCCGGTGACTTACGCGGATACCGATGATTTGGAACGAGATTTCGGATTTAGACCAAGCACAGACCTCCGCCAGGGATTGCGAAAGTTTGCAGAGTGGTATCGGGAATTTTATTTTGAAGATTTGAAGGGATGACATAGTCTGTATGGATCAAATTAGAACAAGAAAGCAGCTACAAGAATGGCTTGACATTGAAATGACAAAATATGGGAAAAGGGGAAGGCTGGATTTTCTGCAGCTTTCTGAGAAGGCAATTTTACGAAAACATCAAAATCTGTTGAGAAAAACGGAATATTTTACCAATACTGGAAAAAAGATAAGAGCAAAATGGTATCTCTTTCAGCTACGTAAAATACAGTTGAAGTATTCAATACATATTCCTTTAAATTGTTGCGATTTGGGATTAAAGATCATGCATGTTGGCCCTATATTAATTAATGGTAATGCAATTGTAGGAAAAAACTGCGTCTTCCATATTAATACTTCTCTTGTAGCAAGTGGAACTAGTGATGATGCACCAGTTTTGGAAGAAGGAGTCATAGTTGGTATTGGTGCTGTTGTAATGGGAGGTATACATATCGCAAAGCATATTGCAATAGGTGCCAATTCTGTAGTCAACAAGAGTTTCGAAGAGGAAAATATTGCTATCGCTGGAGTGCCCGCCAGGAAAGTAAGTAACAATGGCAGTCTGGAATGGAATAAACGAGGAAATTAGCGTTTGATATGGAGCGAATAAAATGAAAATAGCAATTGCAGGTACAGGATATGTAGGACTATCTATTGCAGTTTTGCTGGCGCAGCACCATACGGTAACAGCGGTAGATATTGTCCCCGAGAAAGTGGATCTTATCAATAAGAGAGTTTCGCCGATTCAGGATGAATATATTGAAAAATACTTTGCAGAAACGGAATTGGATTTAACAGCTACTTTAGATGCCAAAACAGCCTATAGCCAGGCGGAATTGGTAGTGATTGCTGCTCCTACCAACTATGACGATAAACGTAATTTCTTTGATACATCGGCGGTAGAGTCCATTATTGATTTGATTATAGAATATAATCCGCAGGTGCCAATTGTTATCAAGAGTACAGTACCGGTTGGGTATACGGTGAAACTCCGTGAATGTACAGGAAAGAAAAATATTCTTTTTAGTCCCGAATTTTTGCGTGAATCCAAGGCATTATATGATAACCTCCATCCGAGCCGTATTATTGTTGGAACAGATATGGAAGATGAATCCATGCAGGAAATCGCACATTCTTTCGCCGCCCTTTTACAAGAAGGCGCATTGAAGAAAAATGTGGATACCCTCATTATGGGAACAACAGAGGCAGAGGCGGTAAAGCTGTTCGCCAATACGTATTTGGCATTGCGTGTATCTTATTTTAATGAGTTGGACACCTATGCGGAAATGAAGGGGCTGGATTCTGATCAGATTATTCGAGGTGTGTGTTTGGATCCCAGAATTGGAATGTTTTATAATAACCCCAGTTTTGGATATGGAGGATATTGTCTGCCAAAGGACACAAAACAACTGCTGGCAAATTATGCAGATGTGCCGGAAAATTTAATTGAAGCAATTGTGGAAAGTAATCGTACCCGGAAGGATTACATTGCAAATCGTGTTTTGGAGATGGCGGGATCTTATGCGGCCAATGAAAAGTATGATCCGGCAAGGGAAAAGGAAATTGTTATTGGCGTGTATCGGTTGACCATGAAAAGTAATTCTGATAATTTTCGGCAGAGTAGTATACAAGGGGTTATGAAAAGAATCAAGGCAAAAGGGGCGATCGTGATTGTCTATGAGCCAACATTGGAAGACGGAACGACTTTTTTTGGCAGTAGAGTAGTAAATGATTTAAAGGAGTTCAAGAAACAGAGTCAAGCGATTATTGCAAATCGTTATGATAAATGTTTGGATGATGTGATTCAGAAGGTTTATACACGGGATATTTTTCAAAAAGATTGAGCCAGGGAAAGAGTGCTGTTATGAGCAGAATGCGATTTATGAATACAGAGATTGATAATCTTACCATGGCAGAGGCTTTGCAGTCGATTGACCAGATGATACAGCATGATTGTGGTGCTTATGTGGTTACGCCGAATGTAGATCATATTGTCCAACTGGAAAAAAATGTAGAATTGCAAAAAGCTTACGCCCAGGCTGCACTGATATTGACGGATGGGAAACCATTAATATGGATTTCTAAGTTTTATAAAAGGCCAATTAAAGAAAAAATTTCCGGATCGGATCTATTTCCTGAGCTATGTGATTTGGCAGCAAAGAAAGGATATAGTATGTTCTTTTTGGGAGCTGCAGAAGGTGTAGCAGCGATAGCTGCGAAAAATTTGCAAAAACGATATAAAGACTTGCAGGTTTGCGGCACCTATTCCCCGCCTTTCGGTTTTGAAAAGGATCCAAAGGAAGTAAATAAAATCAAGACTATGATTCGGAATGCAAAGCCAGATATTTTAATAGTTGCTTTGGGGGCGCCAAAACAGGAGATATTTATGTATACCCACTGCCGAGAATTGGGAGTGCCGGTTTCTTTGGGGCTGGGAGCTAGTTTGGATTTTGCTGCTGGAAATATAAAACGGGCACCTAGATGGATGGCTGATCATGGATTGGAGTGGCTATTTCGGATTACACAGGATCCAAAGCGGATGGCAAAAAGGTATTTAGTGGATGATCGAAAAATTTTAGGACTTATGTTTAAATACAGGAAGCAGAGATGAACTTGGAAGATCAGAGTATACTTTTTCTTGCAAGAACGATGGGGCAAGGAGGAACAGAAAATGTAATTCTCCAGTTATGTGAAATCTTGTTGCCCTATGTAAAAAAAATCGTGGTCTGTTCTAAGGGAGGCGTAAATGTCTCTTGTTTAGAACGGATGGGAGTTCAGCATTGTGTAATCCCGGATTTAACGTTGAAACAACCAGCAGCAATGTTAAAAATATATACAACGCTCCAACGGATTATTAAGGAAGAAAAGATCACAATGTTGCATTCTCACCACAGAATGGCGGCATTTTATGCTCAGCTGGTCACAGGGAATACAACTTTAAAAATTGCTAATGCGCATAATGTATTTTATGATAAAAAATTTCTTACCCGATATGCTTACCGTAATACATATTTGATTGCGGTGGGAGAGCAAGTGAAAAAAAATTTGGTAGAATATTATGGTTTGCAAGAAACTGCAGTAACGGTTATTCCCAATGCTGTTAAGCCTTTTTCGGGCATATTGCAGCCAGTGAAAGAATTGGAAGATGCTCGCCAAAAGGGATATACTCTTATTGGAAATGTGGGACGGCTATCAAAACAGAAGGGAATGGAGTATTTTATACAAGCTGCAGCGAAGGTGTACGCTGAAAATCCGGAAGTGCGCTTTTTCATTGTCGGGGACGGGGAAGACCGAAAAAAGTTGGAAGATATGGTAAAATGGACTTTACCATCTGGCGTGCTTTCTTTTATGGGGTTCCGTTCAGATGTGCAGAATGTAATGGCTCAGTTGGATTTCGTAGTATTGAGTTCTCTTTGGGAAGGCTTTCCGTTGACGCCTATAGAAGCATTTTCAGTCGGAAAAACGATTGTGGCAACTGCGGTGGACGGTACACCGGAAATTGTAAAAAATCAAAAAAATGGTTTGTTGGTTAACTGTAAGGATGTTTCATCTTTAGCTCAAGCAATGCTGCGCCTTTGCAGAGATTCTGAACTGCGGAGAAAAATGGAACAGGCAGCGAAAGAATCCTACAAGCAAGAATTTTCGTTTGATAAATTGAAAGAGCATTATGTGGAATATTATGAAAAATTGCTGAAAGGGCAAAAAGCTTATGGCAGATGAATTAATAAACAGAACTATGAGTAAACCGGTAAAATGCGTATATTATGCGATTGTCCTCTTTGGAAATATGGTGATAAATAAAATTCCAAGTCGACATATTCGAAAATGGTTTTATCAACTTTTAGGAGCAAAAATTGGAAAAAATACAGTGATTTGCAGACGTGCAGATATTTTGTTCCCGAAGGGCCTAAAACTGGCGGATCATGTAGCAATCGGCTGGTTTGTAGATTTGGACGCTCGAGGGGGCATTACGGTGGGACATGATACCAATATTAGTAGCCATACAAAATTTATAACAGGTAGCCATGATATTGATGATCCGAAATTTACTGCGTCTTTCCGCCCTATTACAATTGGTCATCACTGCTGGATTGGGACTGGTGCAATCGTATTACAAGGTGTGTCGATTGGGGATGGTGCTGTGGTTGCAGCCGGTGCAGTTGTGACGAAGGACGTTCCGGCGTTTGAAGTATGGGGAGGGGTACCTGCCAAATTTATTCGGAAACGAAATCCTGAAGTTACGTATGAAGTGCTGGGTGCTCCGATTCTACATTAATGTAGCATAAATGGATGAAAGTGGAGAAATAAAATGGACAAGACTCAAGCCCGAATTGGAGCTTTTATTTTCAACCTATCTAAAGGTGGTGCTCAAGGGGTTTTTGTAACAGTTGTAAATTATTTAAAGCAACAAGGCTTTGAGATTGAAGCCATAACGCAAAATTTAGATGACTCCGTGTATAAAGATGATTTGGATGAGGATATACGGATTGTGAACCTGCAAGTTGCTTCTGCTAAAAAGCTTCTTCCTCATTTGAAAAACTATATTGAACAGAATTCGTTGGATTACGCAATCGCTTTTAGTCCAGAAATTGCAGTAAATCTGTATTTGGCGAGAAGATGGAGTAAGAAAAATTTTGTGATTTATGGACGCTGTATTAATACGCTTTCTTATGAATATCGATATACCAAAGCATTTTTTCGGAAATATATAACGAATACACTTTTAAAATTCTTTTACCACAAAATTGATTTTGTAATTGCCCAATCGAATGGAATGGCAGAAGATTTATGTAAACATTATCATTTTCGGTGGGAGCAAATAAAGGTAATCCATAATGCACTAGGGAAAAAGTTTGAGAAAGAGTTGGAGAAAGTGGATTCACCGGATCAAAAAGAGAATATGATTCTTTATTCTGGACGATTGGAAAAGCAGAAAGGATTGGAAATGCTGTTGGATGCATTTTCACAGTTAGAAGATCGTACGGTTTCTTTGTTTTTGGTAGGAGATGGAAGTGAAAAGGCTTTTTTACAACAGTATGCCCAAAAACTGGGAATTGGAGAAAGAACTGTATTTGTTGGATATACTAAAAATATTGAGGAATATTATCGAAGTGCCAAGTTAACAGTCTTGTCATCTTATTTTGAAGGTTTCCCCAATGTGCTGGTAGAGTCAATAGCCTGTGGAACTCCTGTGGTTGCGTTTGATCTTCCCAGTGGTCCAGGGGAAATTATTATAGAGGGACAAAACGGATATTTGGTAGAGTATTTGAATGTAGAAGCTCTGGCCCACGCCATGGATCTTGCGCTTCAGACAGAATGGAGCATGGCAGAAATTAAGAAAACGGCGCAAAGATTTCGATCAAGCATAATTATGCAACGGTATTTAGAATTGTTTCGTTGACAGGGAGGGAAGGGAAAAGTGCTGGGAATTATATATATATTAATTTTATTTGCGCCGGCGCTGGAATCCCGGATACCATATATTAATTATTGGGATGAAGCATGTATTCTTGTGCTGGTCTTTTTTGCAGTGGCTAAGCAGAGAAGGGGAATTTTTAAATGTGAGAAAGAGACGATTATTCAGTGGATTTTGCTTTTTGCGCTGGCTATTTTAGGCCTCGCAGGTAATGTCCTCCACAGTGGGATACAGGGAAATATACTTGCAGTAATAAAAGATTTGATTGCGTTTTTGAAATTCCCAGTGGCAGTGCTTCTATTGCCGTATGTATTTGAGACACGCACTGATAAATCTCTTGAGATTGTTCAAATTTCAAAGGGATTACTGATGATTATGGCAATATCTGCTTGTGTTGGATATTTTGTGGATTTGGGAATGTATTTGGACGATTCCTTTCGTTTGATAAAATCCTTTAAATTTATTTTTTCTCATCCGACATTCCTTGTATCTGCCATTGTATTCGTGCTGGCGATACTATTAGCTGATTCAATGGAGAAACATCGGAATTACCTTATTTTGGGTTGCGCTCTTCTTTTTCTTACTCAAAGGAGTAAGGCATATTTTGCCATAGCCGCTGTTTTATTTATTTTGATTCTAGGGGAAGTACGTTTGAAAAAGTTTTTACGTTTTTCTATTCATGGAATTCGGATTCGAAAAAAATATATAGTTGCGGCAGCCTTGATTTTAGGTGTTGCAGGTTGGGTGCTTGCAAAAGATAAAGTAGCATACTATTTCAGTTACGGCCTAACAGCTGCTCGACCGGCACTTTATTTGGTAGGTCTGCGGATTGTAAGAGATTTTTTTCCTATTGGTAGCGGCTTTGGAACTTTTGCCTCATCCCTTTCCGGCGAGTATTATTCCAGTCTTTATGGGAACTACGGAATTTCTGGTGTAATGGGACTTACGCAAACAGATTATTCTTATATGGCAGATGTATTTTGGCCATATATTTATGGGCAGTTGGGGGTATTGGGGTTGGTTGGCTATGCTCTTTTGTTGGTTTTGATGTTGCGTTCTCATTTGATGAAAGTCCGTCATTTTAGTTATGTTTTATCAATAGGATTTGTTTGGCTATACGCCCTTTTTGCATCCACTGCGGAAGCATATTTTACTAACAGTACAGCCATACAAATGGCATTCATCTTGTATGTATTTATTGGATTTGAACGAAAAGGAAGCATTGAGTATAAATATGAGAAGTAAACGCTTAGCTCAAAATACGATTGCATCTTTGATTTTTCAAGTCACATCTATTATATGTGGTTTTGTTTTACCGCAATTGATTTTGCGGAATTTTGGCTCGGATGTAAATGGTTTGGTTAATTCCATTAGTCAGTTTTTGTCGGTAATTACCTTTTTGGAGTTAGGACTGGGGGCAGTGGTGCAGTCGGCGTTATACAAACCATTGGCAGAACGGGATTATACGGCTATTAGTAAAATTGTCGTGTCAGCCGGAAAATTTTTCAAACGTCTTGCATATATTTTGCTTGTATATGTAATTTTTTTAATGCTTTTCTATCCGCAAGTTGTCCGTCAGGATTTTGGCTGGTTTTATACAGCGGCTTTGATTGGTGCAATCAGTATCAGTTCATTTGCACAGTATTATTTTGGTATCGTAGATCGCCTGCTTCTCACTGCAGATCAAAGAGGGTATATTCAATATAATGCGCAGACTATTACATTGATATTGAATACAGTTGCATGTGCAGTTTTGATTTCTCTTCATGGAACTATTCACATGGTGAAGTTAGCCACTTCTATGATTTATTTGCTTCGGCCAGTGGCTCTGCGTATTTATGTAAACAAGCACTATTCGCTCAATAGAAAAATTTCGTATGTTGGGGAACCAATTCGACAAAAATGGAATGGCGTTGCTCAGCATATCTCTGCAGTGATTTTGGATTCAACAGATTTGATCGTTTTGACACTTTTCGCAACATTAGCAGATGTCTCTATATATTCTGTTTATCATACGGTGGTTTACGGTGTTAAACAGTTATTTATTTCTATGACGAACGGGATTCAAGCTTTGATTGGCGAATTATGGGCAAAACAAGAATTAGAAGAACTGCAGAATGTGTTTGGCTGGGTGGAATGGTCCATTCATACAGGTGCAATTTTTGTCTTTGGTTGCACAGCTATGCTTGTCTTGCCATTTATTCAGATTTATACTTTGAATGTGCATGATGCCAATTATATACAGCCTTTATTTGCGGTATTGATTACAATGGCGCATGCTAGCCATTGTCTGAGATTACCCTATAGCATGGCAATTTTGGCGGGGGGGCATTATAGGCAAACACAAAGTAGTTATATTATAGCTGCTGGATTGAATATTGTTATTTCTATCGCATTAGTTAATATGTGGGGATTGATTGGAGTTGCTCTTGGTACATTAATTTCGATGGCTTATCAGACAGTATGGATGGCGGTATATAATTCCAAGCATCTAATTAAATGGCCTTTAAAAAAATTTGGTAAACAAATTTTAGTGGATGGAATTACAATACTAATTGGCAGCATTGGAACAAAATGGTTTATTCTTTCATCAACTACGTATTTTAGCTGGGTGATTCTGGCGTTTAAAACAGCATTAGTTTGGATTATAATTATTTTAATGGTAAATGTGGTCTTTTATCGAGAAAAAATGAAGATATTATGGCGAAAAGTTTTTAGAAGACCATGAATATAATATATAGTAGTAAGGGAAGGGTATTATGTGGAAAAATCAGAGTTTTATCGTACGATGCCTACCAGATGCATTGTATCTGCAAATGAAGTTTAAAAAAAGAATGGGGCAACATTTGAATTTAAGGTACCCTAAGACGTTTAATCAGAAAATACAATGGTTGAAACTCCACGATCGAAAGCCAGAATATACAGAAATGGTTGATAAAGTACAAGCGAAGGAGATTGTCAGACAAATTTTGGGAGATGATTATTTGATCCCGACATTAGGAGTGTGGAAGCGTGCAGAAGATATTGATTTTTCTAGTCTTCCAGAACGTTTTGTGTTAAAATGTACCCATGACAGTGGCAGTGTTTTTATTTGTAATGACCGAACGCAATTTGATCAAGAAAAAACCGTTCGGAAACTATCCGATAGTTTAAATGGAAATTTTTATTATGTAGGAAGAGAATGGCCGTACAAGAACGTAATCCCACGTGTTTTGGCAGAACCCTATATTGTGGATCATGAAAGTGGAAGCTTGGATGATTATAAATTCTTTTGCTTCCACGGGAAGGCAGATTGCGTCATGGTTTGCACAGAAAGAAAAACGGGTACTCCTAAATTCTATTTCTTTGATCGGAATTGGAATTTGTTGCGGATTAATGTGCGAGGAAAAGAGGCTCCAGAAAATTTTACTCTACCCAAACCGGCGAGAATGGACGAAATGTTTGAAATTGCTGAAAGGTTGTCTTCTGGAATCCCTTTTGTACGTGTAGATTTATATAATTGTAATGAACAAATTTATTTTGGAGAGTGGACTTTTTATCCAGATAGTGGTTTTGATAAAAACCTGTTGCCAGAAACAGACTTGTACTTTGGCGATAAGATTAATTTGATGGAGGTATAAAAGTATGATGCCGAAAACGATTGGATTTCCGATTAGTCATAAGGAAAATGAGAACAGAAGAGCAATCATTCCAGATCACGTGAAAAAAATAGCACATCCGGAACAATTATATTTTGAACGTGGATATGGGAGCGTGCTTGGGATTTCGGATGAGGAGTATGCACAATATGGATGTCAAATCGTATCCCATGAAGAAGTGTTGACGAAAGAAATCATCTGTGATCCGAAAATTGGTGACGCGGACTATTTGGAACTGCTTCAAAATCAGACGGTTTTCGGATGGCTTCACGCAACACAGAATCGGGATATTACAGATAAATTAATACAGGGTAATTTGACTGCCTATGCCTGGGAAAAAATGTTTTACAAAGGACGTCATGTTTTTTGGCGGAACAATGAATTGGCGGGAGAAGCAGCTGTTATGCATGCTTTTCAGTGTTTCGGCTGCATGCCTTATGAAACGAATGTTGCAGTAATTGGACGCGGAAATACGGCACGTGGAGCTATAAAGGTATTAAATATGCTGGGTGCTAATGTACAGCAATATGATCGAAAAATGGAAGAGTTGCTGCGAGATGAGATCGGAAATTATGATGTTATAGTGAATTGTGTGCTTTGGGATGTAATGCGTAAAGATCATATTATTTATCGTGCGGACCTGAAACGCATGAAAAAAAATGCTATGATTGTGGATGTCAGTTGCGACCGGCATGGTGGAATTGAGACGAGTGAGCCTACTACTATTGAAAAACCTATTTATTTTGTAGATGGTATTTTACATTATGCAGTGGATCATACCCCCTCTTTGTTCCATAAAACATTTACTCGGAATAATTCAGGGGTGATTTGGCAGTATCTGAACGAGTTACAAAATGAACCGTGCGGGCTTGTGCTGAGAGAGGCACAGATTATGGAGAAAGGACGAATTATAGACCCTGAGATTATAGAATATCAGGGGCGGTAAAATTGGTCTTTATTTGCTGTGGATATTCATTTTACTACCGTCTCCATCTGTCCGGGCGGCCTGCCTTGAAGGGCTACGGCCCGGGGAGATGGTCCCGGAATCGAGGGCACGGATTACCGCATGCCAAGAGAAGGAAAAGGACTTTGAGCGGTGTGGGATCACGGTTTCCCGCCAGGACATGGCGAATGGGACGATCCGGTGTGCGGAACGCTATCTGTCCCTCCTGTATAACTACCTGCACCAAAAGCTCTATGATTCCCGTGTAGTGCAGGCGGATCATCCTGCATGAGTACCAGAAAACCCGGAACACCAGCCATCCCCGGGAATTCCTGAAAGATTTC
>CAJFTW010000162.1 GCA_904420025.1 Candidatus Pseudolachnospira avium
ACCTGCCGCCCCGGAAGATGATGGGCATGGAATCCTGCGGCATGCTCCTCTCCGCCATCCACACCGAGGAGGGGGAGGAGAAGCTGAACCTGCTGATGGTGGACCCGCATATTCCGGCGGGGGCGAAGCTGTATTAAATGGACCGTTTTGCCCGGCTAAACGGGTGTACTTTACAGACGGAAACATCCTCCCAATACACTTTCACATCAAATTTACATCAAAGAGTGTTCGGGGCTTGCTGGGAGCCTGTAAAACGCATATTTGGAATAGGATGGGCGGTTCCCGTGAGGGCTTCCCATCCTTTTCTGTTGGAGTCCGCTTAAACGCACAGTACAAAGAAATATGAATATCTTTTGTCTACCATCTATATGGAACTGGGATTCCGTGCTGGTATTGCGTTTATGATGGATTTGCAGGCGCCGGCAATGAAGGAGGAGTCTGACCCATAAGAGATAATTTCAACAAAGTGGATACGGGCGGGTTGTAACGGATTCCCTTCAGGGATTTCTGAAGGGAAAGGCTAGCTATGGTTCAGCTAAGATTGTGAAAACAGCAGAAGATGAAAATGTAGAAGGAATTCCTTTTACCATTACCGGGAACGGGATCAATCAGACGGTCACTATGGGAGCAAACGGTGAGATTCAGATCGATCATCTGACGCCTGGAACTTATACCGTTACAGAGCAGTTCTCGGATTTCTATGAAACGCCGGAAAGCCAATGTGTAACCGTGGTATCTGGCCAGACCGCGGCCGTAACGTTCAACAACGTGCTGAAGCAGGGAAGCCTGAAGGTGACAAAGACCAGCGAAGACGGTCTGGTGGAAGGGCTAACCGTGGCGCTGTCCCAGGTAGGAAATGTGGGAGGAGAAATCTATTGGCGCTGGTACGGTTTTGATAGTAAAGTAAACTGGTGTGCATGCTTTGTCTCCTGGTGCGCGGATCAATGCGGGTATATTGATGCTGGAGTAATCCCCAAGTTTGCAGCCTGTGTAGATGGCGCTGTCTGGTTTCAGTTTGCTTTTTGATTTTGGTGGCTAAGTCATAGGCGCATTCTTTGATTCCATTGGCGTGCATGATTCGCCACCAATCCAGAGGCAATCCACCGGGTTATTCCTCTTCTCGCTTTCTTCCGCTGAGATACGCCACCAATACGCTCAAGATAACGAAAATCAGGCAGATCATGCTGTACAGAAGAGGGTCAAACCCCACATCCAACGACCATTCTCGTTTTCTCCCCAGCCATGCGGAGGCCCTGTTATCCTTCCAGGTTTGAAAGGCGGATAAGCCCACAGTTGCGATCCCCAACGCTGCCATTGAGGGGACAAGCGCATCCGCCGCCGCCATCCATCTCCTCCAGCAACGCTTCATCCCCAGATGGGCCAGCAACTCCCATTGCTCCTGGATTTCCAAACGCCGTGACTCCTGATATTGGTAAAACAGAACCAGGCACAGCGCGCATCCGCCGCCAGACAGAACCAACGCGAAGCCGGCTCGGATCCAGACATCCTGCAGCAGCTGCTCATATCCCAATCGGTTGTTGCTGTATACATTCCCCTCCGGAGTACCCAAGATATTTGCCACCTGCCGGTCTGTTATGGCATCAGCCCCATCGGAAGCATTTATGGCCACATACGGATACCCTTTTTCCGCTTGTCCCAACGCCAGCGTCTCAAACAGGGAGGCGCTGCAAACTAGGGAAAACGGCTGCAAAAAAAATACATTCCGGGAGTTCTCTGCCGTATGAAGAATACCGGTAATCACCACCTCTTCCCAAACCGCATCCACACGGATCCTCAGAGTATCCCCTATGGAAAAACACTGTGGCAAAACGCCCTCTCCCTGGTACTGCCGCTGAAGTTCCCAGGAAATATACTCTCCCATAGCGTCTTCTCTTTGTACCGCTTCCGGCACAACCAATATCACACCTCTCCCCTCCCGGAAAGCAGTCCCCTCTGGATCTCCTGCCGTCAAATCGCGAAGGCAAGCCTCCATATCCTCTTCATGGGAAACTCCCATCAGGCAAAACGGGAAAAGGCCATCCTCCAGTTCGCCCTCTCTCTGCAGGCTTTGTTGTTCCCACTCCCTTAACGTCGAAAGAAGTTCCTTATCCTCCTCGGGATCCAGCCCCTCCCTTTCCTCCCGCAAGCGCCCGGTGGCACTGGCCTGGGTTGTTTTCTGCTCCTGGAAAGCAAGCTGCACGTAGGGATCCGCCTGACAGGAGGAGAGATCCATCACCGTTTCATATCCCTCGGTTCCCCCGTATGGATCGCTGAGATACCGGTACCAGGGATGGATTTCTTCCACCTGGTATACCTTTTGCAGCAGCTCCACCTGTTCCTTTGAAACCAGATCCGTTCCGCCGCTATCCCAAACGTACGTCCCACCGCGTATGGAAATATAATTAGCCGCAAAGCACGCTTGCTCCCAGACCATAAGGACTCCAATACAGGGAAGCAGTAGGATCGCGCACAACAGAGCAATCTGGGCTAGTGCCCCTAACGGCCGTGCCTTCCAGGGCCGGAACCAGATTGCTGCCTTCCCCGGCATTTTTCTTTTGAACGGTCTTTTCCTGCTTGAAGCCTTCTTCCAGCGGGCTGGCAGGCAAGCCCTGCGGCGGGGTTGTTCCCTTAGTAAACGGCGAAGCCCTGCGGTGGGAATCAGATAGGCAAAAAAGACCGAAAAGCTTCCTAACATGCTGGCCATGCCTATGTGCCGCCAGGAAACGGCAAAATATAGCTGCCCTCCCGCCACCGCCGGGAACACCCGGCAGGCAAGGGCAAAGCAAGCAAAGGATAGGGCCAGCCCGGTTGCCAGGGAAAACAGGCAAAAGAAGAGTCCTTCGCGGTAGAGCAAACGCCGCAGCCGCCGGACAGGCGCTCCCAGCGCGTATAAATCTTTCCACTCCTGGCCCCGGCTCCGGATGGAGCTGCGGATGATGGCATATAAAAGCATGGTGTTCAATCCTAGGATTAACAGACGCAGGAAAAGCAGCACAGACGGCAGGCTGTCCCCCTCGCCAACCCGCTCTGGATACGCGTAATAATTGGTTCGCAGGATGCTACCGCTGGAACGCGCTTGTTCCGCGCTGACATGGAACGGGAACTGCTCTATGTCTTCCCATATCGTGTCCCATTCCGGCTCCCCTTTCAGAAGAAGCAAGTATTCCGGCCGGCTGTGTTCCGCTTCCTGGGACGTCTGATACGGAACCGGCAGCCCGCTTTCCTCCACTGTAGATTCGGTAACCAATACGCCGGGCATACCGGTAAGGCACCATCCGGCGGAATAGTCCTTCAGGATGCCGCATATTGTAAGACGGATGGAAATAACCTGCGGTTCCTCTTCCCGGGAAGCGGTATAGGCTTCCACCTCCAGTTCCCATTCTTCCCCCACCTGCTTTCCCAGCCGCCGCAGCAAAGATGCCTCCACAGCCGCTTCCCCACTTTTCTCCGGATAATGTCCCTCCTGCAACGCAAGGCGGGCCAGGATTCGGGCATTCTCATCCATCCCTCCCAGCCAGGTGGTATAGGGGAGCTCCTCATCCATCACCCTTCCTGCCGTCCAAACGCCACCTGCCCTCGCCATCTGCGGAAGGCTGTGGAGAAGGCTTTCATCCAGGGCAGACACATTTTCTATGCCAATCTGCCATTCTCCAAAAGCGTCCAGCCGGCGCTCCAGCCGGGTTTTCTCCAAACTGTCACTGAAAAGGAACGAACTGATCATCCAAAAAAAGCAAAGGGACATGGATACGAGAATCAGGCACAGCTGCCCCCACTGGCGTTTCCAGCGGCGCAACCCCGGAATCCGGCGGACAATACCCGGATCCGGAAGGAATACAGAGGATTTTGTATTCTTACTCATCTGGTTTTCCTCCCCTCCCAGAATGGCGGCTCGCAAAAAATTCTTGTTATGGAAAAAAGCTGCCTTCTCTTCTGTCAGGCAGCTTTCCTTTACAGGCCAAAGCAGTTATTCTTCTGTCCATCCGCACAGCCAGACTTCTACTTCTTTATCAATATAATAGGAGTCTCCACATACATCGCATCTGTAGGTAGTGCGTTGTGTTCTGATTTGTAAATAATCGCGAGCCCCCGTATGTCCATGATTACAGGGGCGCGAAGTATTGGTAGCTTCCATCGAAGTATATTTCTGCGATACCCACCTGTAATTCCCTTCCCCACAGGCATAGCAAGGATTCGCTCTTGCATATACATTTGTTGTTAATCCCATAAGAAGTGCCAGGACAAAAAGGAAAATAATTTTTTTGTGCATAATATCTCTCCATCCAATAAATATTGGAGTATATTAATGATATTATCAAAAAAACACATAACTGTCAATCTATTTATATGCTTGCGCAAAAGATACATGAATATTTTTCGCCTACTTATAATTTCCTCTCTTTTTAAAATAGCAATACCTTCTCCCAATATTGAATGTCTATACGCATAATCGAGCACGGCGTTTTAATCTCGGATTGTCAACAAAAATTTGTTATTTAGTGCCTGCTGATTAACTCAAAACACTTGATTTTACTGACTTCCCAGAGATTTTCTGGTAAAATAATTGCAAGGGTATTCCATTTC
>CAJFTW010000163.1 GCA_904420025.1 Candidatus Pseudolachnospira avium
AGAGAAACATGGCCTCATAAGCCTCCACCGCAGGCTCCCGCTTCACCTCCTCCATAGCCTGGTCCAGCTGCTCCCGCAGGCTCCGGAGAAGGCTCTGGTTTTCCTCCAGCACTTCTCCGGCCCAGGGGAATTCGTCCAAGCTCTCCCGATCCTGCCCAAAGGCAGTGCGGCACTGCTCCAGCCACCGGTCCGGATAGGGAGCGCTTTGGGAAAAATCATAGAGACGCAGAATCAGCTCCTCCAGGGAAGCATCTGTTTTCCCTCCGGCGTAGGTATCCGCAAAGGCAAGGAACGCCGGTTCCTGCTTTTGGTACTGTTCCTCCAAAAGCGCTGCCAGCACATCCGCCCGCAGCAGCTTCAGCTCCCCTTCCTCCCCAATCCGGAAATCCGGGTCCAGATCCAGCAGGGCAAAGTGGTTTTTTACCACCCACATGCAGAAGCTGTCAATGGTGGAGATATGGGCATGGGGCAGCAGGGAAAGCTGCCGCTCCAGCCGGGTGCTTCCCGCCTCCACCGCTGCCTCCAGGGCACGGGTCAGCCGCTCCCGCATCTCCGCGGCAGCGGCTTTGGTAAAGGTGACAATCAGCAGGCGGTCCACATCCACCGGGTGCTCCGGGTCGGCCAGCCGGGAAAGGATGTGTTCCACCAGCACGGCTGTTTTTCCGCTGCCGGCAGCGGCGGCCACCAGCAGGCTGCAGTCCCGGGCGTCAATCACCGCCTGCTGCGCTTCGGTCCACTTGGTTCCCATCTACTTTCCCTCCTCCTCCATTTTTGCCCATATATCCGATGCCTTCTGTTCCACCAGCTTCCGGGTCCGGTACCCGGGCAGGCGGCGGTCAAAGCCGCACACGGCCCCAAAGGCGCAGTAGTCGCAGGCAGAATCCTTTTTATACTGGTATGGTTCCACCCCAATGTCCCCCTCCAGGATCCCCTTGCCCAGCTCCTGCACCTTCCGGCGCACAAAGCTGCGCAGGGCGCCAAACTGTTCCGGGGAGATCTGGGAGCCGGACACCGGTTCCATGTGGGAGGCTGCCTCCTCATCCCCGTTGGTCAGCCCCTTCAGACGCAGTTCTTTGCGCCGCTGCTCATCCAGCGCCTCCGGGGACGGGTCTCCGCTGCCGTCCACCAGCGGGTCCTCAATATGGTAGTAATAGACGCCGGCGGGGATCACCTTCTGCCCCGGGTTTTGCCGCTCCACCATCTCCATCACCGCATCCAGATAAACCGCCAGCTGCAGCTGCAGACCGTGATAAACCTCCGTGAGATCCAGGGAGGGATTTCCCGTCTTATAGTCCACAATCTTGACGTAAATCCGGTCTCCGTCCCGGTAGATGTCCAGCCGGTCCACCAATCCCCGCAGATACATCTGCTCTCCGTCCCCCAGCTCCCAGCTCATCACCGAGGCATGGCGGCCGTCAAAGGCCAGCTCCGCCGCCTCCGGACGGAAGTCCCCGGCCTTCCACTGTTCGCACAAAGCCCACAGGGTCCGGTCCGTGATCCGGCTCCACCGCTCCACATAGTACGCATTCTTGGCGGTGGAGCCCAGGATTTCCTTTCCCGCCGCTTCCGTGGCCGCGGCAATGCACCGGGCCGTCAGCTCCCGGCGCTTTTCCTCCGAAATCTGTTCCGGGGACAGATGCTCCTCCTTCAGGCAGTGGAAGAAGGTTTCCAGGGCTTTATGGAAAAAGTTTCCCCGATCCGCTCCGCCAAACTCATACTCCACCCGTTCCGTCAGCCGCAGCCCATAGGTGAGGAACTGGGCGTAGGCACAGGCAGCGTATTTTTCCAGGCGGGTTACGCTGCCGGAGAGCACATCCCCGTAAACAGCCCGTGCCGCAGCCCGGCTGATCTGCCCCTCCGGCCGGTGGAAAAAGCAGCCCTCCAGAATCCGCTCCAACCGCTCTCCTTCCCCTGCCTGCCGGCTTAGCAGCCGGTACAGGGAGAGCCACCAGTCCTCCGGCTCCCGCTCCCGCATAGCGCCGGCGCCCCGGGCCAGCATCTCCCGGGCGGCAGCCAGGCTGTAAACCGGCAGGGGATCCTCCTGCCAATCCAATGCTGGAAACAGGCGGCGGATCTGCCCTGCCATGGAGGAAGGCTGCCGCGTCTCCCCGGAACCAGACATTTTGCTGGCTGAAAGCCAGAGAAATTGGGATGGTTTGGTCAGCGCGCTGTACAGATAAAACCGCTCCAGGAAGGCTCTCTCCCGGGCGGTGGGCGCCAGAAAAACCGAAAGGCGCTCCAGCTCCTCCCGGTCCTCATCGGAGAGAATGCCGCCGGCAGCCGCCGGAGCCGGCACAATCCCATCGTTAAGCCCTAAGAACAGCAGGGCCCGGATCTCGGTGAGGCGGCTCCGCTCCAGATCCCCCACCTGTACCTGATCCAGGCAGGAAGGGATGGCCCCCAGCCGTACCTCCGCCAGGCCGGCATCCAGCACATCGGCCAGCTCCGCAAAGGGCAGGTGTCCCGGCCCCAGCAGCTGGTCCATTTTGACAAACAGCTCCTCCAGGCATTCTTCCGTCTTTCGGTATTCCTCTGCCCGCCGCAGTTCCCCCGCCTGTTCAAACCGGTCTGCCAGAGCCTCCATCCTGCCGGAAACCTCCAGCTCCTGCAGCAGCCCCCGGATGCCCGCCAGGGCCTCCGCCACCGTCCCCCGCAGGCTTTCCTTCAGCCGGAACAGCGGTGCCCCCACCTGCTCCCGCAGACGGTTCAATTCCGCAAAATCCAGATTTTCCTGTCCCCGGTATCCCCGGTCCCACTCCTTCTGCCAGGCGGAAGCCCCCCGGCGGCCGGTGGCCCGGACATAGTTGTCCAGCAGGTCCACCTGTTCCCGGGAAAGGGATGTCAGGCCCGTGCGCAGATACCCGAACACCGCCTCATAAGGGAAGTTTTTCTCCACCGCCTCCAGGGCGCTCCGCACCAGCTCCACCAGCGGATTGCCCAGAAGGCCTTTCTTGGTGTCCATAAAATAGGGGATGCCCGCTGCGGTAAAAGCCGCCTCCAGATACGGCCGGTACCCGGCCAGATCCCCGGCAATCACCGCAATCTCCCGGTATCGCAGCCCCTGCTCCTGCGCCAGGCGCCGGATTTCCGCCGCCGCCAGGGCTGCCTCCTCCCGGGGATTCCGGGCGGTATGCAGGGAAATTCCCTCCGGCTGCCGCTCCCAGGGCCCTTCCCCGCCATAGCGGAACAGACGGCGTTCCAGATACGCCAGCTCCGGGCTCCGGGCAAAGCGATGGGGTACTCCCTGGGGGCAGGGCGCATAGAACACTTCCACCCCTGTCCCCGCTGCCTCCGCCAGCTTTTTGACCCGCTGTACGGTTTTCTTGCTTACCGCAAATAATTCATGCTCCTCCACCGGCTCCAGAGGGATCTCCTGCGGCAGGGTCAGGGCCAGGGAAACCAGCCGGCACTGGCGAAGCATCTCCTCCAGAATCCGGCACTGGACCGGGGTGAAACCGGTAAAGCCGTCCATGGCCACCACCGCTCCCCGGAGAAAGTCCGATTCCGGCAGCGCCTTGGCCAAAATAGCCAGAAGCTCCTCCGCAGGAATGGTTCTCTCCCCCAGTTCTGCCTGAAACGCCTGATAAAGCACCCGAATATCCGCCAGCTTCCGGCTCAGCAGCGGCTTTCCGGCCGTCTGCTCCTCCAGCTGCCGCAGCTCCTCGTCCCCCAGCCCATACTGGTACAGCTCACAGAGCATGGATTTCATACGGCTGATAAAACCGGCCCTTCCCAGATTTTTCTGGAATACGGCCAACTCTTTTTTCCGTTTTCCTGCCACCCGGCGCAGCAGCATGTTTTTCCCAATATCATCCAGGATCTGGAATTCCCCCAGGCCCCGCTCCTCAAACACCCGGTAGGCCAGCCGCTCAAAGCTCAGCACGTCAATATTCAGGATGGCATGGGCCGGGTGCATCTGCACCAGCTTTCGCTGGGTTTCCATGGTAAACTGCTCCGGCACCAGCGCAATATGCCGCAGCCGCGGATGGGCTGCGGCCGAGGCAATCAATTTCTCATATAACAAATGGGTTTTCCCGGTGCCGGAGGCACCCAGGAGAAGCTGAAGAGACATACCGGCTCCTTTCCATTTCCGCATTCGCAGGTTTACTGGGAAAAGCATACCATTCCCGGAAGGGTCCGTCAAGATTTCTCCCTTTGTCCTGCCTTCCACTCCCGGATCCACTGCTCGGCCTGCTCCGGGGAAGCCCCCGCCACATAGATAATCTCATCCAGCTCCGCTCCCCTTGCCAGCAGCCGGAAGGCGGTTTCCCTCCGCTCGCTTTTTACACCCTCCGCAAGTCCTTCCTCCCGGCCTTCTTCGCGGCCAACCCGCACTCCGTCTTGAAAAATTTCTTCCACAACCGCTTCCATTTCCCGATAACCTCCCTCTTCTATTTTTAAAAACCGGACCCGGGCAGACAGCGCCCCCTGACTCTGATCCTCTGGATCCGTTGTCCGGAAATACCGCATCAGCCGCGCTCGTTCGCTCCCGTCATCCACCGCTGCATTTACATACAGGATCTGCATCCCATCTTCGTATGCCTTCCGGTCCGGAAAGCTTTTCTGGATCGGGCAGGCGGTAAGGCCCCGCTTCCAGAAATCCGTCTCACTGACATAGAGCAGGTATACATTGGGCAAGTCCTGATACCGGCCCCCCTTGGCCAGAAACTCGCTGTCAATCAGCGCGCCATAATAGCGCACCCGCCGGGCGTGATCCTCCGTGTCCGCACGCTGGATTTCAATGTTGTACATTTTCCCGCTGGCGTCCTCCGCCAGCACATCCAGCTCCGAATCTTTGGACCGCAGATTGGAAATATGGTAGCGGGTGCGCACCGCGTGCACCGCCAGGCTGGGAATATCCAGCAGGGTGCGCAGCACATGCTGGCACGCTGCTGGCTCCCGCAGTGCCACCGACATAAATACATTGCTGAACAGGTTCTGTCCCCTCAGCCACTCCACTCGCTGTTCCCGATCCGCAATCCGGCCTTTTCCTTCGCTTTTCATGGGCCTTCCTCCTAAAGAAGTGATGCAAATATGATAGAAGATTGTCTCAGACGCCGTCTCCGGCCTGACAAGAAAATGATGGCTGTAGTATAGCATATTCTTTTCAGAAATTCAAGCATATTCTGCTAAAAAGATGAAATAGGAAACCAATAGAAAAGGCGGGGCATTGCCCCGCCGAAAAGTAGGAAAGCCACCGGCTATTTTCTATTTTTGTGCATCAGAGCCGAGATGCCCCGCACTGCGCCGAACAGGACTCCCGCACAGGGCCATAGAATCCAGGTTCGATGCCACTCCATGGTGTAGAAGCTCCAGGCCAGGTACAGAGCGGTGACAACACACCAGTAGATGGTGTCCAATGTATCATTCCGCTTCTCTTCCTGCTTCTTTTCCCGGGTATATTCCCCTTCCTCCAAAAGCCGCTGGAAGCTGCCGGCAATCATGCAGGTTCTCACCAAAAGATACACGCCCAGCGCAACCAGTGCCAGGCAAAACTCAAGGCCCATTACCGGAGCCATTCCCTCCTCGTCCAGCATGGCTCCCACAAAAATGGGAATAATGCTGAGGATACACAGCGCCACCCCCAACACCAGGAACATCCCATGGGTGGTCTCGTACTTCTTTTTCCGCTTTTCCACAATCCCGGACACTCCGTATGCCAACTCCAACGGTTCCTTTTCCATATATTCGTATGGCTCCAGCCGTTTTCCGAAAAAGATAAACAGAGACACGGCCACGGCCACCAGTACCAGCAATACAGTAATGCCAATTCCCCCTGCGGCAATCTCCGGTATCACCCGGTTGCCCTCTTCATCCGACAGAGCACCCAAAAGAATCAATACGGTGGGGGATAGAATACAAAGGGAAACGCCCAGGGCAATCTTCCCCGCTGTTGCGCGCACGGTATCCAGATATGTGTTGGCCTCCTCCAGGGGGACTGTCCGTACCGTTTCTTCATATTCCCATGCCTCTGCGGCCATCTCATCTACTTTCTCCGGTTCCACGGACTCTTTTAACAGGTAGTCGGTGCTGACCCCGAACAGCTGGCTGAGCCGGAGGATTTTATCCAAATCCGGTATGGATGCAGCGCTCTCCCATTTGGACACGGCCTGACGGGATACCCCCATCTGACTGGCCAGTTCCTCCTGCGACCAACCGTTTTTCTTTCTCAGTTCCATAATCTTATCTGCCAAAATCATGCGGGTTCCTCCTCGTATGGATTGTTGTGATTTCCGGAATTTGTCTTACTGCTTAAGCGCTTTTATCCTAGCACACTTTCCGGTTACCCGCCACCAGGTACGGCTGGAAATCTGTCAACCGGCGGTTGCGGAGGATCGGATAGGGGAAGTTCCTTCCCCTATCCGATTACGCGATGCGCACCGCTCGCGGCATAAATGCCGCTCGCTGTACTTGCCCGGCAAATGGCCGCTCATGCAAGCATGACGGCCGCTTGCCGGGCTTATCGCGCAAAAAGCCCTGCGGAGGCTGGTTCCGCAGGGCATATATAGTGAAAAATTTACAGATAAAACTTAAACTTATCTCCCACAATATACTGCTTAGAATAAAACACGCTTTTCCCATCTCCGTCTGTAATCAGACCTGACATCAGCAGCAATGGATACCGTACCGGGATCTCTAAATACCGAGAAATTTCAAAGCTGGCAAAATCTAATTCCAGCACATTCCTCTCACTTTTCAGTGAAAGGCCAAATTTTTCTCTTAGAATTGAGAACAGAGAACAATCATTAAGATTCTCATATAAAAGAGCAAAATATTCCTCCGTAAAACGCCCGCTTTCAAAAGAAACCGGAACTCCATCTGCATAGCGGATCCGTTCCACAGCTAAAACCTTTTCCTCTTCGGCGATTCCCAATTGCTGACAATCCTCTGGTGTAGCATCCTCAATCACATTCTTAATGGTACGCGCTCCTGGCTTCAGCCCTTGAGCTTCACAGCATTCAGTAAAGCTCATAAAAGTGGCAATGGAACGCTTTAATTTCACAGATGCCACATAGGTTCCCTTTCCCGCATGGCGCTCCAGGATCCCTCTCTCTGTGATATCTGCCAGCGCCTTGCGAACCGTAATCCGGCTCACCCCGTACATGCGGCTCAGTTCCTGTTCCGTGGGGATTTTCTCCCCCTTTTTGTAGACGCCCTGCTCGATATCCTGAAGAAGTTTTTCTTCCAGTTGCTTGTACAGAGGCTGACTTTCCTGGGCATCCAACTTCATGTTTTGCTCCTCCGTCCTTTTTTGCGGTCTGTATCTGTTTTATTTTACCATAAATAGAGGAAAAAAACAGTCCTGCAGGAAATTTTTACCGCTGATATGGGCGGATTTTCAGCGCCCTGCCCGATGGCAGGCCACGCAGTGCCCACAGCCCATGTCCCGCAGCTCCGGCCGTTCCCGGAAACAGCGCTCCTCTGCCTCCGGGCAGCGCTCCGCAAAACGGCACCCCGGTTTCAGGTTGATGGGGCTGGGGATTTCCCCCTTCAGGGCGATCCGCTGGCTGGCCTGGGCCACATCCGGATCCGCCACCGGAATGGCAGACAGCAGGGAACGGGTATACGGGTGCAGGGGATGGGCAAACAGCTCTTCCGTTTCCCCCGTCTCCGCCACCTCCCCCAGATACATGACCACCACTCGGTCTGAGATATACTTAATAACGCTGAGATCATGGGCAATAAACAGGTAGGTGAGGCCAAATTCCCGCTGCAGGCGTTTCAGCATATTGATCACCTGCGCCTGAATGGATACATCCAGAGCGGAGATGGGCTCATCGCAGACAATAAACTCCGGGTTGACGGAAAGCGCCCGGGCAATGCCAATACGCTGCCGCTGGCCTCCGGAAAATTCATGGGGAAAGCGGGACATATGATCCCGGCTCAGGCCCACGCGGGCCAGCAGCTCTTCCACCCGCTCCGTCAGCTCCTGCTCCGTGTAGGAAAAGTGCAGGCGCATCCCCTCCCCCACAATTTCTTTTACGGTCATCCGGCCGTTGAGGGAGGCATACGGATTCTGAAAAATCATCTGCACCTTCTTGCAGAAGGCCAGGCGCTTCGGGCGGCTGCTGATATCCACCGGCTTGCCCTCGTAAAGGACTTCGCCGGACGTAGGCGGATGCAGGTAGGTGATACAGCGTCCGGTGGTGGATTTCCCGCAGCCGCTCTCCCCCACCAGCCCTACGGTTTCCCCACGCATAATATCAAAAGAAACATGATCCACCGCCTTCAGAACATCCCGGCGGGAAATCCGAAAATACTTGCAGAGATCTTTGACCTGAACCAAAGGAGTGGCCACAGAAGCCTGTTTTTCCATCACGATTTCCTCCCTTCCTCAGGATTTTTCCATTCCACCGGCGGCGCGTCCGGATGCTTCAGCCAGCAGGCGCTGGCATGCCCCTCCTCCAGAGGGAATTCCGGCGGCAGCGCCTCATAACAGACTTTCATGGCGTACTCGCAGCGGGAGGCAAAAGGACATCCAGCCGGCGGCGCAAACAGATCCGGCGGCGTTCCCTCAATCGGCTCCAGCTCCGTGTCCTTGGAAAGATCCAGCCTGGGGATCGAGTGCATCAGCCCGTGGGTATAGGGATGCGCCGTGCGGTAAAAGATGTCACGCACACTGCCTCTCTCCATAATTTTCCCGCCGTACATCACCAGCACCCGATCACAGAGCTTGGCGATGACTCCCAGATCGTGGGTGATAAAAATAATCGCCGTGCCCAGTTCCTTCTGCAGCTGTTTCAGCAGGTCCAGGATCTGGGCCTCTATGGTCACATCCAGGGAGGTGGTTGGCTCATCCGCAATAACAATCTGCGGTTTCCCCACCAGTGCCCGGGCAATCATCACCCGCTGCTTCATGCCGCCGGACAGCTCATGAGGGTACTGGGCATAGCGCCGCTCCGCGTCGCTGATGCCTACCAGCTTCAGCATCTCAATGGCCCGCTGCCTGGCCTCCGCCTTGGAAACCTCCGGCCGTCCCACAAATACTTCCTCAATCTGTTTGCCAATCCGCATGGTAGGATTCAGGGAGGTCATTGGATCCTGGAAAATAAAACCAATTTCCACACCACGGATTTTCCGCATTTCCCGGTCCTTTTTGGCAATTATATCCTCTCCCTTGTAGCGGATAGACCCATCCTCAAAAAATCCAGGAGGCTCCGGATTCAGTTTCAGAATGCACTGGGCAGTCACGCTCTTTCCGCAGCCGCTTTCCCCCACAATGCCAACGATCTCTCCCTTTTTTACCTGGAAACTGACGCCGCGCACCGCTTTTACCACGCCGCCGTAGGTATGGAACGAGAAGGTCAGGTTATTCACGTCCAGCAGAACCTCTTCTGTTTTTTGACTGTTTTCCATCTGGCATCCTCCCTTCTCACTCCGTGCCCCGCAGCTTGGGATCCAGCGCGTCCCGCAGGCCGTCTCCCAAAAGATTCAGCGCCAGCATGGTCGTACAGATAAAAAACGCCGGTACAAAAAGCTGATGAGGATAAATCCGCAGCAGCGGTACACCTTCTTTAGCCAGAATCCCCCAACTGCACTCCGGCGGCGCAATTCCCAGGCCGATATAGCTTAAGAACGCTTCCCGGAAAATTGCGTTGGGCACCGCCATAGTCAGATTGGTAATAATCAGCCCAATGATATTGGGGATAATATGCTTGACGATAATGGCAAAATCGGAAACACCCAGCATTTTGGCCGCCGCCACAAAATCCTGTTCCCGCAGCCGCAGCACCTCGCCCCGGACAAAACGGGCCGTGCCAATCCAGCCCACCACAATCAAGGCCACAATCAAGCTGAAAATACCAGGTCCCAGCACTACCATTACCAGGATTGTCACAATCAGGTTTGGAATGCCGTACAGCACATCAATAATCCGCATAACGATCGAATCCAGTTTGCCGCCGTAGTAGCCGCACAGGCCGCCGACCAGAGCGCCCAGCACCGCGTTGAGCAGCGCGGCGATAAACCCGATGCTCAGGGACACTCTTCCGCCCCGCCAGACCCGCACCCACAGATCACGGCCCAGAGAGTCTGTTCCCAGCCAGTGGCTGGCGGAAAAGAACTCATTCATATGGGCGGAATCCACATCCGCATAGCCATAGCTGCTGAAAATGGGGGCAAAAATAGCCAGCAAAGCGTAGAGGATCACCAGAAGCAGGGAAAAAAAAGCCACCCGGTTTTTTCGGATCCGCCGCCAGGCATCCTGCCAGTAGGACAGATTCGGCCGGGTAATCGCGTCCAGCCCCTGGACGTTCTTCCCCACATGCTCAAAGCCGCCCGCCGGCACGGAAGGGATTTCAAAGGCTGTCTGATTCGTCTGTTCCATATCACTCACCTACTTTCCAGCCAGTCGGATCCGGGGATCAATGATCCCGTACAGGATATCCACAATCAGGTTGGCCAAAATCAGGAATCCGCCAAAGAAAACGGTCATTCCCAGTACCAGCGTATAATCCAGGTTCTGGACGCTCTCCACATAAAATTTTCCCATGCCGGGAATGGCAAAGATAGACTCAATGACAAAGGTTCCGGTAAGGGTAGACGCCACCACCGGACCCAGCACCGTCACCACCGGCATAATCGCATTGCGGATCTGATGCTTCCACACAACGCGGAAATTGGAAATGCCGTCCGATCTCGCAGTTTTAATATAATCCTGGCTCACCACCTCCAGCATGCTGGCCCGCATCATGCGGGACACCATTGCCAATGTATAAAACCCCAGGGCCACAGATGGAAGGATTGTGTACTCCAGCCCCAGGTACTGAGCTACCGGCAGCAACCCCCACTGGATACCAAAAAAGTATTGCAACAGAGCGCCCATTATAAAGTCCGGAATAGAGGTACCTAAAATGGCTACCACAATACAGATAAAATCCAGCTTTTTTCCCCGATAGCGAGCTGCCAAAATGCCAAATACCAATCCCAACGAAATGGAGAGGGCCAGCGCCCTCAATCCCAAATCTACCGAATAAGGGAAAGAGGACGCAATAATCTCATTAACAGTCCGGTTTGTATATTTCATGGAGTAACCAAAATTACCCTGAAACAGATTTTTTACATAAGTAATATACTGTACTGGCAGAGGCTTATCCAATCCATAATAGGCCTCCAGATTAGCACGTATCTCCGGTGTAATTTTTTCACCAGTAATCGGATCTCCCGGCATTAACCGTACCAGCACAAAGACTACCGTAATCAGAACAAACAGTGTGAGGATGGAGATGGCCACCCGTTTCAAAATATACTTTCCCATATGGCCCCCTCCTGTAGCTTACACGTTTTTGTCCGCATGAACAAAGTTAATCGTATATCCGCAGAAATAATAGCTTACATCCGCCATGTTCGGGTTTAATAGCCTGGCATCCATCCGATACTGTAACGGGATCACCGCTCCATCTTCCATCAAAGTCTTTTCTGCTTCAAACAAGGTGGCAAACCGGCTCTCCGCATTGCCGTCCGCATAGGCCTTCTCCAGCAGCGCGTCGTACTCTGCGTTGGAATAGCTCATGTGATTGTACGGTGAATCCGTCTCCCAGGACTCCAGGAAGGAAATGGGATCCGGATAATCCGGCATGATACCGGATACCACCATCTCGTAATCTCCGGTATCCTCTCTGGACAAACGCTCTGCCCGCGGCACCAGGCTGATATTAATATTGATTCCCAGAGCATCCTGCAGAAGAGCCTGCAGGACTTCTGCTTCTTTTTTAGTCCGCTCATCATCGGTGGTCATCAAATCCAACGTGATTTCGGAAGGATCATTGAATCCCAATTCCTGAAGAGCCGTCTGCAGATACTGTTTTGCCAGTTCCTGATCTCCTTCTGCCGGAAATGCTTCATATGGAAATTCTTCTCCGTAGGTTTTACTCACGCCACCTACCAAAGGAAGCACAAAACGAGTCGCAGCTTCCCAGTAACCATTGGTGGATAAAGTAATAAACTCACTGCGGTTCAGCCCATACTCCAAAGCCAGGCGGAAATTTTTGTTGGCTAACGGACCAGAGCCGGTGTTCAGCCGGATAAAGTCGCAGGCTCCCGAATAGGCAAATTCCGCATCCGGATAATTGGGAATCAGATCTGTGGGAACCAGTACATAGTCCAGCTCTCCCTGCTCATACATGGCCAAAGCCGTATTGTCATCCGCTACAACAATAATCTCCGCGCCATCCAGATGCACATTCTCCGCATCCCAGTAATTTTCATTCTTTTCCAAAATAATCCGGTCATTCTGACGCCATTCCTTCAGCACAAACGGTCCGTTATATACATTCTTATCTCCGTTGGCAGCAAAATCGGCTCCATACTGAGTCACGTAGTCCTCTCTGGTCGGGTAAAACTGTGACATAGACAGCACTTGGAGAAAATACGGTGCCGGGAAAGCCAGCGTACACTCCAAAGTCTTCTCGTCAATCGCCTTTACGCCCAACTCTTCCACTGCCATCTCGCCGGCCGTAATTTCTTCCGCATTCAGCAGAGGCTTGGCGATAAAGGCAAAGGTGCTGGCCACCTCCGGATCCACAATCCGCCTCATTCCGTAGACAAACTGTTCTGCCGTTACCGGTTCCCCATCGCTCCATTTGGCGTCCCGCAGATGGAAGGTATACACCAGTCCGTCCTCGCTGACATCCCATGATTCCGCAATACCAGGCTGTACTTCGCCGCCCACGCTGCGGGTAAGACCTTCAAACATATGATATGCGATAGTTGCCGCAATGGTCTCATTGCATTTTTGAGGATCCAATGTAGTCACATCCGTGGCAATAGAATAGCGAAAGATTTTCTCTCCGCCTGTCTCCGAACCGGAAACTGTTTCCGCAGAAGCATTTCCCCCCGCTTCTGTTCCCGCTGCCGTGGTCTGCTTTTCTCCGGGAGTGGAGCAGGCGGCACAACTCACCGCCATCAGGCCAGCCAGCAACAATGCTGCCAGTCTTTTTGCTTTTTTCATTTTCTTACCCCTTTCTACTTTTATTTGGTAACAACCTTTCGATTGTTCCGGGCCCCTTTAAAGCAGTTCAATTAGATCATGAGAAGCGGAAACCAAATTCTCACATCCCTCTTCTGTGATCCGAATATCATCTTCAATTCGGATGCCTCCCCACCCTGGAATATAAATTCCAGGTTCTACTGTCATAGTATTCCCGGCCTGCAGTACATCCGGGCTTTCCGGCCGTACGAACGGGCTTTCATGTACAAATAATCCAAAGCCATGACCGATGCTGTGATAAAAATAGGGAAGATATTCTGTATCCGCAATCACCTGAAGCGCCGCGTCATGAATGGCCTCTGCCCGCACTCCATCCTTCGCTACCGAAATGCCAGCCTCCAGCATTTTCTGCACATAGTTATAAATTTCTTTCTGACGTTCTGTCGCTTTTCCCACCACCACCGTACGGGTTATATCCGCTGTATAGCCGTTATATTTACATCCATAATCCATCAGTACCAAATCCCCATATTCCACCGCTTTCATAGAAGGGGTTCCATGGAGCATGGAAGTTTTAGCGCCTGAAATCACAATATGGGAACTAGTTTTCACATCAGCGCCTTGACACTGCATCCACGCAGCCAGCTTGGCCTCCAGTTCCTTTTCCGTTACTCCAGGATGGATCTGACCGCAGATATAGTCAAATGCTCTGGAAGAAATATCACAGGCAGCCCGCACATTTTTTAGCTCTTCTTCCGTTTTTACCGTCCGGAACTCTTCAATAACCCCTTCTGTAGGAATGAGCTGACACGAAGTAACGCTCTGCAGTTGATTATAGAATTGAATATTCACGCAATCCGCCTCAAAAGCGATTGTGTGAATTTTCTCTTCCCGGGCGATTGCCCCTAGGCAGGCAGGAATAGAGCCATAAGGCCGCCAATCCACACACTTGTAATCCGGGCATTCTGTCTGTGCATGCTCCATACAACGAGGATCCGTCAGAAGATACCAAACATGTGGCATAATCAGCAAATATGCGTCCCCGCCGGAATATCCGCTGATATAACGGACATTTTCTGGTCTATGAATGTAAAAAGCATCCCATTTTTTCTTCGTAATATAAGCCAGTAATTTTTCTTTCATCTATACTCCTATCTGCCGGGATACCGGCTTTTCCCCTTTACAGATTAATATGATACCTTCCACATATAACGGCGGACACTTAACGGGTGTTTACGTGCTTCCGCAAAAGCTGCATTGTAAATATCATACACGCAGGTAAAGAGGGTTTGATTAAAGTAATCCACCACAGAAGCGTCAATCGTAGAAAGCCCCAGCTCTTTGGCATCCACCACCTCATACCGCGCCGCATACTTTTTCAGGAAACGCAGGGCCCGCTCATCCAGTTCCCTGGTACGTCCCTCGCTCATCTGAATCAGGAAAGGGACATTACGGTCCGTAATCTCAAAGGGGCCATGAAAATACTCGCCGGTATGGATACTGGAGGAATTCACCCACTGCATCTCCATATAGATACAGATACTCTGAATATAGGCTGCCCCATAGGAAGCGCCGCTGCCCATGGTGTAGATGATCTTATCGTCCTTGTAGGTCTCCGCAAAACGAAGGGCCCGTTCCTTTACCTGTTCCTGGGCATGCCGTACGATCCCGTCAATTTTTTTCAGGCCGTCCACATAAGCTTCATAACCGGCAAAGCCTTCCGTCTGACGCAGCACTTCCACTGCAATTGTCACTGGAACCAGCGCTTTATCTTCCGCAAAGCTCCTGTCCAAATCTGTGCGGAACTTATAATCCGTCACATAATCGCAAAATTCCGTCAGAGGGGAACCCGGCGTATAGGTCATTCCGATCACGGAAGCCCCTCTTTTTTTAGCTAATTCTGCTGCTTTTACTGTTTCTGGCGTATCTCCACCGTGGGAGCACACCACAACAAGAGCTCTCTCATCCAGAGCGGATGGTGCCTCATGAACAAATTCATTGCTGTTTACCGCTGCAGATCGCAGTCCTACCGCTTCCCTCTGGAGGAAATAATTGGCTGAATAAAACGCTCCCAGAGAGCCACCACATGCTACAAAATACACCTGGCGCAGCCCGCCCACTTCTTTCTTAGCCTCACAGACTGCTTCTACCATTTCTTTGATTTCCATAATATTCTACCTTTCTATTTATTTTCGTTCCATTCCTGACGTATCATCCGGCTGTTCTCGCTGGCCAGTACCTTATAGCTCTAACAGTTCCCGTGTAGCAGTAGTTAAAATCATACATCCCTCTTTTGTCACCAAAACATCGTCTTCCAAGTGGATACCGCCCCAGCCAGGAATAAAAATTCCTGGTTCAACAGCCATAACATTATTCTCATGAATGGTATCTTCCGAAGTCGGCCGCAGAAATGGCACTTCATGAACAAACAAACCAATTCCATGTCCAATAGAAGAATAGTAATGCTCCCAATATTCTGTATCCCGGATCACATCTTCCACCGCTGTACAGACATCTCTTGCAACCACACCGTCCCGGATCGTAGAAAGCGCTACATCCAGCATTTTCTCTGTCAAAGCATGAACTTCCCGTTGTTTAGCAGTAGAGGGGCCTACCACAAAAACCCTCGTCATATCGGAAGTATAGCCCTTATACTCAATGCCAAAGTCCAGCAATACCAGATCACCATATTCAATCGCTTTGTTGGAAGGAATTCCGTGGAGTAAGGATGTACGAGTACCGGAGATGCAAAGATTGAAATTCGGTTTCGTATCGCCTCCCAACGTTACCATATAATAGGAAAGCTTGGATTCCAGTTCTTTTTCCGTAATTCCCACACGTACATCGGAGAGAAGACGTTCATAGGCCCGAGATGCTAAATCCGCTGCAATTTTCAGATTCTCGATTTCTTCTGGCGTTTTTATACTGCGGAAGTCTTCTATTACCCCCTGTGTTGCTACCAGATCTACGGTTATATGATTTCGCAGCTGTTCCCACTGATGGTAGGTAGTCACATCTGCTTCATAAGCAACCGCCTTCCAGTTATTTTCTGCAGCCAGCACACCCAGGCAAGCTTCCGGGCTTCCATACGGCCTCCAGTTTACCACCTGATATGCCGGACACTCCTTGGTGGCCTGCTCCGTACAACGGGGATCTGTCAGCACATAAAGCTGTTCTTTGGAAATAACCAAGAACGCATCCCCGCCCATGTACCGGCTGATATATCGAATATTAGCAGCTTTTGTCACATAGAAAGCATCGATCTGATTGGTTTCCATGTATTCCAGTAACTTTGTCTCCATCCCAACCCTCCATTTTTATTTGTTCTATTTTTCCTTTGCTTTTGTATTATATTGTCATATTAGCAGTTTCTCTATTATATGTCAATAAAAATAATACAATTAAAGATACTTTTTCCCATAGCCAAAGGCTCCTTCTACCTGGCAGATTTTTGCCGCAAAGGCTCCTGCTGCCCGCAGGCAGCCGGGGATATCCCGCACTCCCTGCCTGGCATCCGCCAGCAGATGTACCAGAAACGCAGTCAGGAAGGAATCCCCCGCCCCCATTGTATCCTTTACCTCTGTCAGCGGTTCCGGAGTCTGTTCATAGTAGGAGACGCCGTCGTAGGCAATGCAGCTCTCCCCTCCCCGGGTAGCCACCGCCAGCCTGGCCCCCATATCCACCAGCTTCCGCACTTCCTCACGGGTTTCCTCTCTGTTCCGGCCGCTGCAGGATACGAATACGTAGTCCGCCCACCCGCAAACCTCTTGTTTATACGCTTCGGTACTGCAGTCGGAAAAATCAAAGGAAATGGGGACTCCTGCTTTGTGGATTTTAGGCAGTTCCTTCTCCATAAACGAAAAATTGCCGGAATGAACCAGGTCAAACCCCCGTATGTACTGAAGATCGAACCGGTCCAGCACCCAGGGGGTTTTTCCGCGGATCCCTCCCAGATTACTGCCCATAAACACCCGGTCCCCATCCTGAATGGTCACCCGCGCACAGCCGTTTTCCCCGTGGAGCTGACGGCATTTATAGATCTCCACCGGAATGGATTCCAGCGTTTCCATCACATGCTCTGCCTCCGGATCATCCCCAAAATATCCCATATACGCACTGCGCTCCACCCCCAGCATAGACGCGTATACCGCAAAGTTGACACAGTTTCCGCCGGGATACATGGTCTGTATATGCAGATATTTGTCTACCACATTGTCGCCAAACCCCAAGACCCGCACCGGATACCTCATAGCCCCTCCTATTGTTATATTTTTTCTGCTTTTCTTGTATTGAAGTATATCATTTTGTTTGTTTATAGTCAATACATTATATTACATTTATTCTCCTATATTTAGCTGACATTTTTCTCCACGAAATAAAAAACCTATTCCATACAAAATAAATGTACAGAATAGGTTCTTAACACATATTACAAAAAAGTTTCAGCGATGAACGATAATTCTATTCCCCGATCAGGCTCCCCGCCGAGCTCTTGAGCGCGTCAATGGCGGAACGGAGCGCCGCATAGTCCGCCTCGGTCATCTTTTCCGGTTTCGCCTTGCGCAACAGCTTCTGCAGCTCCGCCATATCCCCCTTCACCTGGGACTTTGTCTCCTTGCTGACCGTCTTCTTTTCCCGCCGGAGGGCTTCCGCTGCCTGGTACACCAGCCGCTCGCCCTCATTCTTGATGTCTAACCGTTCTTTCCGGCTGTTATCCTCCGAGGCATACTGCTCCGCCTCCCGGACTGCCCGCTCAATCTCCTCGTCGGACAGATTGGAACCGGCGGTGATGGTAATACTCTGCTCCTTTCCGGTACCCAGATCCTTGGCAGACACGTGGACAATGCCGTCCACGTCAATGTCAAAGGTCACCTCAATCTGAGGCACACCGGCCATGGCCCGGCGGATGCCGTTGAGCTTGAATTTCCCCAGGCTCTTATTGTCCTTGGCAAACTGGCGCTCTCCCTGGAGCACGTTGATCTCCACCGAGCGCTGGAAGTTGGCCGCAGTGGAAAAGATCTGGCTCTTCCGGGTGGGGATGGTGGAGTTCCGCTCGATCAGATGGGTAGCAATGCCGCCCACCGTCTCCACGGACAGGGTCAGCGGCGTCACATCCATCAGCAGGATCTCGTTGAGCCCGGCCTCCCCGGCCAGCTTGCCGCCCTGGATGGCCGCGCCCAGGGCCACCGCCTCATCCGGGTTCAGGCTGTGGCTGGGTTCCTTGTTGACCAGGCTGCGCACCTTGTCCTGCACCGCCGGTATCCGGGTGGAGCCGCCCACCAGCAGCACACGGCCCAGATCCTTGTCGGTTACCCCGGCATCCTGCATGGCGGTCCGCACCGGTCCGGCGGTCCGCTCCACCAGGTCAAAGGTCAGCTCATTGAACTTGGCCCGGGTCAGAGTCATTTCCAGGTGCTTGGGGCCATCCTTGGCGGTGGTAATAAAGGGCAGGTTGATGGTGGTCTCCGTGGATGCGGACAGCGCCTTCTTGGCATCCTCCGCTGCCTCCTGGATCCGTTTCATGGCCATCTTGTCTCTGGAAAGATCCACCCGCTCCGCCCGTTTGAACTCCTGAACCAAATATCCCGCAATGCGCTGATCAAAATCATCTCCGCCCAGCCGGTTGTCCCCGGCGGTGGCCAGCACCTCAATCAGCCCTTCGCTGATCTCAATGATGGACACGTCAAAGGTGCCGCCGCCCAGGTCGTACACCAGAATCTTCTGGGGATTTTCATTGTCCAGTCCGTAAGCCAGGGCTGCGGCGGTGGGCTCGTTGATGATCCGCTTCACATCCAGCCCGGCAATCTTTCCCGCATCCCGGGTTGCCTTCCGCTGGGCATCGTTAAAATAGGCCGGAACGGTGATCACCGCCTCGGAGACCGCCTCTCCCAGGTAGCTCTCCGCGTCCTTCTTCAGCTTCTGCAGGATCATGGCGGAGATTTCCTCCGGCGAATATTTCCGGCCGTCAATGTTGATCTTGGTATCGCTGCCCATCTGCCGCTTGATGGAGGCGATGGTCCGCTCGCTGTTGGTCACTGCCTGCCGCTTGGCCGGCTCCCCCACCAGGCGCTCGCCGTCCTTGGTAAAGGCCACCACTGAAGGGGTAGTTCTGGTTCCCTCGGCATTGGTGATCACCGTAGGCTTGCCGCCCTCCATGACGGCCACACAGCTGTTGGTAGTTCCCAGGTCAATTCCGATAATTTTTCCCATCTGTCTGTTTTCCTTCCCTACGCCCCTCTCCGGAAGCGCATTTCCTAAGCTTCTCAACATTTCGGTTGAGAACCCCGAACGCCTTTTATTTTATCCCTGCCATTTTAACAATTTGTGTTTTAGCTCTTAATTTCTTTTTAAAATCATGAAATTTTTGAGAATTTTTCCCTGCTTTCCCTCCGGGCTTCCGGGCATGGAACCGCCTGGCAGCCGTCCTGAGGAAGCAGTTTTGCTTGAACCGGCCGACTTTTTCCGGTATAGTAGCGGTAGACACACGGGAAGGCATGGTTGGGAGGAGACATGGCACAGCTGTACTGCAGACATTCGTTTTGCGAACAACATTTGGAGATGGAAGCCTACGTATACCACGTGGGCAGCTTTCATTACAACTGGCACGAGGAATGGGAGCTAATTGCGGTGCTGGAGGGAGAGGTGGAGGTCTGCGCCGACGGGCGCACCTGCCGTCTCTCCCAGGACGATGTGCTGCTGATCAACGCCAACGCCGGCCATGCCACCCTGTCCCGCTCCCTGCGCAGCACCCTGCTGCTGCTCCATGTACATCCCCGCTTCTTTCTGGAATACATTCCGGATTTTGGCCGGAAGCGCTTTGCCATCCAGAGCAATGAACAGACTCGGCAGGATCCGGTGTTCCGGCTTCTGCGCCGCTCCATGGCGCAGATTCTGCTCAGCGGCCTCTCCCGTGCGCCGGAGGCCCGGCTGGATCTGCTGTGTGCCTTCTACACCCTGGTGGGGGTGTGTCGGGAGCATTTCCCTCCCCAGCCCGTCCATAACACGGCGCTGGCAGAGAGGCAGCAAACCCGGCGGGTGCAGGAAATGATTGCCTATTTGGAGGAGCATTACCGGGAGCGCCTTTCCCTGCAGGATACTGCCCGGCAGTTCCACTACAACAGCAGCTACGTCTCCCAGCTTTTCAAGGATTGTATGGGCATCAACTTTTACAACTATCTCACCCGCATCCGGCTGCGCCACGCCACCCGGGACCTGAGCGAGACAAACCGGCGTATTGCGGACATTGCCGCGGACAACGGCTTCACGGACCTCAAATCCTTCAACGCCAAATTTCGGGAAATCTTTGGCCGCACCCCCTCAGATTACCGGAAATCCCTGGGGGCACAGCACATCCGGGAGGACGCACATTTTAAGGAATCCTTCCTGGACAGTGATAACCCGGACGTGCGGAGGAGGCTGAACGCTTACCTTTCCCCGTCGTCCGGGGAGGCACAGCCGCCGGGGAAAATCTAAAAAAACACCTGGAAAAACCCGAGGGTTTCTTTCCCGTTTTGGCCGGTCCAAGCGGCTTTCCCGCCCGGACCGGCCTTTTCTTTCCCCTCCATTCCCTCCCCCATAACCTTAAAAATCGGGGAGACATCCCCGCGAATTCCTGCTATGCTGTGGCCAGTAAACCTGTATGCCCGCTGGCGCGGGCTTCACCAACCATAAAAGCCATAACGAGGAGGTACAGCATGTCAAAAGAAGGAATGGCGCAGGCCATGTTGGACACCATGGCGTCCTTCATCGCCTACACCGCCAAAAAGCTGCCGGACGATGTGAACGCCAAGCTGGAAGAGCTGAGCCGGAAGGAGACCTTCCCGCTGGCCAGGACCATCTATGAAACCATGTTCCGGAACCAGGAACTGGCCATGGAGCTGAACCGCCCCAGCTGCCAGGACACCGGTGTGCTGCAGTTCTGGGTGAAGTGCGGAACTGCCTTCCCGCTGATCAACGAGCTGGAGGGGCTTCTCCGGGAGGCGGTAATCAAGGCCACCCAGGAAGCGCCGCTGCGCCACAACTCGGTGGAAACCTTTGACGAATACAACACCGGGAACAATGTAGGCAAGGGGACACCCACGGTGTGGTGGGATATAGTCCCCCACTGTGACACCTGCGAGATCTACACCTACATGGCCGGCGGCGGCTGCACCCTGCCCGGCCACGCCATGGTGCTGATGCCGGGGGAGGGCTACGAGGGGGTAGCCAAATTTGTCCTGGACCGGATGACCTCCTACGGCTTAAACGCCTGCCCGCCCCTGCTGGTGGGCGTGGGGGTGGCCACCTCTCTTGAGACAGCGGCCCTGCTCTCCAAAAAGGCGCTGATGCGCCCCATCGGCTCCCACAACCCCAACCAACGGGCCGCCAAAATGGAACGCCTGCTGGAGGACGCCATCAACGCCATCGGCCTGGGGCCCCAGGGCATGGGCGGGAACGCCTCCGTGCTGGGCATCCACATTGAAAACACGGCCCGCCACCCCTCCACCATCGGCGTGGCCGTCAATGTGGGCTGCTGGAGCCACCGCCGCGGGCACATTCGCTTTGATAAGGATCTGAACTACACCATTCTCTCGCATTCGGAGGTGAAATTGGCATGATTGAAATTCGAGACGGCAAGAAAATCCTGGTGACCCCTGTTTCCTCGGAGGATCTGAAGGACATCCGCATTGGCGATATTATATACCTGTCCGGCAGCCTGACCACCTGCCGGGATGTGGCCCACCGCCGGGTGGTGGAGGAAGGGCGCCCCATCCCGGTGGATGTGCGGGACTGCGCCATCTTCCACGCCGGCCCCATTATCCGCCCCCTGGAGGACGGCCGCTTTGAGATGGTCTCCGTGGGCCCCACCACCTCCATGCGCATGGAAAAGTTTGAGTATGAGTTTGTCCAGGCCACCGGCGTCCGGGTGATTGTGGGCAAAGGCGGCATGAAAGAAAACACGGAGCGGGCCTGCCGGGAATTCGGCGCCATCCACTGTGTGTTCCCCGCCGGAAACGCCGTGGCCGCCGCGGTGACCGTGGAGGAGATTGTCCAGGCAGAGTGGCGGGATCTGGGCATGCCGGAAACCCTCTGGAACTGCCGGGTCAAGGAGTTTGGCCCGCTGATCGTCTCCATTGATGCCCAGGGCAACAACTACTTTGAGGAAAAGAAGGTTGTGTACAACCAACGGAAGGAGGAACAGCTGGAAAAAGTCTGCCGGGAGGTAGGATTTATCCGGTAGATTCGGATTCAGGGGGCGGAATTCCGCCCCCTGAAAAGTCAGTAGCCCCGGTTCACGTCAATCAGGCTCCCATCCACCGCGTTCACCGTCTGGTAAACCCGCCGCTGCCTGCGCCTGGTGCCATCCTCCCAGGAGATGCCGCTGCCATCGTCCAGCTGCTCCTCCCCCTGGAAGCACCAGGCCGGCACCAGCCGGAACTCCTCGTAGTTGTCCGGGATCTGGATCCGCCTCTCCAGGACGCGGCCAACGCGCTATTCCAGGTACACGGTGGCCCGCCGCAGGCAGCGCTCCAGCCAGAAAGAAGCCCCCGCCAGAAGGACAAAAATCCCCACCTTGGTGATCAGCGCCGGAAGGGGAAGCACAATCCTCGCCAATAGCTGGCAGACCGTCTGCACCGGCAGCATAATCCCCACGCCCATGCAGACCCGCAAGGCCATCCGCAGCAGCACATAGCCCATAAAGCAATGGTTTTTGACCAGCGCCAGCGTCAGAAACAGCAGCGGGCTGATGATCCCCATGTCCAGGACATTGGTGATTTCCGTGGTGTACACCTCAATCAAGGCCAGTGACGTCCCGCTGGCCAGAGAAGAGAGAATGTCCGGCAGCCAGGCCACAAACAGAGAGATGCCACCCAGGATCAAATAGGCATGCATGCCGCGGGTCACCCGGTACCGGCACACATCCGGCCTTTGGCATTGGATCCGGTACAGGAAAGCGCCCTGGAACACCGCACCGTAAAAGCAGGCTCCCAGCAGGAGAATATAGGCCAGATGCAGCGAATTGTAGGTGATCCCCAGCGCGGCGCTGGCGGCATAATACAGCAGCAGGCAGACGGCGGAAAAATTCTGGATCCGGCTTTCCAGATCCTGCCGTTTCCACAGGCGCCGGCACGTCACGGCGGCCCAGGGAAGGACAACCGCCAGAATCGTAAGGTCGCTGCCGATAAAGATCGGCGCTTTAAACTGGGAATCGTGGGCATACACCCCGGCCCCCCACAGCAGAATGGTCTCTCCATAGGAATTCTGCACCGGATACGCCTGCCCGGGGCGGAAGGACGCCAGGCCACACAGCGTTACCAGCAGCGCCAGCGCCAGAATCACACCGTTTAAGGTCAAAACCACCCACATGTTTTTACGCATCCCTATCCCTCCTGCTCCCATATTCTTCCAGGCTCTGCGCCAGCTGCCCCAGCAGGCCTGCCAACCGGTCAATCTCCTCCTCCGCAAAGGGCTGAAACAGCCGATCCGTCTCCTCCGCTGTCTGCTCCGCATTCTCCGCAAAATACTGCCAGGCCTTTGGGGTCAGCTCCACCTGCAGGGAGCGGGCATCCCGGGCGGACCGGGTGATCTGCACATAACCCTTTTCCGCCAGCGGCACCAGCAGCTTCTTTGTGTTCTGCCGGGTAGTGCCGGCAAATTCCGCAATGCGGCGGATACTCTTCTCCTCATCCTGTATGCGGGAGATTAAAAGCAGCAGAAACCATTGCTTAAAGGTAATGTCCGGCAAAATCCCATCCCCAAACTGGGCCAGGCGGTTGGCCAACAGGGAGATGCTGCCGATGATGCTTTCTTCTTTTTCCAGGCGGGTCATTCCCTTTCCTCCTTTTTGAGAATGCAACTAGTTGCCTGTCTTTATTATAGGCAACTGGTTGCATTTTTGTCAAGTCTTTTCTCTGCAAGCCGCTCTTCTTCCGGTTCCGACAGGAAAAGGGCCGGCGCGGCAGCAAAAAC
>CAJFTW010000164.1 GCA_904420025.1 Candidatus Pseudolachnospira avium
CCTGGTGGAGGGCGTGCTCACCTCGGTGGCCACCAGCATTGCCTATTCCGTCCTGGAGACCACTGCCCTGGGAATATGGGGGCTGGCATTTTCCATTGTCTACTATGTGGTGGTGATTGTGGTGTTTTTCCTGCTCTGCCGGATGGTGCTGCGGAAGCATTTGAATTTGGAGTAGGGGAGCGGACGGAAAAACTGGAAATGGATAAAAAGAGAACTTCGTAGATGCAAGCGCAATCTCAGGTACACCGCAGTCCTTCATGGGATTGCGGTTTCTTGTTTTCTGAAAGATGAGTTAATAGTCGAAAAAAATAAGACAGGAAAAAGCTTTTAAAAACTACTTGATAAGCGAGACGAAATATGTTATATTTCTATTAACAACGAAATGAATGAGGTGAAAGTCTTGAATTTCTCAAAACTATCCGATTGTGAAATTATTGTTATGCAGTGTTTGTGGGAGGCGGGAACGGATATTTCCTCCATGGATGTCCGGGAACGCATTCGTCAAAAATATGGCCGCGAATATGGCCGCTCCACCGTCACTACCTTCCTGAACAATCTAAAAAAGAAGGGGATGGTAAGCTCCTATCAGGTGGGCCTGGTGGTGTATTACCATCCGGAGGTGGAGGAAGGGGCTTTTCAGGCGGAACAGACCCGAACCTTTTGCCAGAGGCTGTTTGGGGGTTCCCTGAAAAAAATGCTTGCGGCCCTGGGGGAGGACGGACATTTGTCCGAGGAAGAACGGAAGGAAATACAGGAGATTATCGACCATGGGGATTGTTGAAGTATTTGGCATGATTTGCCTGACCTCCCTTACCGGCAGCTTCTATTTCCTGTGTTGGCTGCTGGTAGAGAGGATTTTGGACCGAAGTGGGTTGATAGAGGAAAACTTGATCTTTTTGTATATGGGGCTCTTTTTCTTTACGGTTCCGGTTTTGTACGCGATTCTGCGGATGATGGCCATGGAAGCGGATGGGGCGATAGTGGGAACCTTTTTGACGCCAACGCCTTTTATCTTAAATCTGGTGCGGAAAATCGGATGGATTTGGCTGGCAGGGATGTGTATCTCCATCGTATATTACGGCGGAGGGCTTTTCCTACAGAGGCAATATTGGAAAAACAGCCGGCCCTGTGAACAGTGGATCGAACAAAAGCTGGATGTGTGTGCCAGTCGGCTGGGGCTTTCCCTGGAACATGTACGGGTGAGATGGAACCCCTCTTTGGGACAGCCCCATGTACAAGGATTTCGCAAGTTTGTGATTCTGTTGCCGGATCCCAGGCGGTATACCGAGTCGGAAGTGGAGAAAATGCTGTTCCATGAGCTGACCCATTGCCGGAGCAGGGATACCCGTATGAAGCACTATCTGGCTTTACTGGAATGTATCTATTGGTGGAATCCCATTTACCACTGGATGAACCGGGAAACAGGAAAATGGATGGAAGCCCGCTGTGATGACCGGGTGTGGAAGCAAGTTCCGGAGATGGATATAAAGGGATATTATCAGCTCCTTGTCAAACTGACGGAGCAAAAGAAAATCACCATAGGCCTGACTACAGGCTTTTGGGAAAAGAAAAGCTATTTAAAGGCAAGAATCCAAAGAATAGAAAGGAACAGAGCGATGGCGAAGAAGGGGCAGATCAAAAAGAAGAAAATTTTGGCGAGTACAGTTGCCATGCTGATGATACTGACCACCACCACTGTCTGGGCGGCTGGGGAAGCAGTACAAGCAGGGTACGAACAGCTTTACCAAAACACAGATATAGCAGTACAAGAAGAATGTGCCGAGGATTCTCAGGTGGAATACATAGAGCCTATGGATGCAAATCCGGCGGTACGAGTGGTGGACGCGCCGGGTTCGGATATAAGTCTGCAGGCTTCTAGTGCAAGCTTTGACTGGAATGTAGATGCTAATACGCTGATACGTAGTGCGTCATTTTCAGCTCAAGCGGGAGATAAGATTACGGTTTCCGCGTCCGTCTCTCCTGGAAATGTATCTGTTAAAGTGGGAATTATTACACCAAATGAAAGGAAAAGATATGTATTAATAACAGGCGATGGCTCACATGTGTTTTCCATTAACGAATCTGGAACCTACCGAATCTTTGCGGAAAATACCAGTAAAACTTCTGTGCATGTGGAAGGCTTCTACGGGGTATATTGACGGAACAGGAAGGTGGACAAGCGGTTCCACTGGCAGAGAGAATAGTGGAGCCGCTTCCCTTTACAGGCCAGTAAGGTGATTCAATTTTAACAAAAATATGTGTTTTGAACAAAAAATAGCATTTCCCGGAGCAATAGGAAATCGCTAAATGTAGTTTGTTTCTAACATTTCTATAATAATAGAAATAATTTTACCTACTCTCTAGTCATCGAAAGTGATGGGTGGAAAAATGTTTTGAGAACTTAAGAAAGAGGTGATTCCAATGATTTTGTAATAAATTAGGTTATTACTTATGCGGTTCGCAAATATAAAAAACAGAAAGGAGCAGATTGTTATGTTGAGAAAAATAAGATGTTTTAAGTCTCTGGCTTTTATGATTGCTATCGTATTAGCTTTCATGTCTGTAGCTCCTATGCGTGCTTTGGCTGATACACCTCAGAGTGGTTCTTCTGTGGAAACTCCAGATATAGAGGATGCTCTGGAATTATATGATACTGTTGTCACGGTACAGGAGGATACCATCGCTGATGTAGTAAGCGAATATGATGTGCCGGATGAAGTCGTTGCTTATATGGATGATGTTTTTACAAGGTCGCCGGGTGCAACAGTGACCGCTTATATTCCAGATGATGAGCCAGGCGTCACAACCAGGGGTACGTCTACAAGTTGGGGGCCTGTTTTAAATTATAAGGGATATACTTTGCAGGAATATATACTGAAAGTGGATACTTCTTTCCCTCAAACTCTTCTTTATGTTGGATCGTTAGCACAGGATTTCTGTGAAACATTGATAGTATTTTGTGGTGGCGCATTGTTAGATCGGATTGTGCCATTCGGAAGTGCTGCGGTTACATTGATAGATTTTGTTGGGACCCATGGAAAACAGGTGCGCACATCGGCAGGCGATAAGGTAAGTGTTGCACCACAATATACAGCGTACACAACATTTACATATGTTGGTACTGGAAATGAACGTTTATTAGGAGCTAGAACAAGCGTTGCTACATTATTTGAAGCTCGCTGGTGGTATTATAGTGAAAGAGAAAGAGATTGGTTTGATGAAGTGGAAGTTTATAATCAATACTATAAATCTCCTGGCACAGATAATCGAAATGAACTGGCGATTACATCGTATGGTAATGGTGGTTATTTAGATGAGCCCATTTGCGTTGACATCGGAGGTAAAGAGTTCGTTTTAGAATGAGTCTATACAGTGAGCGTAGTATGAAAAAGAAAATTTTTGGGATCATAGTTATAATTTCGGCGGTGATTCTCGTCACCGCCGGAGTTGTGAGATATTTGCGGACTGTCCCTGTGGATTCGTCCGTGAATCAGGCATGGCCCGGCTGGTTGATCTTTCCAGATGGCCGGGAGCCGGTTCCCTGCCAGGCGCAGCTTGTGGGAACTTATTATCATTACCGCTTGGACAATGATAGCGATTACTTTGATGGTGGGCGTGAAGGTGGTCTGTTTGCTGAAGGCATTCGGCTTTTTGAGTATATTATGGTATACTTCTATAAAGACGAAGATTATTCTTTTGCTCATAATTATTATAATTCATTTACAAATAAAATTATTATACCACAAACGATTGCTATGAGTAAAGCATTGGATGTAATAGTTGCGGGGGTGAGCTATGATACGCAGCAGGAAAGGTTTGTTCCCTGGAATACAGGGAATACGTGTCTTTTGGTGGCTCCTGCATCTAATCAGGAGGAAGCAGAAGGGCAAATTTCCCGATTACGGGATTATTTTCAGGAAAACGGCTTTGATTCTGAGCTCGAATGGCTTGAAAATGCTTTGAAAAATAGTGAATGACTTATGCTCGAGAGGAGTAGTTTCGATGATTTGAAATTATCTTTGACCAATAATTAATACTTGTTTTAAATTCAATAATATACGAAAATAGGAGTACTGACGGAAAATGGAATATTTTATCGAAGGGATATAAATCAATGGATAGATTTCAGTCAGAAAAACACATTATTTTGTTTCTAAGCATGTCTCTCTTATTGTCCTTTACCGGCAGCGCCTGCCAGGAAAACCCATCAGAAGATATTGTACAAGGTAAAAATGCAAACATTTTAGAAAGTAGAATTCAGGAATCCCGGGATTCCGATATGGATCAAACAAAAACGCCGGTTCAAGAACCCTTTTCTTATCATACAGAATTTTCAGGGGCGGAGGATTCCGTGACAGTAAAAGTGGATGCGGACGGTACATGGCAGACAAACCTTCTTCCTGTGATTCGGGTTCGCCCTCGTACACTGACTGCCGAAGATGCACGGAAATGGGGAGAAGTTTTAACTGGTAGCCATACTTTTTATGAACCGAAAGTTCGTTTGACAAAAAGTGAAATCGAAAAAATATTATTAGAACAAAAGCGTATTTATGAGGATGAAGATACTTTGCTGGAATACTATGCTGGGGATAGGGAATTGGCAGAATGGGCTAAAAGCGAGTATGAAAAGTGGAAAACTGCGTATGAGGCAGAGTATGCCGGGGCACCAGACACAGACCAGAAAAAGGAAACCGATTGGATGTTTCATCCCTCTGATTACTATCAGCTGAAAAGTACAATGTTTGCAGCGGACGAAGAAGAGGGGACTCCCGATATAGATGAAAAATTAGTAATAGATGCGGAGACGGAGAATGGATTTGGACGCATAACAGCATGGAACTATAGAAATGGAGACTATTATGGAAATGCGATTTCTTATTCCGCCTATTCCTACTTGGATAATCAGGGAAATTTGGTTTGGGACGCGTCATCGGAAGTGCCGGTTTCCTTGACAGAAGATCAAATGTTGGAAGAAATCGCTGAGACATTAGAACGGTTGGATTTAGGACATTTTCAATTATACAAAATTTATCGCTATGGTTCTGCACAGAATGGAGACGATGACCGTCGGGAGAGACTGCCGGAGGACGCTGAGGAGGTATATGCGTATTCCTTGGTATATGTGCCATCCTATGGAGGGCTGGAAGTAACAAAGCAAAATCAGCTTACCGCCTACCCGGAGGATAGCTACGGTGCTTTATATGATTATGAAAAAATCGGTATTACATTCCGCAATGATGGGATTACAGAACTCAACTGGACCGCTCCCTTGGAAATTGTGGAAGTAGAGAATCCGGATGTTTCCGTACTTCCTTTCTCAGAGATCTGTGAGCTTTTTCAGAACCAAATGCAGGTAGAATATACGCTGGGAAAATTATCTAGAGAAAATCCCCAGAATCCAGAATATGAAACGGTATTAGCAAATATTGAGAAAGGGGAGATTCATGTAGAGAAGATTACATTTGGTCTGGTGCGAATTCAGATACCAAATAACTATGAAGAATTCCGGCTGGTGCCAGCTTGGTGTTTCCGTGGTATGGAAGCATTGGATTATGGGGAAGGATACAATTGGATGGAAAATCTAGACTCGGACGCTCGTGCACGGCAGGAACATGTATATCAAACAATTAATGCTATAGATGGAACGTTTATTAATGTAGCGTTGGGCTATTGAAAAGTAGGAATAAAGAGCCAGGCCTTTGCTATATGTGGTGTGAAACAGCTTAAGCAACAAGATGGATTATTTCTTACTGAATGTAAGGAATATAGCCATAAATATACTGTGGTAGGAGGGATAAAAATGGTTTGAGAATGAGTAGATATGAAGGTAGGGCTATTGAAAAATGAAAGGGGGAATAGATTTTGAAGAGAAAAGTGATGACAGTAATCGTGTGTATGGCGCTGTGCTTGTCCATGGTGAACGTTGCTATGGCGCATCCAAATTTTTTACCAGAGTGGCAGGGATTTAATACAACGAGTAAAACAAGTCCGGCAGACTCATATAAAAGCCTCAGGACTCGGGCAATTCAGCTTATTCTGCAGCAATGCGCTGAGCAACCAAACTTGGATGTGGATGGAAGTTTTGGATCTGGCACACATAACGCGGTTGTTCAATTCCAAACTAAAACGAATTGTAATAAACTGAATGGAATTGTAGGTCCAGAAACTTGGGGAAAATTATATGATGAATTAGGAATTGGTGCGTATGACCCGGGGCATTACTGGTACTACACAGGAACCGATTGGGGAGGTGGAGAGGAGCCGGAAATGGATATTATTAGGCGAGGTGATCCATCGGGAAGATGGCAAGTATATAATAGTCTAATTGACGATTTTTCCACATTTGAATTTGCATCTTAAAACATGAACCCAGTGTTTTCAACCAGTCTTCGCCAAAGCTGCCGGGGAGCCGGTTTCTGGCTGGGGGTGATCCTGATCCCCCTGCTGGTTTTTGTGCCCCAGGCGGACACCCTGGCGGAGGCGCTCCGCCAGCCGGA